>JAJPYR010000062.1 GCA_021204825.1 Clostridia bacterium | reverse complement strand
TTGGTGCGTCTCCTGCTATCATTTCAGAAAACACACACTTCTTGAATATCCCCTCATATTTGCACATATATTGCTATTTTTTAAATTTTATCACCAAATTTTTACAATTCTGGCTCTAAAATGATACTTGTTTGTATGCATATGCATATAACCCGCATATATACTCAATGCCTCTTTTTCTGCAGCAATTGTAGCTTAAGGGGCCCTTCTGCACAGCCATAACGGGGCTGTGTGAGATAATGCGCAGTATGCGTGAGGATGTTTAATTTTGGGTGCTTTGCGGGCGGTAATGCAGTTATAGTTTGCCAAGAGCCCTTTACATATTATATAATACGGGCATATGAGCGAGACGGAAAAAGAAAAGTTAACACAGCAGGCCTTCTTCTCCAAAGGATGGGTCGTATGCGTGGGAGCCATCATATGCTGCCTTCTGTGGGGCAGCGCTTTTCCGTGCGTGAAGATTGGGTACAATCTGTTCGGCATAGACTCCTCGTCCTGGTCATCGCTCCTGCTCTTTGCCGGCATGCGCTTTGCACTCGCGGGCGTCATGGTTATCTGCGTGTACAGCATAATACGCAGGCGGTTTGTGTATCCGAAAGCCAGGAATCTGTGGCGTGTGGGTGTGCTGTCCGTCTTCCAGACGGTTGCGCAGTACATATTCTTCTACATAGGCCTTAGCAACATATCCGGCGTGAAGTCCTCCGTACTGAACGGCCTGGGCGTGTTCTTCACCATCCTTGCGGCCTGCTTCCTGTTCCGCACGGAGAAGTTCAACCTCATAAAGCTCGCAGGATGCGTGCTTGGGTTCGGCGGAGTGATACTCATAAACCTCGGCGGGGAGTTTACCTTCGACTTTACCCTGACCGGCGAAGGCTTCATTATCTTCTCAGGCCTTGCCGGGGCCATAGCCGCAGGCTTTGTGAAGATATTCTCCAAGAAGGAAGATCCGGCCGTTTTGTCCGGATACCAGTTCCTTTTGGGCGGCATTATATTAATGGCAATTGGCGGAGCCGCAGGCGGGACACTTGGCACGGTATCTGTGGGCGCTGTCTTCATGCTCATATATCTCGCATTCATATCCGCATGCGCCTTTACACTGCAGGGCTTCTTAATCATGTACAACCCTGTCTCCAAGGTGGCCGTGTACAAGAGCACGAATCCGCTCTTCGGCGCTCTGTTTTCCGCCATAATCCTCGGTGAGACAGACCAGCTCCTCTCGCCCATGACCCTCGTAGCACTTGTGCTTGTGTGCGTGGGAATCTTCATCATCAACAAGTACGGCGAGCGGCGCAGGAAGATTCCGGAGACGGAAGAGCATAATCCCACAGAAGGCCCGTACGGCATGTATGACCCAGCATATATGGCCCAGGGCGGCTCCTCTCCCTCTGCCACAGATCCTCCGGATACATCTCCGGGAGCGGAAGGCGCTCCGCAGGAGTTTCCGGAAAGCACACAGGAACAGCAGGATGCAGAGGCTTCAGACACGGGGCAGGATGCAGAGCCTTCAGACACGGGGCAGGATGCAGAGCCTTCAGACACGGGGCAGGATGCAGAGCCTTCAGACACGGGGCAGGATGCAACGCAGGACACACCTGCAGAGGATGCGCCGGAGACAGACAAAACAGCATGATTTAAACATATCCCGGGACATATGCGTTCCGGGATGTTTCTTATAAGACGCAGTGCGGAGCTCCGAAGGGGGCTCCGCACCGGTGTCAAGTCTTTATGGTGTCAATTGTTCGCTGTGTTACTGGGTGCAGCCTTGGGGCTGCGGGATGGGGCAGCCGGAGGGGCTTGCGCAGGGAGAAGGATTACTTCTTCTCTTTGTATCCGCACTTGGGGCATACGCCGTCCACCATTGCGATGCCGCAGAGAGGGCAGCGGTCTATGGTGCCGGATACGGGGAATTCTGCAGATGCCGTGTTGACGCCGCTCACGAATGTGATCTTCGCGATGTTGAGCTTGTCCTTGAGAAGGTCATAGACGATCTTGATGAATCCTTCTACGGTCATGGACTCCTTGGTTACTACAAGGCGGCAGTCAGGGTATGCTGTTGCAAGCTCTGTCTTGAAAGCAGGTCCCTTCATCTTGTTGGAAGGAGTGCCGTAACGGATGCCTTCCTTCTCATATACGTCCAGGATGGCGGGAAGAAGGGGGTCATCCTCGCGGAGTACTAATGCGTGATCGAAGTTCCTCAGGACATCCCATGCGGTCTTCTGGATCTCGTTGCAAGGGAATACCATGTTCACTCCATCATTGATGGTGTCTTCCACTTCGATAGTGAGGATGCCGCTGTGTCCGTGGAGATAGCGGGCCTCTCCTCTGAAACCATAGAAACGGTGTGCGTACTGAAGCTCAAGTTTAGCGATGCTTCTCATATGCGTTCTCCTATATAACTGTATTTACGGGGAATAAAGAGTGCTCCCGTATGCGCACTTATGCTGTCTGTTGTTTTTGCCGGCACTCCGGGCACACATAGATGAGCTTTAAATCATACCCCTCTATGTCCAGTCCGGTCTCCTCCGAGAACTTCTTCGTGAAGTCCTCCAAATGTATGTCTGCAAACTTTCCGCAGACCCTGCACACTATGTGGTCATGCTTCGCGGGCTTGTCATAATGGTCGCATTTTCCGTCCAGGCTGACTTTCCTTATCAGCCCCTCGTCACACAGTGCGTTCAGGTTGTTGTACACAGTGGCCAGGGCCACACGCGTCCCCTCCTTTCTCAGGGTCACGTATACGTCATCCGCCGTGGGGTGATCTTCCGAACTCAACACTATCTCAAGTATCTTCTTCCTGTAATCTGCCATGGCAGCGCCTGCCTTCTCTGTTGTACTGGCTATAATATACACCTGCCTGAGACGGAAGTCAACTGTTTTTTAGAATTATTCTAATTATAATTCTAGGCAAAGTGCACAAACTTTTTTCAATAAACATCCATCCGCCCGGCTCTGCCTATCTTTCTCCGGGCAGACATTGGGCAGACATTGGCGATGTCAGCCATTTCATTGTCTTGCATTCATGTCCGGTCTTTGGTATAATGCGCAAAAGCTGTAAGAGCACATGATTGCGCAGCATGGAATGCAGAGGAGGGCTTCAGTTATGGAACAAAGCTCATATGAAGACACCAGGCCTCATGCCTATGAAGACGAGACTGTTGAATGGATCGCCGAAGACAAGTTTGGAACCGTTTTGGCGCGTGCCGTGCATGAAGACAAGCTTGATCGGGATGACTTCTGCAGAAAGTTTGCGGATTCTGAAGTTGCCAAAGCCTTTGAAAATGGCAATCCCGACTATATCTGCTTCATGTCAGATACCGAACTTCTGGACATGGTTTTAGGCCGGAAGCCTCGGGACAGTGGCGGCATGTACCCTTTCTTCAATAATGAAACCTTCATGGGAAGTGTATACGTCTTCGTCCAGTGGCGTCTGAACCTCCCCTTCAAGGCGCTTTTCGAGGCATGCCCTCCCAGCGAGCTGGTGAAGTACAGATTCAGCAAATACTGGGGAATATACGCTGAGGAGTTTCTGGATGTCTTCCGCAAATATCTGCCGGAAGAAGACTTTGACGGCATTGCGGACACGGAAGCGGACTGAAGGCCACCGCCCACAGGACGGCGTTTTTGCTTGTTTTGGAGCCGGCAGGCTGGTATAATTCAAAGCATGGGCACAAGGGCAGGAAAGTTTAATCCGGAGACGTTCTTCTCCAAAAACTGGGTGATCTGCATAGGGTCGCTCTTTTGCTGTGTGCTCTGGGGCACTACCGCCCCCCTTATCAAGACCTGCTACTCCCTCTTCGGCCTGGACACAGAAAACGTAGGGTCACTCATTCTGTTCGCAGGCCTCAGGTTTCTTCTGGCAGGCATACTGGTCATTGCCGTAACATCAGCCATTCGCAGAAAGTTCGTGTACCCCAAGGCAAAGAACTGGTGGCGAGTAGGGCTACTGTCCGTATTTGAGACCATAGCCCATTACATCTTTTATTACATAGGCCTCGCGTATGTCTCCGGCGTGAAGTCCTCCATAATGGGCGGCACGGCAGTCTTCTTCACCATCCTTGCCGCCTGCTTCCTGTTCCGCACGGAGAAGTTCACATGGATAAAGCTCCTGGGCTGCATTTTAGGCTTCGGCGGGGTGATTTTAATCAACATAGGCGGCGAATTCACCTTCACCTTCACCCTCAAGGGAGAGGGATTCCTGCTGTTCTCCGCCATATTCTCTGCCCTTGCCGCAGCCGTAACGAGAGTGTTTGCAAAGCATGAAGACCCTGCGGTCCTGTACGGATACCAGTTTCTTTTAGGCGGCGTTGTGCTTGTTGCGGCAGGGCTTATTGCCGGCGGCGAGATTCCCGTGGCGGACATAGGCGCCATCTTCATTCTCATCTTCCTCGCCCTCATATCCGCCAGCACCTTCACCCTGCAGGGATACCTTCTCAAGTACTGCACCGTCTCAAAGGTGGCCATATACAAGAGTCTGGACCCGGTGTTCTCCGCATTGTTCTCCGCACTCATTTTAACGGAGTGGAACATACTCTTCTCGCCCTTCAACATCGCAGCCCTCATTATAGTCTGTGTGGGGATATACATAGTGAACAGGTTCGGGGACTGGCATAAAAAGCCCAGGCTTTTGCAGCCGCCCGGCCCCTCTTCCGGAGCCCCTCCCGGAGGCCCCGGGGAAGAGCCTGCAGTGCAGAATGCTCCGCAGGAGACAGAGACATCCACAGAGATAAAGCAGCAATTGTGAGAGCCCGCAGCTTTTTTCCGTGTGCTGCCGCAACAGAAAGATGCAGGATATGCCTGCAGGGGCGCTTCTATGGCCTGTCTTGATGAACCGCACGCGCCGGGGCCTTGACATAGGACAGTCCTCAGCAGGCCGGGGGCTGGCTTCCTGCTTCCTGCCTGGTCTCCTGGCAGGGACGTACAGTATGGATGCTGTATGAGAGGCTTGCGTGCGATATTGGCCGTGCAACTATAACACCGGCGCGGTTTCTTTCGGTCATGCGGCATGAGCCGTATCATAACCGCTCTGATGACCGCCGAACGTGGCGCCGGGCGGGGGGCACCCTTCTGTACCAAAACTTTAGATAAACAAAGCCCTGCATGCCGTGCGGCATGCAGGGTTTTGCTGTGCAATGATGTACGGGAAAATGCCGGTCGGAATATTGCAAAAAACATTGCATATTGCATATTCTGCACAAAATTACAATGATAAGACCGTTTTGTGCCGGAAGAGGGCAAATGATTTTGCCCGGATATATGCATGGCTGAAGCAGAAAAAGAGAAATCGCAATAAGTGTTGAAACGTTTTGGCAACCTGTCATTACAACAAAACTAAAAAGGGTTGTCAATATTAAAAAAACGGGCCGGGTGATAACATTTAGCCAAGCACATGCATGTTATATGGCATGCAGAGCTATCCTCTTCAGCGGAGCGGATTCAATTTCACCCGCAAAGCTGGAACATGCGCGCCGGGATCTGCCTGAAAACTACGGAACAGGACCGCCGGACTGCACAGCTTCGGCCTGACTGGTGTGACAGGCTGCGGCATCTGCCGTTTCCGGCTTTTACATGCAGGCAGTGTGGCACGCAAGCAGATATAATAAGGAGGACTGATGCAAAGAATTTTGGCAATAGATGGCATCCCAGGAGCAACGGATATGCATAAGCATCCCATTGGACAACATTAGCGTGCATATTCTTCCGGATGGAAAGGGCGCAAAATCTAACGCCCTGTAAAGCAACTGCTTGCCTTCCATATCGTTATGCTTCATTGAAGCATATGCTGGTTGATTGTTATATAGTCGCTTGGTGTTGTAAACCCGTAATGGGTTTACATGTTCATTGTTACAAAAGCTAAGCGCTCTTTCTTTGGTGGCTTTGTGGGCAGATTCCAGCGTTAGCATCTTATATCCTTGCCCCAAATACAAAATCCTCCAGCTCGATTTACCGCCATGCAATCATGGCACCGTTGACAGAGGCGTTTTTCTAATACAAACATCAATTTTTACCGGGGCAAAAATGAGAGGCATTAGAACGTAACCCAGGAACAACGGATACGCACAAGCATCCCATTGGACAACATTAGCGTGCGTATTCTTCCGGATGGAAAGGACGCAAAATCAAACGCCCTGTAAAGCAACTGCTTTCCTTCCATATCGTTATGCTTCGTTGAAGCAAATAGATGGTTAATTGTTGAAAAGCTGATTGGTTGTTATAAACCCATAATGAGTTTACGTGCTACATTGTTACAAAAGCTACGTGCTCTTTCTCTTGCAAGGCTTCCGGTGGGGACGAATCCCAGAGTTCAGCACCTTCTTCCCTGACTGCTGGATCTCCTCAATCCTAGCCTGCTCCTTCTGGTGGAAAGCCTGGAAAGTCACCTCGCACCTATCCCTGTCAATGGTAGTGTAAGAACTATCCGGATTGCTCAAAAGGAACGAGGAATACATATCCCTCTGTACGACCGTTCCATCACAAAGGGTGCGCATACGCTGCTGCAGCTTCCCTTTGGTGTAGGAACCCTCTACGTGATCATACTGGCTTGCACGATAGCTGTCTGACACTTCAACATACATCCCACCGGTACTTTCAAAGATCTCCTTGGCCTTAGACTGTAAATACCCGGGACAGCGGTTCTGGATGGACTTCCCGCAGCGCTTGCGGCTCCTGTTCTTCACATGAGGATCCGCAAGTTCTGCCTCGCTCTGCGGTCTTGACTTCTTCCGCAGCTTGGCCGCATTCTTGGGCTCGGTGATAAACACATTACCCAGTTCTCTCAGATGGTTGACATCTTCATTGATGGCATAATGCCTGTTCTCAGCAGAAATCCTGCTCAGTTCCTTGAGCTTGGCCCATAGCTTCATATAACGCTTGGAACGGATCCAGGTCTTCTTCCCCCTTTTACAGGTGCCGTCTGGATTGAAATTATCCTGATTCATCGCCCTCAATGAATGGTCCATGGCCCTTCTCAGGCGTCTTTCTTTAGCTTCCCGGCGCTGTATGGAGTCTCCACGCTCAGCAAGGTTCTTTATACCAACCTCAGTTTTTGAAGTATAAGCGATGGTCTGCGTTCCAATGTCCACACCGACATTCCCAGTACCATATTTGTGCTTCGGAACATAGGTGAAACTTCCGTCTGGATTATAGACCTTGCGGTACTTTCTCATGGGCTTGCCTTCTAAGGTGATATAGATAAAAACCCTGAGCTTTCCCCTGATGGTGATGCACTTAAGTGCGGCATAGCAGGGACGGTAAGTGTCAGTAAGAGTGCCATCCTTAAGGTAATCCTCAACGGCCTGTCTGTCGTTTCCTTCCGGATTCTGGAAATAGTTCCGGATTGCGGCCAGTTCGTCGTTAATGAACTTGTCTTTCGGCTTGTAGATGTTGTTGAAATAAAGCTTGCCGAACTTAAACCGAAGCTTCCCTTCTTCGCCCGCATGGATGGCAATGCCCCCACGTATGTTCTGTGCCTTGAGAGCGGGAAGATCGCCCCGTTCCTTTAAATGAAGATGTTCCCCGCCGCAGTAAAGAAGCTTCTCAACAGCGGACCATATCTCTTTAGCCCTGGTAATGGCAAAAGACGAGCCTATACCATATATACGTTCAAGCTTTTCTGCTTTATGACAGCAAAAACACCAGGTGACGTTATACTGCTCCTGCATTGCTTTAAGCTTAGCGATCAGCTCCTTTTTAAGGACAGCATCCCCTGACTCACCAGCCTTACCATATGTCTTCATGGTGGCACGGTACTTTTTCGTCCTGACAAGCTGCTCATAACACTTCATCATAACAGAGGTCAGTGCGTTTCCGAAACGGCGCAGCTTATCTGCCTCTTTATACACATATCGCTTTTCATCTTCTGAAAGATCTGCCTCAAGTGTCAGCACATGCCTGGGACTGGCCATGCGGACGATATGGCGCTGTATCTGATACTCTGTATTCGCTTTGATGTTGCGTGTTCTCATTATGTTTATACTCCTCAAAGTTTAGTTTAAAGATGGCGCAGGTGCTGTTTGTTCAACTTACCCCTACACTACTTTATATAACCGCTTTACGGGAGGTTTAAACATTCCTGGGTAAAAAAGATGGCCGTTTTTGAAAAGTTTCGACCAACCTTGCACATATCCCCGGCATTTTCTCCGTGTCGTTTCTGTGAAAATAAACTTCATATTACGGAGTCTAGAAAATCTGAGTATGCGAGATCCTATGCAGTAGCAACAGTCCGGTCAGTGTCCAGTGTCATAAAGTGTCTGGCAGTGCTTCAAGCATATAGCGGAATGCTGATTCCTGTATTCAAGTGTAAGAGATGCTTATGCCTCCCTCGGTGTCGTTTATAGATGACAGCGGCGCTGACTGTTCAACTTACCCCTACACTATATATTATAAACACTTTTCAGCGCGTTCAAACAAAAATAGGTAATTTGTAAAAATTTATCTCACTATTTATTTCCGCAAAAAGAGTAATTTGTCGCTCAAGAAGGAAATTTATACACAAACCGAAAAAAAGAAACCTTGAATGATAAACATGCCAGAAAAGACAACAGATGCCGTTACATGAGCAAAGCTGTGCAAGCATCTAAGCTGCAGGGCTTTAAAATATCCGTAGACATAAAATTCATGTCAGCAAAAAAGCCATGGAACTTTGTCCATGACCTTAATGCTTTAGTATGGGTTCAATATATGATGGGTTAAGAGTTAGTCTATCTTAGCGGGACCGCCGTACAGCTTGTCCTTCTCCACACGGGCTATATACATATTATACAGCTTGGAAGGACGTACTGCGTTCTCGGAGCCGACACCCTCGTATTTTGCCTTTATCTCTTCATATGTTGCAGTATGAAGGTCTACAGGCGGCTCGTTCAGTTCAATGATTCCCCAGTACTCCTTGAAGTTATCACGGGTTTTGTACATAAACGCATTCGTTTTGTATGTCCAGGAGCAGTATGACCAGCCAGTCTTCTGGAGCCAGTCTAACATGATATTCCATTCCTTGTCGCCAGTGCAGATGCAGAACTCCCCCGTGAGCACTGCACATCTTTTGGGCTGCATCCAGTTATGCATCGCGCGCATCAGGTTCATTACAAACTTCTGAGGGAGCGGTGTAAGATTATAGAAATGATACTGGACGCTGACGTTCTCCCAGTTATAGTTTGACAGACGTGCGCCGTGGATAGGGAATGTGAAGTACTCTACTATGATCATGTGGTTCTTGTCAATGGCACGGATGGCTTTGTACAGACGGTCATAGAAGTCGAATGTCAGCTTGCCGGCGAACTTGTGCGGAGCCTTTCTGGTCTCATTGAGAAGATCATAGCCCATTATTATCTTTCTGTCCTTGTACCTTTCTGCAATCTTCTCCCAGAGAGCTACGGTCTTTGCCTCGTTCTCGGGGTTGCCGTAAAGGTCCCATGTCACGTCATCGCCGGAATGGTCATCCATGTTCTGTGAGCCGTATGCTCCGTGGAAATCCACCACGGCATACAACTTATATTTCTCACACATGTCAAGTGCCCAGTCGAGATACTTGAATCCGTCCATGCCTTCGAAGTTTCTGTATGAGAAAGGCAGGCGCACAATGTTCATTCCAAGGTCTGCGATCTGCTTGAAATCCTCTTCCTGGATATACTTCTCCATATAGAGCTCACGGAGCTCACGGATCTGGTCCTCATTGAGGTTTGGATTGGCACGCATAGCGTCCAGGCCGCGCTGCTGGGTGTAAGGCCTGTCCTTTCCGTTCTCGTCCTGCTCAAAGTTTCCAACGGCACTTACTGCCATCCAGGGTTCCTGGATGAACCAATTTCCAAGGTTGATGCCGTGGAAGAACACGATGTCGCCGTTTCCGTCATAGAAGTTTGATCCAACGGCCTGAACGAAGCCTGTAGGATTGTCTATCTTTGCAGGACGGTTCTTGTTGGGCTTTTTGGTGAACAGAACTATAAGAGCTATGATGAGGCCTATGAGAAGCGCGCCTACAACACATCCGATGACTGTTCCGGCTATAGCACCAGGGCTCATCAGAATACTTGTAACCATAATATGTCTTCCTCCTTACTAGTACCCCCGTTTTCCGGCACCGCAATGCAGGAATTTTTTCCTGCCCCCCAGGCGGCCGCGCTTTGCAGGGAATATACCTTTGATTTCATTACCGGCCTGTCACCTGCAGCAGCCCCCTGCCACATGCGGAACATTTCAAAACGTCCACCTTATCCGGCAATCCCAAAAGCAAGGTTAATATAATTTACCATTAAAAGAGGGTCAATTTTTGCTCATTTGCTGCTCGTTTAAAATGGTCATATGCTCATATCATGTTCATTTTGCTCATTCATTGTTCATTTGAAGCCAGAGCAGCATTTTATATCAGAATTTAATCCACTCCCGCTCATTGCATTCTGTCCGCACACATGCGCCCATGCATGACCTGTGCCAGGCTCCGGGCTTCTATATCATTATCATTATTGATATAATGGCTGTTCCAGCAAAATGCCGGAATCTTTGGAAAGCTAAGGCCCCGCCTGTGCGGCAGGACCTGGCATGTGGCTTTGTTATGTTGTGCGGCCTGTACGGCGAAAAGTTATCCGGCGGCATCAGCCCTTTTTGATTCCGTACATAAGGCTTATGCC
>JAJPYR010000068.1:37697-39301 GCA_021204825.1 Clostridia bacterium | reverse complement strand
ATATGTTTGAACTCAGCCAAAATTATTCTTTGTACTTAAAGTTGTCCTTCGGAATGGAAAAGCGGCACCCCTTCGGATGCCGCTGTGTTCTGTTGTCATTTGCGGGTCAGGACGGCCGCCGTCTCGCACCATTTGGTCTGCGGAAACATGTCAAACGGGGTTACAGACTGCAGTGTGTACGGGGATGCAGGCTCCATGCACTTCACAAGGTCCTTGCCCTCTTCAACGAGGGTGCCAAGAAGGAGCCCGAGATCACGCGCAAGGGTTGCGGGATTGCAGGAGATGAGGATCACCTTGTCCGCACCGCTGTCACGGATGGCTTTCACTACGCTCCTCTCCATGCCCTTGCGGGGAGGGTCGCAGACTATGACGCCGCCTCCGGAGGCCTTTTGGAGGATTTGAATGTTGTCCTCCGCCGCGCCGCAGATGTTGTGCATGCGGCCGGTCAGGCCGTTCTCTTCCATGAGGGTGTCGGCGCACTGCGTGGCCTCAGGGACTATCTCTATGCCCCAGGCTTCGCCGCAGGACTTGGCAAGCATGGCGGTCAGGAGGCCGCCTCCGCTGTACAGGTCTATGGCCACAGAGGACCCGCCGGCCTCGTGCAGGACGCAGGAGTACAGCCTGGAGCGCATCTCGTCATTCACCTGCATGAAGGTGTTGGCACCCACGGTGAAGGATATGCCGCCTTCCTCAGTCTTGAGGAAGCCCTCGCCGCGGATGGTGTGCCATTCGGAGCCGAAGATTACATTGGTGTCTTTGGGGTTTACGTTGAGAAGGAACGTGTAGTCCGTAAAGCAGTTGTCCAGAAGGGCCGTGAGGATGCCCGCGGGCACTTTCTCTGCAGCCACTAAGGCAATTATGTGCCTCTCGCCGACTTTGCGGACAACTATGTGGCGCAGCTTTGCCCGCTGCTCCCGAGGCAGCGCGCCGGCATATGAGGTTACGCAGGATATGATGTCCTTAACCCACTCTGCCTGGATGTAGCAGTCCCGGACAGGGATTATTCTGTGGGAGCGGGGTGCGTAAAAGCCGCATACGGGGTCCCCCTCCGGAGTGAGGCCTATGGGCAGGGACAGCTTGTTGCGGTAACGGTATGCGCCGGCACAGGGCACGGTGTCTGCAACGGGAGCGGATATGCCCCCTATCTTTTTGAGGGATGCCCGCACCATGGCGCTCTTGTACTTAAGCTGTGCGGGGTACTTCATGTGCTGCAGGGAGCAGCCCCCGCACTGAGGGAAGGCCGGGCAGACGGGTATGGTCCTGTCCGGGGATGGCGTGATGACCCGGAGCACTTTGCCGTATGCAATGTCCTTCTGGACCTTGAGCACCTTGAAGGAAACCGTTTCGCCCACAAGGGACAAAGGCACGAACACCGTCCTGCCTTCGCACTTGATTATTCCCTCTCCCTCCGTTCCGAGGCCGATGACCTCTCCGGTGTACTCTTCATTCTTTTCCATATGTCTCTGTATGTCTCTCTGTATGTCTTGCGTGTCTGTATGCGGTTCCGCGCGTATGCGTGCGCGCGTTTTTTTAGCAGCGCAGGCCGGAACCGGAACCCGTTCCGGAGCAAACGGCGTGCGGAGCGTGTGCCGTACGGGGCGTGT
>JAJPYR010000068.1:0-37597 GCA_021204825.1 Clostridia bacterium | reverse complement strand
CCGGAACCCGTTCCGGAGCAAACGGCGTGCGGAGCGTGTGCCGTACGGGGCGTGTGTGAACTGGACCGGAGCTCAATAGTTTATGATAAGCACTTCACCGCACCCGGAGCTTCTGTCCCTGGTATGATAATTGGAGTTGGAGCAGCTGTTCTCCGGATGCAGCGTGCGGCAGCGGCCCTTGCTGGCGGCGGCCCATTCCGCCAGGATGGTGTTGCGCCGGCCCTTGGATTCCAGAACGTTGGAGAGGGCAAACCGGATGCCGCGCGCATTGAGGGCGTCCGGATATGCGAGAAGATCCCTTTCATCCTTACTCTGTCCAGCCTCCGTTCCCGTTGTATGTGGCGCGGGAGATGAGGTACGGCGGGTCCGCATACACGAAGGTGTCCTCATTCCAGGAGTCTGCGGGATGAGTGCGGAAATCCTGCGCCGTGAAGATGTATTCGCCTTCCTTGAGGCGCTCTGCAAAAGCTGTGAGCTGTGAGCGCATCTGGGAATTGAAGTCCCTCTTGCCCGCAGGCATGTTGAACTCTCCCCTTGAGTTGAAGCGCATCTGGTTGTTGAAGGAGAACACGATGAGCACGAAGAGCATGAGCGTCTCCTCATAGCCGCCTTCGCCCTTTTTGGAGAGGGCGTTGTAATCCGACCTGAGCCTATTATACCGCTCCCTGTTGTATTCCGCAAGCCCGGCAGAGCCTGTGCCTCCGTATTTCTCATACCCGTATGTGCGGGTGTCTGAGAGCCCGTATGATGATATGACGGCATCCGTGTCCGCCAAAAGCTGCCCAGTGCCGGCAAAGATGTCCGCCACCGTCTCTATCCCTTTGCACTCTGAATCCGCAACGGACCTTATGAAGCCCAGCATGCTGTGCTTGCAGCCGGGATACCTTCTGCCGCCTATTGAGACTGTCCTGCATGCCGGCCGTCCCTTTTGTGACTGTTCTGCGCCCGTATGATGCACCCCCTGTCTAAAGCGGGATGCATCCTGACAGAAAAGAGAAAGGGCATCAACTGAATGAGCCCCGCATCTTGCATCTTTTTTTTATGAAAAGAGATGCCTTTTGGCATCTTCCTTTAAGACATATGCGCCAAAGTGGCGTCTTCAGGGATTTGAGAGGACGTCATTGCCTCTTTATCTTGCCTATGACCATGTCCACAAGCATCTGCACCTTGAAGATGAGCCAGTCATAGATGAAGAAGAGAACGGTGCCGGCGGTGAAGATAAGCACGTAGATGTATTTGTTGATCCAGTCAGCCCAGGCCTGGGGCAGGAAATCCCCGCCGAGAAAGCCGTTGTATATGAGGAAGTAGCCGGCAATGAGGGTGCAGTCAAACCAGATGGCCTTCAGAATGAAGGCTACTATGCGGTTCCAGCGGAACCTGAGCTGCAGGGAGTTTATGAGCGGGTGCAGGCCGAAGAACATTATGAAGGGCACTATGTCCCAGAACTTGGCCACGGCGCCTAAGATGAGGGCAAGAATCACGGTTCCGCAGTACGCAAGAAAATCCCCTCTGTAGAACCGCTTTGCAAGCGGAAGCATGAGGGCTATGACGCCGATGAAATAGCCTGTGGCAAGCAATACGCCGCTTAGAACTCCCAACGCCAGAAAGCCTGCCGCCACGGCGCACGAAATTGCGGAGAGGGCTATCTCGAACGAGCTTGCGCGCTTCGGGCCTTTGCTCTTCTTATTCTTTTCTTTCTCTTCCCTTTGTTCCTTCTTGCCCATTGAACGCCTGTGTGTTCCGTTATGTCCGGATTCTGCTGCACGGGCCCCGTTCCGGGGCTCATGTGCGGCCTGCGGGAGGCCGCTGCATTGTGCTGAATTGCGCTAATATGAGACTTGTGAAGACTTTAAGCCCTTTGGATGAAATCTTTGAGGTACCCTAAGGCAGCCTTGTCCGCCTTTTTGCTGAAGCCGTGGTGAGCTCCGGGGATTTTGTACAGGACGGCGTTTTTGTACACATCCTTTGCGGCGTCCATGTACTTCTCCGCCACTATGCCGTCCTCTGTGCCCCAGCATATGAGGACAGGGCCTTCGTACGGGGAGATCATGTCCTCAAAGCGCTTGTCTATGACCGCCCTCGGGTAGCATCCGCCAAGCTTCAGGGGGCCGAAACGGAGCTCGTCCGGGATGTTGGAAGGGTCGAACTTCATTATCATCATCTTGCCCGCCCTGGCATCATCCGGAATGCAGAGGGCCGGATAGAACAGTATGAGCTGCCGTATCTCATCCTTCAGCTCCGCGGCAAGCATGGCGGACACGAAGCCGCCCTGGCTGCAGCCCATTAGGGTTACGTCCTCAGAGTTTGTCTCCTCCAGGCTCCTTGCGTATGCAAGGACGGCCCTTAAGTCCTCCGCCTCGGTGTAGAGGGTCATTTTGGTGCGGTCCTTGTCGCTGTGGCCCATGGCGCAGCCGCCGTTGAAGTCAAAGCAGAATGAGCAGTATCCGCATGAGGCGAACCACTCCGCATACCCCTTCGTGGTGTTGTAGTTGGCCATGAATCCGTGGGAGATTATGGCAATGGGCAGGTTTTCCCCCTCCGGGCGGAAGCAAAGGCCGCGGATGGTCATGCCGTCCCTTGTACAGCTGAATTTCTCCTTTGTCATCCCTGTGTCCTTCCCCCTTTATTTAAGCCCGCGGAAAGGGGCCTGCATGTCCCGCGCATATAAGCCGGGCGGCGGGATATTCGCCACGGTGCTGCATATCTGCCGCGATAAACAGCACTTGTGTTGCATCTATGCCTGAAACAGGCGGCGGACCTGTGATATGCAGGCTTTTAGCCCATATATCACATGCAGGCATGCCAATGGCACACCTGCAGCGGAATTTGTATGAAATGTTTGTGAAAGTTTATCTGCAGCAGCCGTTGCAGAGGCAGCTTACGCAGAGGTAGGTGTAGCAGCATTCGAGGCAGTTGGAGCAGCAGTTGCCGCCCATCTGGCTGTCATCCCCGCCGCCGGAGTTCATATTCTGTCCGTTGTACGCGCTCTGGTTGGGCTGCTGGTCCGGGGGTGCCTGCTGCTGCTGTTGCTGGGCATTGCGGGACTGCGCAGCCTGTGCGTCACGGGCGATCTTGTCGTTGATCTTCCTGTAGCTTTCCTTGTACTTTGCGTTGTCCGGCTCCAGCTGGATGGCTATCTCCAGCTGCTTCTTGGACTCGTTGACCCAGTTCTTGCGGTAGAAGACTACGCTCTGAAGATAGTGCCACTGGCCGCCGCGCTCGTTGAACTGGTCCAGAACCCTCTGGGCCTCGGAAAGGTTGCCCGCTTTTATGAGCTCCTCCACCTTGGTGTAGTTGTCCCCGCCGTCCTCAGGGTTCTCCTCCCACTCGCGTGAGAGCTCTGCATATGCGGTGTCTATCTTGGTGAGCATCTTCGCCGCGTTGTTGCCCACTTCTCCGTCCATGAATCTTTCCTCAAGATACTTGGCGCGAAGCTCCTGGTATGCGGTCTCAACCTGCTCCCTTGTGGCGTCCTCGGGGAGCCCCAGTATCTCAAGATTTTTCTTGTTCATATCCTGCTCCTTTAGCATCTGTCTCACGGGCTTCCGTCATTTCCCCGCAGTTCTCGCAGTCCCTGTCACACTTCGGACAGGCCTTGTCAAAAAGCGCCCGTGTCTTGAGAGGTATGCCTCTCATTATTATATTGTCTGTAAGATCGTGATTGAAGTAAAAACGGATGTGGCCTATGGAGTCCTGCATCTGAGCAAACTGATAGTTGAACAGGAAGTTCAGCTCATCCCTGTTCGCCTCCAGAGCCTCCCGGAATGTGTTCACGCCGTATGCGTTGTGCAGCACGTTGTAACGGCCCTTCTTTACATCCTTGTCATAGTCATCTACGGCGTCCACAAGATAGATCCATTTGCCAATCGCGTAGAACAGCTGCCTGGTATATCCGTTCGCATGCTCTCCGAGCAGATAGTCCGAAAGCTCCTGCATCATGAGGGCCGTGGGCTCGCACGCCTCGTCTATTATCGCGCACCCCTTCTCCTCCAGCCTGTGCTGGGCATCCATCTGCCTGGATACTATCTCCGCAATAATGGGGTGCTTCTTTAACACCTTCCTGTATCCGCGCCTGTACAGGAAACGGAAGAATCCCTTCTTGTCCCCGTCCAGGGCGTCATCGCAGAGCTTGTAGTATGAGAGGGCGGTGTTCATACAGGCCAAAGCCAAAGATGTGTCATCCGGCATGGCCATAGGGCGGCGCTTTATGAGATGCAGCCCGCAGCGGCGCTTTTTGATGACTACGTCCTCTCCCTTTATGTTGTGCACTATTGCGGACGTGAAGGCAATGTCATACGTCAAACCCGTGCGGGCCAGCTGGCCGCACTCCCTTCCAATGCTCTTGCATGCCCCGCAGTACAAGGCATTGAACAGTGTCTCATCCTTTATGAAGAGATACGGTTTGTCTGGGTTGATGTATCCGAACACTTTATTCCTTCACCCGGCCTTCATCGGCCTGCATGGTATCTTCCATATTGTATGCAAAGCAGCCAGGCTGCTGTATAATCGCGCATAAGTGCCCCGTTTTGAGGGCGGACCAGGACGGATCAGTTTCCGCAGCGGTAGAAGCCAATCTTCCTGTACACCTTGTCCAGGGTCTTGTTGGCAACGTGCGCGGCGTCTTCCGCACCCTTGCGGAATATGTCATCCAAGTACTTCCTGTCGGACAGGAGCCTTGCGGTCTCCTTCTGGACAGGTTCCAGGACGTCTGCCACAGCCTCGCCCACGGCGAGCTTGAAGTCCCCGTACCCTTTCCCTGCGAACTCGGCCTCGGCCTCAGGGATGGTCTTGCCGGTGAAGCTGGAATAGATGGACAGAAGGTTGCTCACGCCCGGCTTGTTCTCCTCGTCATAGCGGACTTCGCTGTCGCTGTCCGTGACGGCTCTTTTGAACTTGCGTATTATGGTGTCCTTCGTGTCATCCATGAAGATGGTCCCGTTGGGGTTCTCCGCGGACTTGGACATCTTTTTGGAGGGGTCCTGGAGGTCATTTATCTTTGCCCCTACCTTCGTGTACAGGCCTTCCGGCACTACGAATGTGGGAGAGTATATGTTGTTGAAACGGATGGCTATGTCCCTTGTTATCTCAAGGTGCTGCCTCTGGTCTATGCCTACAGGCACCACGTCCGCATTGTACAGCAGAATGTCCGCCGCCATGAGCACGGGATAATCCATAAGGCCCATGTTGATGTTGTCCGCATGACGCGCGCTCTTGTCCTTGAACTGCGTCATGCGCTCCATCTCGCCCACATAGGTGAAGGTGTTCAGAACCCACGCGAGCTCTGCATGGGCAGGCACATGGGACTGCACATAGAGCGTGCACTTGTCCGGATCCACTCCGCAGGCGATGTATGTGGCAAGAAGGCCTAAGGTCTTCTGCCTGAGCTCTGCAGGATTCTGGCGCACTGTGATTGCGTGCATGTTGGCTATGGCGTAAAAGCAGCGGTACTCATCCTGGAGCCTCACGAAGTTGCGTATTGCTCCGGCATAATTTCCTATAGTAAGCGTATTTGTGGGCTGCACAGCTGAGTACAGTGTCTTTTTAACCTCTTCCATATTCCCGGCCTGAAAGTAGAAAATTCAACAGGTACATAATATCACAACGGATTTCAAATAACAAACGATTTTGCAAAATATGTGCCCGCTTCACCCAATTAAGCGGAAACCGTCACCCCGTATACACAATTTCAACATAAAACCCGGCTTCCTGCCGCATCCCAGCGGCTCAAAATTTCACATACAGGGGCTGCAGCACAACATCCCGGCATGAATTGCTGGCATGTGCTCCCATCTTATGCCCCTTGAAGCGGGGTGTCAACAAATGCCGCCCGTTTGCATTTCCTCTGGCATGCGTTTTCAGCCAGTCTGCAATCTGTGGAAACGGCGGGCACAGGGCCCGCCGTTTTGCCGTTCTATGTATGCATATCAGGTCCGCTCACTTCAGGATGAACCGGAACGGGACGGATATGAGAAGGTACAGGAGCGAGATGATGAGCGATATGAGCATGATGGCGAGAAGGTATCCGCCGATGCTCATGAACGCGCTTGTGAAGGACGTGAGCACGGCCGCGCCTATGGCTTCAAGGATAAGGTCCACGACAAGCAGCAGGATGACCAGCGTAATAAAGCCGCTCCAGGCACCCTTTATGTCCTCGGTGCTCAGTGTCATATGCAGGCAGAGGAACAGGCCGATTATGAGGAATACCCACCACTGCCACGTGCCTATGAGCGAGAAGAATGACTTTATGATTTCCCATATGTTCTTCACAAGCGGCACGAACTGCACTTCCTCAATCGTGGCAGGAAGAGTATGGAGCGTATCCGTAAAGGACGGGAGCAGGAAATAGGCTATGACGAACATGATGGCCGCTATGACCAGGATGGGGGCTATGCCTATGAAGAAATTGCCTATGTTCTGGTATATGTTGCGCTTGTTGTACGTGTGCGTCACATAGCCGAGCGTTCCGTCCGAGGAGCTTACCTGGAACAGCTTCATCTCCACTATCCTGTGGCCGAAAATGAGGCAGAACAGGGCATGCGACAGCTCATGCACCGGGGTGCCTATGAACCCGGTTATGTAGCATACAGTAATCCCGTGCCTTTTGAAGTTGGAATAGAACGCCCTGTTGCACAGCGATATAAGCAGTCCGAAGATGACAATGATCCCGACCGTGAAAACAATCTGCAGCAGGAGTGATAAGAATACGTCTTTTGCGAACATAGCTTCCGGTTTCCGTTGCGGCTTCCTTTCATAAGCCGCCCTTTTTCTGCTGCGGCATCCGCCGCCTCCACTGCATTATACATTTTCCCTGTCTGAAACACAACAGATTGAAGGCAAGTGCACTGTCTTTGGCAAAAGTCCTTCCGGAGAAACCTGTACGGATGCTGCCTCTCTTCAAGGCTTCCGCGCCGTTCCAGGATTCGCATTCCTCCTTCCGGCACCCTCCAGGCGCTCTCCCAAAATCTGCCCTCCGGGTCCCTTCCGGTGGCCTTTAAACGCGTATAAGTCCCTTCAAATGAAAAGGCCGCCCTGAACAGAGAGGCCCGTTTTGCAAAACAGCTGCATCAAACGGCACTACAGGAGGGCCGCAATCCTGTCCACAGCCTCATGCCAGTCAAACACTGTCCCCTTCATAAGAAGCGGTTCCAGGAAGTATCTGAAGTCCCTGTCTGCAAGGCCTGCAAGCCTTGCCTTCGCATATGCCAGCGTATCTGCAGAGTACCTTCCGGCACACTGCCCGCACATACCGTACATCTCCTCACGTGTCTTCAAGCTGTTTTCCGTCATGCAGCAGAAAAGATCGTATACGTCCACAGGGCTTGTGCGGGCAACAAGGGAATCCAGGATGTCCCTGTTCAACCTGTCCATCCCGAAGGTGTTGACGGGCACATCCCCCTCATAGCCAAGTACTTTGACAGTTCTCCGGATGACAGGCTCTGCTGTGCGGGGACCGTAATCTATGGTGAGGGAGAACTTTATGTTATTGACCCCAACCCTGGTATTCCCGCAGACAAAGGCATCTGTATTCTTGTCCTCAGACATTGTTTTAATGAGTCTGACGCCATTCTGACAAAGCATATTGTACAGTATGGAAGCAATCTTTTCACGATTCGGTTCATCATTGCCTGCATATTCCAAACTCACTCCGGTATAAAGCCTGTTGTTGTAATACAGCAAATTCTTGGCTGAACTTCCATTCACGGCAAAACAGGAACACTGAGGGTAAGAGAACATTACCTCAAGGGTGTCCGCAATTATCAGCGCCTTATCCACAACATCACCAGGGCATCCTGTAGCTGCAGACTGGCGCACTATGTTTTTGCTTGAAACATCTATCATGTTTTCACCCCCTTCCCTCATTCTGCCGGGACATACAGCTTCCACTCTTCGTTATACACACACGGCCCCTTCCACGAGTCTGCAAGGATATCATCCGTTTTGGACATGTTCTGCCTGCAAACGTCAAAGAAACCAGATGACAAACTGCTTATCCGGAAGCCACAGTTTATCCTGTCCACCTTGTATCTGGAGAACAGATATCCGGCTTTCTTGTACAGCAAGCCGTCATTATAATGGCGCAGATGCTTCAAAAGCTTCTCTTCATCACTGCCTGTGTACAGATACACGGCAAGCTTCAGCTCATTCAACCCGCCGCAGAGGTCCATCCTGTCCATGCAATCCACAAGAGTGCGCTCTTTGTCTGTTATCCGGAGCGGGGAACAGTTCACGATACTGTCAACGCCATCTTCGTAATCCACAACCACACCGGCATAATCCAGCCCACGGACGGACACAGGTTTTACAGGCTCCCTGCATGCAATCTGCACATCCTTGAAGATCTGCGTAGTGAGCCCATAGTATTCCAGCGCCGTGTGATATGCGCAGTAGCTGCCCGGAAACAAAGCCTGGGCTATCTCATATCTGCTGGAGTATATGTCTCCTGTGACAGGATTGACAGTGGCATACAGGCCATCTGCGACTACCGTCACCCGGCCGCCTGCAATGAGCCTGTCCAAATCCTTTCTCATCCTCTCTTCAGAGTCATAATATTCCATAAGATCCTCTGCAGAATACAGAGTGCCTTCCAAAAATTCGTACTGCTTCATATATTAACCCCCATTAAGAAACACCTAAGCAGACCCTTGGATATGTGCACATATTGCACATATTAAACTACAATAAGTCCTTGCCATTATATGGACCTGTGCTCTTGCCTGCATTGTCCATGTCTTCATAAACAATCTGAGAATGACTTGCTCTATCCATGGAAGGATTATTCCTGACAATCTCTGACTTGATAATATCTCTATAATAGCCCAAGGATTGGTTTTTATCAAACAGTGCGGAGCATTTAAAAACATTGTATATGACATCGCAATCGGAAGATTCTGCCGCCAAGTAAGAGATAAGCAGTTTCTCATCCTGCTCTTTAATCCCTGAAACACCGCACCCATAAAACAGCTTATAAAATGCATAGTCCTTTCTGTGCCTGTTTTTTGCAGCCCGGAAAAGGTCTATTGCGTTCATCCCTTGAATTTTGTATTCTCCGCAGTGCTGCAAGGCCTTAGCCATCACAGCGGATTCTTCCTTTGAAACCCATGTATTCTCGCAATGATTATATGCTCCAGGATGCCAGCCGGCGCGCACAGCAATATCAGCAGAATCGAACAGCAAAGTCGGATCATAGTAATGATTCTTATACTTCTGTATGAATTCCTTTTCACTATCTTTTATTGCCAACAACGACTTCAAATATGTTTTAACAGTGCCGATAGCTTCGTTGTAGTCAAAAGCTGAATTCTTCTCCACATAAGGTTTCAACCCTTTCTTTATGTCATTTTGGCTGATTGACTCTATGTTACTGAAATTAAGGTTCTGAACAACATACCTGTCGCTTACACAATCATCAAATATTATGCATTGCCGAAGGAGGTCGCGGTCAAATCTGCCTGCCGAAGTTCTTATAAACTCATATACATCAAACAAATCTCTTGGTGTGGCTCTTCTAAATAGTGCAGCTATTTTCCCGGCATACAGCTGATATTCGTCCATCAAACTGATTTTGGTTTTGCTTCTGTAGCCTAAATGCTCCAAATCACTTACTTTCACAGGCATCAGCAATGCTCTGTCGTCATACTTTATCTCGACTTTGATATAGTCCTCATTGCCATTCATATTCTCATATACATAGGATAGCGATATAAAGGATGCCTCAGGCACTTCACGCCTCTTCCCGGAACGGACAAAGTCATCTTTTAGCGCATCATCCAAATCATGTGATAATTTAAAAATATCCGATGCAACATCTTCTTCTGACTGGTCAATGCTTCCTATATAATCCAGGTCAATGTCAACGGACAGCCTGGGCAATGGCTGAACGAATAAATTAATGGCCGTTCCTCCCTTAAGAACAATCTTGTCACCCCACTTCGAGAAAATGATGTCAAGCATTTTTATAAGCCGCATCTCTTTTTCAACTGTCTGCCTGTCAAATCCTGTTTTCTTAGCAAACGCTTTAGTATACTTGCTAAGAGACATCCCGCTGTATTTCAAGTTAGGATCTTCGTAATTCTTCAGATAGGCTATAAGCTCATTAAAATCTATGTCTGTCAATTTTGCCCTCCATTATGAATCAAACTCTATAGTTGCGTATATCTTCCACTCATCATCATAAATGAACGGAGCGACCTTATTGATGCGTATATCATCTCTGTGAGATGTGATGTGCGACTTGCACTCATCATAGAAACGCTGGGATAGATATGCGGGCCTTATCCTCGCAAACAGAAAACCAGCCTTTTTATACAAGATTTTCTTGTTATAGCCCTTCAGATACTTCAACAACTTGTCCTCATTGCAGAAAGAAACCATCCTGAGTGCATTGGCTACTTCTTCTATTCCGCCTGCCGTATTGTACCTGTCTATGCAGTCAACAACCGTGCGCTCCAAGTCCGTTATCCTGACTGGAGCAGCATAATTCTTTAACTCAACAACGCCTTCACTATATGAGTTTCTGAAAGTCCGGTATGTGACATCACCAATTTCAAACTCACTGTTTCTAGGGGCTATGCAATGAACTTCAAACATTATCTGCTGTGCAAGTCCATAAAACTCCAAAGCAGTATGATATGCGCAATATGCACTTTTATTTAATGCTGTGGCTATCTCATAGACATTTGCAAAGATATCATCAGTAAACGGGTCCACCGTGGCATACATCCCTTCCTTGAGTTCTTCTATCCTATGATCTTCCAGAAGCTCCATAACTGCTGCTGTAGCTTCTTCATCAGAGGCAAAACAGTCCTTAACGTCATCCGCTGTAAATATTGATTTTTCCAAAAATGTATAAATCCTTGCCATATTTATCCCCCCGTATGCGTTGTATGTTTTGTCCGCTGATGTATGATTACCTGATATTATAAACAAATTTCAAGATTTGTAAATACCTTAATAATATAAAATGTTAATATATATTAACATTTAAATTCCACCCGCAGTATTCCACTGGAACTGCGCAATCAAATGCTGATAACTTCCCCTACATTATTATATATACCCAGTTTAAGAGGGTTTTAAACATCATTCCACAAAGTTTCTGAAATTTTGTAATGAGAAATTTCTCTTGGACTTGTGCAACGTTCCACGTGATACCTGCTGCCCTTGAACCTTGCTGTCGCTTCCGGGCAATCTGGTCTGACAGATTTCACTTTTTTCCCGTTTCGAACTTTTTATGAAACAGATAAAAAAGGGGGGCCGCACGGGTCCCCCCTGGATTGCTGCTGTTATGGCTGAGGCTTCAGGCCTGACCGTCCACGAAGGCGAGAACTTCCTTGAAGAGGTCCTTCTTGGTTGCCACACGGGTGAAGCGGACGGGTTTGTCGCGGAGGGACATGAGGCTCTTGGGCACTTCCATGGCTGTGGCGGCATGGAGGCGCTTTATGCCCTTGAAGCTGTCCTTGACATCGTTGCCCGTTACGGCATAGAGGACATCCTGCGGGAACTTGTACGGGTTGGCCGTGGAGACGATTATTATGTTGGTATCATCCTTCTTGTTCTTCTCGAACCAGTCCAGGGCCACTTTCATGGCACAGCCGGTATGAGGGTCCAGGGTGTATCCTACATCCATGAAGATCTCATACATGGCTTCCACACAGGTCTCGTCCGTGGCAAAGCCGCCGTCAAAGGTCTGCTGTATGGCGGAGAGCTCCGCCGGGGTTATCTCATAGCGGCCGGTCTTTTTGAGGGACTTCATGCGCTCTGTGGTGAGCGTTGCATCGCGCCCGGAAATCTCAAAGATAAGGCGCTCTAAGTTGGAGGACACGAGAATGTCCATGGAGGGGGACGTGGTGCGGTAGAAGTCACGGTTGGTGTCGTAGACGCCGGTCTTAAGGAAATCCGTCAGGATGTTGTTCTTGTTGGATGCGCAGTGGAGACGGCGGATGGGCAGGCCCATCTGCTTTGCATAGTAGGCGGCAAGGATGTTGCCGAAGTTTCCTGTGGGAACGCAGAAGTCCACAGGGTCTCCCATGTCTATCTGGCAGCTGGAGACAAGATCCAGGTATGCGGAGAAATAGTACGCTATCTGAGGGGCAAGGCGGCCGAAGTTTATGGAATTGGCGGATGAAAGAAGGATCCCCTTCTCCTTGAGGACGGCATTGTCTTCCGGTGAGGAAAAGATCTCCTTGACCGCGGTCTGACAGTCATCGAAGTTGCCCTTGACGGCCACAACGTTGACGTTGCCGCCTTCCTGCGTGCACATCTGCATCTTCTGCATCTTGGAGACGCCTTCGGAGGGATAGAAGACCATTATCTTCACGCCTTCGGCATCTTTGAACCCTTCAAGGGCAGCCTTGCCGGTGTCTCCGGATGTAGCCACAAGAACCAGGATTTCCTCCTTTATGCCGCAGATGTCACAGCCCTTGCGGAGAAGGTACGGCAGAAGGGTTAAGGCCATGTCCTTGAATGCGCATGTGGGGCCGTGCCAGAGCTCCAGGATGTATACCTGGTCATCCAGCCTGAGGAGCGGCGCAGGGTCTCCGTCAAACTTGGCGTATGCAGCCTCGCAGGCCTTTAAAAGGTCCTTGGGGTCATAGTCATCCAGGTACTTGCCAAGAACCAGAGCCGCACGCTCCGGATAGCTCATATCCAGCATCTCATCCATCTCGGAAGCGGAAACCTTAGGGAATTTCTCCGGAACGTAAAGGCCGCCGTTGTCTGAAAGCCCCTTCACTATGGCCTGGGCGCCTGTGACCTTCTCCCCGCCTCTCGTGCTGATAAAGTTCATGTCGTTTTTTACCTGCCTTCGCCCGCTGCATTTTGCGGGCCGCTGTGTGCTTGTATCCGCTCTGTCATGCCTTTCCCCGGGCACGGCATCTGCCTTCAAGTGCTTATAAGTGCTCCGTTTGTGCCCCAAAGGGGACCCTGGGCTGACTTTTCAGAGCAGCTGAGGAAGGAGCCTGCGCCAAATCAAAAGACGGCGCAAAGTGCGCCGTCCGGAAAGACATATGTGTCCTGGGTACGCTTATACGTACTTCTTCACGAAATCCGGGAGGTCTTCCTTTTCACAGCTGCACGTCAGCACAATGGTTATGTCATTATCATTGGAGACCTTCTCAAGCATGTAGAAGAGCTTTGAAAGCTCGCTTACGCTCTTGCCCGCAATGCGTGCTATGCCGTCCACATAGACGAACTCCTGGTCATAGCTGCAGGCGCAGACTCCGCAGATGAATCCGCAGAGCGCTTCTTCCCCAGTGATATTGAAATCCTTGACATCTATGAACTTAACGGCCCTGTTGACATCGTACATGCATCGCTTGTTGTCCGTGATAAAGACGCTCAGGCCTTTCAATGTTGTCACGTCTGCGTTGGCCATGGCTATGAGACGCTTTGTCTTTCCGGAGCCCTTAGGTCCATAAACTATTTTAATCATGAAGTTCCTCCTGAAGGTGTTGAAAAATGTTCTGTTAAGCTCATTCTAACAGCAATCAGGGTGAATTTCAATAGCAATAACTAAAATTTTACCTGTTTTTCAAAATGCCGTCACAAAACCAAAATGGCCGTTTTATGCATATATACGGCAATTTTTAGCCCCCGGAGACAGCCTGGAGGCCACTGGAGATAGTGCAATGTGCCGCAAAAACTGCCCTTGTGGCTGTCAGTCCTCAAGCTCTGATGCAAACTCCGCTATCTTTGCAAGTCCGGTCTCGATGTCTTCCATGCTGAGGGCGTATGACAGACGCACGGCGTCATCATCCCCGAAGCATACTCCGGGAGTTAAGGCAACCTGCTTCTCCGTGAGCAGAAGGTCTGCCATGTCCATGCTTCCCGTAATCTCCTTGCCCTTGTACTTCTTGCCGTACAGCTTGTCGCAGAGGAGCATTACATAGAAAGCGCCGTCCGGCTTCACGTAGTCATAGCCGAGGGGCTTCATGGAATCCAGTATCTCAAGCATGCGGTCACGGCGCTGTCCGAAGGCCTTTATCATCTCCTCCATGGGCTCCGTGGGGCCCTCAAGGGCGGCAATAGCCGCATACTGCGTCATGGTGTTGACGTTGGATGTGGAATGGCTCTGGAATGAGGAGATGGCTGCGGCCAGCTTCTCAGGGGCTGCGAGGTATCCGAGCCTCCATCCTGTCATGGCGTATGACTTGGAAACGCCGTTGATAACTATCGTGAGCTCCTTCATCTCAGGAGAGCATGCAGCTATGGAGAAGTGCTTCTCGCCGCCGTATATGAGCTTTTCATATATCTCATCCGCAAGCACCATGATGTTGTGCTTTACGCATACGTCTGCAATGGCGCGGATCTCGTGCTCCGTATATACGGCACCCGTAGGATTGTTGGGGCTGTTGAAGATGAGCATCCTGGTCTTGGGGCCTATGGCCTCCTCTATCTGGGCTGCCGTCACCTTGTACCCGTGGCGGGGTGTTGCATAGATGTAGTTGGGAACGCCGCCCACGCTCTTTACTACCTCAGGGTATGTGAGCCAGTACGGCTTCGGAATGAGGACCTCATCGCCGGGGTTGATTGTGGCAAACAGGGCGTTGAAGATGGAATGCTTTGCGCCGTTGGAAACTATAATCTGAGAGGGCTTGTAATCCAGGTCATTGTCATCCTTGAACTTCTTGCATATGGCCTTCTTGAGTGCCGGAAGCCCTGATGCAGCCACGTATTTGGTGTATCCATTGTCCAGGGCATCCTTCGCTGCCTGGCAGATGTGATCCGGTGTGTTGAAATCCGGCTCTCCCACGCCGAAATTGATGACCCTGATGCCCTGTGCCTTAAGGTCATTGGCCTTGGCTGAGATGGCAAGCGTCATGGAAGGAGCTATTGTGGAAACTCTGTGTGATATTCTTATCATGACCTGTTCCTCTGTATAAACTTCTGTTACTTCATGCTACATTATATACAGGCCCTCTGGGATTTGCAAATGTTTGAACATAATTTCATCCCGTCCCGGCCATTTTGTGCCCAAGAAACGCAGAATGTATCATAAGTGTCATGAAACCTCCCTCATGCAGGGCCCGAAGGCATGCAGAAGCCCTGTGAAAGCCTGTATGTAAGCCGCAAAGATCCCTGTGCAGCCTGTATGCAGGCCAAGGACCCCGCAGGGGGATCTGCCCTGGCCTCGCCGGGGCGCTGAGTGCTGCCTGCAGGGCATCCGGATGGGGACCCCTTAAGGGCAAAACTTTCCAAAAAATATGGGGCGCAAAGTTTAATCCCCGGGACAAGGGACCCGGGGACAAACGAACCATATTAAAAATCAGAGATGATGAGTGTTATGCGTGGAGCAGCAGATTACTGCTGCGGGCTGTTGTGCCGGTCCTCTGCAGGGCCGGAGTTTTCTTTTTTGGAGTTGGCGTCATCCAGAATCTTCTGGACGTCCTCCGGAATCCGGTAATGGCACCGGCCGCTCTCTTTGCATGAAGAGCAGCTGTGACAGCCGGGGCAGCCGTCACAGTCCCCGCCCTTGCCGTGGGCCTTGTTGTATATGACAACCGCCGCAACTGCAATTACTGCAGCTGCAAGAATGCATATTACGAGGATGTCAAACCAGTTCATGTTTCGCCTATATTCCTGTGCGTTTTGAGAATTCCACCATTAGTATGGTGCATTTGTGGATAAACTGCGTTTGGAGCCGCACTATGCGCAATCTTCGGAGCCAAAAGGTTATTCGGAGACGGAGCTTTCGCCGGAGTCCGGGCCGTTCTTCTTCCTGCGGCGTATCTTGAGCCTGTCCAGTTTCCCGTGGTTGTTGAGGACTATGAATGTCACAGCAATTGCGAGAACCGCGAGCCAGATGAACAGGGTCCACCACCATGAAAGGACGGTGTATACACAGGCGGATACTATGTAGCTCGTGGCGAACCAGAACAGGAGCGTCCATTTGAACTTTCCCTTGGGAAGCTCCGCCCTCGCCGTTGCGCAGGATGCGAAGCAGGGGATTGTTGTCATGTTGAAGACTATGAACGCTATGACGCCCTGCCAGGTTATGTCTGTGTTGGCCACCATGGCGAAGCAGGCTGCCGCGCCGTTGGCTTCGGTGTCAATGTATGTCGCTGCGACAACCGCTGCAAGCGCGCCGAACGTTGCAACCACGTTCTCTTTTGCAACGAGGCCCGTTATGGCTGCCACTGCGAATACCCAGCCCAGTTCTCCCGCCTGCGAGCCAAAGCCCAAGGGAGTGAATATGGGCTGCAGAAGCATGCCTAAGGAGCCCAGGATGGATTCATCCGTGCGGAGGTTTACCATTCCCTCCACCAGCAGGTTCCCGCTGCCGTCCGTGAACATGTTGACGAAGTAGTTGGCGTCTGCTGCTGTAAGCGCCTTCTGCGAGGCAGTGAGGCCTACGCCGTTCACGAGGTCTTCAGTGTCCTGGAGCAGGAACTCCCATCTCCATGAGAAGGACTGCAGGAACCAGATTACTATCGTGGACAGGAAGATTATCGTAAAGGCCTTCTTCACGAAGTGCTTGGCCTTGTCCCAGATATGAATCATAAGATTCCTGGTCTTGGGGAAATGGTATGCGGGCAGTTCCATGATGAAAGGCGGCGTGTCGCCCTTTAAGGTGGTGTTGCGCATGAGTATTACGCACACCAGGGCCGTTACGATGCCGACTAAGTACATGGCGTATGTGATGAGGTCTGCGTTGCCGAAGCCGAAGGCTGAGACCATTGCGCCGGCCATGCCGGTCAGAATCGGAAGCTTTGCGCCGCAGGAGAAGAAGGGAATTACACGAATCGTGGCCGTCCGCTCCTTTTCATCCGCAAGCGTTCTCGTGTTTATGATGGCGGGAAGCCCGCAGCCGAAGCCCATTATCATGGGCATGAAGGCTCTTCCGGAAAGGCCGAAACGGCGGAAGATCCTGTCCAGCACGAAGGCAATCCGCGCCATGTATCCGGTATCCTCCAGAATGGAGAACCCGAGGAACAGAAGAAGGATCTGGGGAAGGAAGCCAAGAACGGCAAATATGCCGCCTAAGACTGCGTCACATACGAGGCTGTCTATCCATGCCGCGCCGTTGCAAACGGAGATGAGCAGGGAGACGCCTTCTGTTATATAATCTGTTATCCATGTAAAGATGTTGGCGAGGATTACGCCCGGCGAGAACACCGTGCCGTCATAGAAACAGGCCAAAAGGGTTGAGGACCAGGTCTCCTCCCACCCTAAGCCGCCTTCTTCCACGGGGTCGAAGAGCGTGGGCATCCAGTGCTGCTTCTCCGTAAAGCCGTTCAGGAAAAACAGGTTGTCTGAGAAGGTGAGATGGAATAAAAGGAGCAGGATTACAAGGAAGATGGGGATGGCCCATACCCTGTGCGTGAGCACCTTGTCTATCTTGTCCGAGCGGGTCTCCAGGGTGTGCATGGCCTTGACCTTCGCTCCGGAAAGCCTGGCGGAGATATACTTGTATCTCTCGTCCGCAATCACTGCCTCCAGGTCTTCCTCTCCTTCGGCCTGGCCAGCCGTTGCCTCAGCAAGGACCGCCTTTGCTCCCTTCCTTTCCACTTCTATCTCATCTGCTTCCAAAAGCTTTATGGCGTGGAACAGGGGTGAGGAGACTTCCTGGGCCCTGTAATATTCAAGGGCGGGCTCCAGGGGCTTGTCTATCGTGCCCTGAAGAACCGTTGTGCCCTCTCTTTTTGCGGGCATTGAGATGGCCCTCTCCATGAGCTCCTTTATGCCCTTGCCAGTAAGGGCGGACACAGGGACCACGGGAACGCCCAAAGCACTCTCTATTACCTTAGGGTCTATCCTGTCCCCTGCCTTTTCCACTTCATCCATGAAGTTGAGGGCCACGATGACGGGCACATCCATCTCAAGGATCTGTGTGGTGAGGTACAGGTTTCGCTCCAGGTTTGTTGCGTCTACAATATTGATAATGCCGTCCGGATGCTCATCCAGGATGTAATTCCTGGCGATGACCTCTTCCGGAGTGTACGGGGACAGTGAATATATGCCGGGCAGGTCTATGATTGCCACCGTCTCCTTGTCTGATTTGTACAGGCCGTCTTTCTTGTCCACTGTGACGCCGGGCCAGTTGCCCACATGCGCTGTAGAGCCCGTGAGGGCATTGAACAGCGTGGTCTTGCCGCAGTTGGGATTGCCGGCCAGGGCGAAAGTTCTCATTTGAGCTCTACCTCCACACAAGCTGCCTCTACTTTTCTCAATGTGAGCTCATACCCTCTCAAGGTGACCTCTATAGGGTCTCCTAAGGGTGCCTTCTTTTTCATTGTGACATCCGCGCCGGGGGTGACGCCCATGTCGAACAGGCGTCTTCTGATCCTTCCTTCGCCTGCCACCTTGACTATTCTGCCGCTTTCGCCGACTGTAAATTCGCTCAGTAACTTTGTCATATCTTCCATAGCTGCCGGAATGCCGGCCTAAAAACTTAACCGAGGTTAATTATTTTCTGAAAAAATATTGCGTACCTCATTTCCCCGATACGCAATGTATTAGTGATATGAAACGCTAAGCCACAAGAATCTTGCCGGCAAGATTGCGGTCCAGGCACAGCCGGCCTTCCTTGACAATTACGATTACATTCCCGCCGCTTGCGGAAACAAGCGTAAGCTTAGACCCTACTGATATTCCAAGTTCCTGCAAGTGCTTCCTGACCTTGTCCTCTGCACTCACCTTCCTGATCGTAAGCTCGGTTCCGCACGGTGCAATTGAAATGGGCATAATTTGGAAACCTCCTTTAAATCCACTGAAAACTTAAACGCGTTTAACCTTTCTTGCAAAGCCATTATAACGGATGAATTTAGGCTTGTCAATAAAAAAATTAACCAAAGTTTGCTTTTTTTGCCGGAAAACTTACAATTTCAACACACTTCATGCAAAGTGCCGGATTTTTGTAATTCCCTCATCCAACCCTTTAAAATCAAACAATATACCGCTATTTTGTCCAAAAACCCTTCCAGGCCCGGGATGCTCGGCATAGTGTTGCATAATGCATAATCCCTATACCTGTGCCGTCTGCAAAAAATTAACCGTACTCCGATTTTTCTGCCGGAAAGCACCAACGGCAGCCGCCTCTGCATGTCCCGGGTAAAAAATAACCAGTGTTCATTTATCATGTCCTGCGGGCAAAAGAGAAGCCGGCAGGCCGCATTTGGCGGCATCCCGGCTTGTGTTTCATGTATGTCCTGCGGCTCCTAATGCGGCCCCTAAAGAGCCTCTACCGTTACTTTGCGCCGGCAAAGTTGCGGGCAAACTCACGGTAATTGTAATCATTGTCCGGCTTGCAGAGGACAGCGAAGTCTATTGTCTCGAAGCTGCCTGCCGCCGTGCTGCCTTTGTATGAAAAGCTGCGGATGCAGTCCATGAAGAGGTTCGAGACAAGGGCCGCGTCATTGCCGAAGACCCCGCAGCCGAAGGCTCCAAGTACCAGGTGCCTGTATCCGTTCTCCGCTGCACAGCATAGTATGGTCATGATGCGCCTTCTGAGCAGCTCCCTGTACTGGGCCTGGGTCCTGCCTTCCAGGCCGTTGCGGATATTGGGTGCCGCACAGGTTATGACGCCTATGGGATACGGCTCTGCAAGCAGGCTGCAGCCGGAGTCCTTCATGACTTCCACACACGGAGATATTATTACTGCATCTGAGCCCAGCTTGGAATTCAAGGACCAGTTGTAATCATAGAACGGCTTTGCGGCATTGCTCTCCAGGGACAGGAGAAGGGATGTCTTGCGGCAAAGGTCTTCCTCCTGTGCAGTGGCCCCGTTGCGGACCCCGCCTCCGGGATGGACGGCACTTGCAAGGTTCTGCACCAGAACTTTGGGAGCCTTCTCCCCTTCTGCAAGGCACTCCCGGTATCTCTTCCACGTAAGGGCAAGGGTGTCTGTATTCTCACATGAGAAGCGGATGGATGAGATGTCCCTGGCAGGGCCGTTGAGCTGCATGTCCTGCCGGAGGGCATCCAGTGTCCCGCCAACGTATGTGATGGCAGTGCGGATCTGTGTTCTGTTATACGGCAGGCCTATCATGCGGCCGCCTGCTATATAGCGGCCCCGCTCCGCTGTCTCGAGTGTGTTCTCCAGTATCTGACGGTTCCTCTCCCTGCGGGGGTCATCCCGCCTGTTATTGCTGTATCCTGCCATAGCTCTCTCCGGTGCCGCCATTACGGCATCTGCTGTCTTTCAGTGTATATGCCATTATAATAATGTGTCCGCCAGCGGATTGCAAGCGGATTGCAGAACGGGACAGTCATGTTGTGCCTGGCCTGAAACGGAATAGCCCCTGGCGTTATGCAGGGGCGGGGATGCCGGATAAAGGCCCGTGCAGACAGACCCGGATGCCGGATAAGGGCTGTCAGAGGAGATATTTGAAAATATCATCCGCCTTGGCGTGGATGTTGAGGTCTGCGGTGAAGTCAAACCAGGTGTGCCCGGGGTTGATCTGGATTATTGTAGCGGTGCGCTTGCGGCAGTTGAAATAAGCATCACTGTAGTTGCCGTTGGCTCCCGTTATTATGATAAGGTCTGCCTGGGCCATCCAGCGCTGGGCCTTGCGCACGTTGCCGTCATGAAGGCCCACGTGGCTGTAGAAGGGGAAGGTCCATATGACATCCCCGCAGAGGTCGCAGCGGGGCACAGTCCCGTTGCCCCAGATATGGTAATCATCAAAACGCTTGTAGCACTTCGTGCAGCGGTTTATCTGCAGGCTTCCCTGTATCTCCGCCACGTTCTCAGAACCCGCTATGGTATGCATGCAGTCCACGTTGGTTGTAATGATGCCCTGCAGCTTTCCGTCCTGCTCCAGCTTGCGGAGCGCCCTGTGGGTTACAGAGGGTTCCCCATGGAACATGGAGTGCAGAAATGCTTTGTCTAAAAGCTGGTAATACTTGTCCGGTTCATTACGGAGCATGTCCTCAGATCCCAGCCCCATGAGTTCCTTCACGTTGCTGCGATTAAAAGTTATGCCCCCGGAGGACAGGGAAATGCCGGCTCCCGTTACGGCAACCGTGAAATGACTCTCATCTATGGCTTTCTGCAGCTTTGCTGCCTGCTTCTCCAGATCCATCTGTTCCTCCGGACAGGCCCTCTATACATGGGGCATACTATTGACTTAAAACAGGCATATTCCTGCACGTACGGCATTTGGAGGCATGTTATGGGCAATTTAACGCAAATATGCGTTGGACGGGACATATATGTAAATGAATGAAATCAGCCGGCAGGGAACCAGCGGCAGAACTCTTTATAGTTGTAGTCCTTCCCGGGACGGCAAAGGACAGCGAAATCTATGGATTTGAAGAGCTCAGCGGATGTTCGTCCACGGAAGGTAAAGCTTTGAATAGCCTTATGGAACTGCGCGGATACCAGAGCTGCGTCATTGCCGAAGATTCCGCAGCCGAACGCTCCCAGTATAAGGCGGCTCTTGCCGTTTTCCGCGGCAACGAGCAGCATGCCCTCTATGCGCCTTAAGAGCATCTCTTCATATTCCTGCGGGCTCTTCCCTTCCAGTCCGAAACGCACCATTGGCGCAGAGCAGCTAATAACGGAGACCTCAAACGGATAGGACAGATAGTTTGCTCTGCTGTCCTTTATTACCTCCACATGAGGAGAATAGATAATGGCATCCGTGCCCAGGCGGCCCTGGACAGACTTGTTGTATGCATAATAGTCGCTGGCGGCATCACTCTCCAGGGACATGAGAAGGGATGTTCTGCGGCAGAGGTCTTCCTCCTGCGCCCCCGCTCCCTTGCGCGTCTGTCCTCCGGGTTCTGTACCGCTTGCCATGTTAAGTATCAGCACATCCGGTGTTTCTCCGGCAGTGATGCATTCCCTGCATCTCTTTTCCGCAAGCGCCAGGGTATCCGTGTTTTCGCACCCGCACTGCGGCATGCAGCCTGTCCCGGATGCAGAGTCTTTGCAGCGCATCCCGTCCAGCTTTTCCGGAAGATAAACATTGGCCTCGCCAAGTGCAGCGGCATCATGCTGCAGGCATACCTCCTGCCCATCTGCCTCGTACCCGCCTTTGGCCAGGGCGGACAGAGTGTCCTCCAGAATCCCGATGTTGTTCTGGCGCGCGAGTTCCTTCTGGCGCTCCCTTTCCGCTATCTCCGCCTCTGTAAGGCCTTCATATTCCTTGGCGCGCATCTGCATCGCCATACGGATCATTTCACCTTCATCTATCTCAGTCTTTCTGTTCTCCGCCATTGCGCTTCCTCACTTCCTTGAGCTGTCTGAACGCCTCATCGCTTCCCTCGCGGATATTGAGGGTTGCGAGATAATCAAATGATGTGCGCCCCGGATTTATTTGGATAATGGGCGCTTTGCGGTTCCTGTAATCCCAGTACACTCCGCCGTAATATCCGTGTGTGCCGATTACCAGTATGAGGTCTGCCTGTGAGATCCAATCTCTTGCCTTCCGGACATCCTTGTCCCATACGTCTATGTGGCTGTATATGGGCCACGGGGTTATGGTTCCTCCGCAGACCGGGCACTTGGGAAGTTCCTTTCTGTTCCAGATCTCATAGGTGTCATAATGCCTGCCGCACTCCTCGCAGCAGTTCACCTGCAGGCTGCCCTGAATCTCAGCCACGTTTTTGGAGCCGGCTATGGTATGCATGCAGTCTACGTTGGTGGTTATTATTCCCAGCATCTTGCCCTCATCCTCCAGCTCCTTAAGGGCATAATGGGCGTAACTGGGATCATAATGGAACATGGAGTCCAGGAATGAGCGCAGAAAAGCGCTGTCATCCCCGCCCGCACCCCTGCGGGTAACATGCAGCTGTCCGTATGTGACTCCGCCGCCGGAAAGGGATATCCCGGCTCCAGTGATTGCCACTATTCTGCTGCTTTTGTCTACATAATCTGCAAACTGCTTTATCACATCCATTTTACGGCTCTCCTTACGTTTAAACAGTCCCATGCCGCTCTCCGTCCGTCATGCGCCAAGCACATAGCTCAGCGCTTCTGCAGCGTCTGCCCTCACATTGAGGTCAGCTATGCTGTCAAACTCCGTTGCCGCAGGGTTAATCTGCACAATCTTCGTGCCCCTCTTAAGACCGCTCATATACTCATCGCTTCTGAAGCCTGTGGTGCCAATTATTATGACCAGGTCTGCATCCGCTATCATGCGTATCGCCTTTCTCATTCCAGCCTGGCTTTCCTCAGACCGTATGTTCCGGCAGAACGTAGCAGGCATTATAGGCGCACCGCATTTTGTACAGCGCGGCATATGTCCCTGGTTCCAGATATTGTAATCCGTATAATGAGCGCCGCAGTCCACGCACACATTGTCCTGGAAGCTTCCCTGGAATTCCGCCACGTTCTTTGAGCCTGCTATTGTATGCAGGCAGTCCAGATTCTGCGTTACTATCCCGCACAGCTTCCCTTGCTTCTCAAGCTCTGCAAGCTGCAGATGGACCTTGCTGGGGCCCTTGACAAACGTTGCATCCAGGAACGAATCCCTCATGATGGCATAGAAGTCTTCCGGATGCTTGCGCACATAATCCGCTGAGAAAATGCGCCCTGCATTCATGCGGCCTACGCTCATCTTAAGCCTTCTCATTCCGTACAGATATGAGATCCCTGCACCTGTAACGGCTACTGCATTGTGGCTGTTATCTATGTATTCCTTAAGCTGGATGAAATCCTTTCTCATGTGCATCCCGCCTTTAACCGGCCTCCCTGGCCGGTTTATATTGTAATATTAACAGTTACAATTATAATTCTGAAGTCTATTAAAGTCAATACATGCAATTGATTTCCCTGCTCTCTCTTGCTATACTTAGAGCAGAAATTTGCAAAGGTGCCTTCTATGCGAGCAAGCAAGAGATTTCCTACAGCCGTTCACGCGCTCCTGTTTGTAGCGGTCCTGTCTCCAAAAAAGAGAGTAACCAGCAGCCTGGCGGCAGAGAGTGCCGGCTCCAATCCAGTAATCATACGCAATATTTTCCTGGATCTATCCAGATGCGGGCTGATTGCTGCTGCGCCCGGAAAAAACGGCGGAGTTGTCCTTGCAAAGGATGCGAAGGAAATTACGCTGTGGGACATATACGAAGCTGTAGAACCGAATGACGCAGAAGAAATTTTCAGCATTCACGATGATGACGCAAGCGAAACCCCTATCGGCAAAAATTTCTACCGCATCCTGTATCCGCATATGGAAGAAGCAGTCTCGGCAATGAAGGCCAGTATGGAACAGGTTACCCTCGATACTCTCAAGGCGGAGCTTACTGCCCTCATTGACAGCGGTGAAGCTGAGGATGTCTCCGCGGAGATTCCCTGGCTGGATTTACAGATGCGTTCCACATGAAACATTTTTCAAAAAACATAAGCCGGAGCCACGTGCCCCGGCCTTATTAAACCAAAAGGATATGCTCTGATACAGCGGATTTTGAAAACCCATTGATTCATTCAATGCTTCTGCAAAATCAGATAAGCTGCAAGATCATAATGAGGAACAGAAGCGTACCTAAGTATAATTAGCGGTGTTCCAACCAAAAGCAACACTTTTATCTGGCAATGTAAAAATCTGCTTACCGGCCGATGTAAAAAAGTGCTTGCAGCTGTACGTTAAAAGTCCTTACCAATGTTTAAAAAACTGCTTGACGGCCAAAAGCACCGGCCTGTATGGCCCTGCCGATAAAATAGAACTTAGATCCAGTCTGAGTTAACAAAAAAACGGGTCTTATCTATAATGGTCATATAACAATTTAATGGAGAGGCAGCACCCGCGCGTTCGGTAAACCAGGGGCTGCTTCTTTTTTGCTCCCGCACAATATTTAACCATCACAACCGATGCAGCCAAAAATATCCTTACTTTCCAGTAGAAAAATTTGCTTACCGCAAACTTTGCTGCTGTCTTACAATTTCCCCAATAAAAAAACAGATATGTCTCCGTCTGGAGCATACCTGCTTTTGGTGCGGGTAACAGGATTCGAACCTGCACAACCTCTCGGTTAGCAGATTTTAAGTCTGCCGCGTCTGCCGATTCCGCCATACCCGCATGCGTGTACATATTATAATATGCAATCCGCTTAAAATCAAGCGGATTTGCAGACGTTTTTGCCCGGTATACTGTAAAATGCCTGTTAGTATTGTTTTATACCCATATATAAATTCAAATATAAAGGTATAATTATCATTCTGGATGTGGCTGCTGCCATCCGGGCAATTTCCGTATGTCTTAAGTTGAGTACAGGTATAACATGCAAAAGGATTATGTCCTGTGGGCGTTGAGGTATGCATCTTTAATCTCTGCAGGCATCTCATCCGGTGCCATGGCCTTCACGCGGTTTTCATTGCCGTCCAGGATGGCGTTGGTGTAGTACCATACCTTATACTTCAGCATATCCAGAGAACTGTTGAGCCGTTCCATCTCGGCCAAAACCGCTTCTTTCTGCTGCTGGATGATCTGGAGACGGGAATTGTATGTAGAGGGGCCCTGCGAACAGAGCTCCATGAACTTCTTTATATCCTTTATCTCCAGATCGGATTTCTTGAGGCATTCTATTAAACGGAGAGTTTCCAGGTCTGACTCAGTGAACTGTCGTATGCCGGACTTCCGCTGCATTTCAGGGAACAGACCCTCCTTATCATAATAACGGAGAGTGGAGACGGGGATGTTGAACATCTCTGATACCTGGCCTATGGTGTACATATGAAATTTCCTCCGGCAGCATTTATTGGCACTAAACCCTTGACTTAAAGTCAGGTTTAGGTATTACACTCTGCATTGTAATGAAGAAAGAGTAAAAAATCAACTCACAGGAGGCTGGAAATGAAAAAAATCACACAGACGGCCGGCAGGGCGTCTCTGGGCGGGTTCGCGCCAGACTTTGCGCATTTCAACGATGACATCCTTTTCGGCGAAGACCGGAACATAACGGGCATAGATCACAAGACACGCTGCATTATTACCGTAGTGGCGCCGGTATCTTCCGGGATTATAGACTCATCGCTCTCATATCATCTTCAGAACGCCAAAAACGCAGGCGTTACAAGAAAGGAGATTGCTGCCATACTTACCCATACAGCATTTTATGCCGGCTGCCCTAAGGCATGGGGCGCTTTCAACCAGGCCAAGGAAATCTGGGCGCCTGAAACAGAGGCGCATGATGCTAAGGCAGCGCACGCCGCAAGCATGATTTTTCCGATAGGCGCCCCCAATAACGCGTACGAAAAATACTTCATCGGCAACAGCTATCTAGCGCCTGTATCCATGAGCCAAGTAGACATCTCCAACGTAACCTTTGAGCCCAAGTGCAGAAACAACTGGCACATCCATCACGCCGCTTCCGGCGTCGGACAGATTCTTATCTGCGTTGGTGGCAGAGGATATTACCAGGAGTGGGGCAAGGAAGCTGTAGAGATGAATCCCGGCGATGTAATCAACATTCCCGCGGGCGTAAAGCACTGGCACGGCGCCGCACCGGACTCCTGGTTCTCGCACCTTGCAGTGGAAGTGCCCGGAGAGAACATCTCATCTGAATGGCTTGAAGCCGTGGATGAAAGCGTTTACGCAGTTCTTAAATAGAAATGGAGGCGCATATGACAAAATCTTAAAGACGCATGGCACAAGACATTTCCTAAGAACGATAAGGCAGAGCACAGGAAGGTTACTTTTCACAAAAGCTACGGCATAACGCTGGCGGATGGTCTGTACAAACCTGTTGGCACAGCCGGAAAGCTTGCAGCCATTGCTGTTGCAGGTCCTTTTGACGCCGTTAAAGAACAGGTGTCCGGAAGAAGATATGCGCAGAAAATGGCCTCTCGTGGATTCCTCACCATTGCATTTGATCATTCATTCACCGGTAAGAGAGGAGGGCAGCCGGGATTTGTAGCTTCCCCGGACATCAATACAGAGGACTTCTGTGCCGCTGTGGATTTTCTGTCCGTGCAGGATGATGTTAACCAGGACAAGATTGGCATTCTGGGCATCTGCGGATGGGGGGCATGGCTCTCAATGCTGCGGCAATGGACACCCGGATCTAGGCCATAACAACTTCAACTATATACGACATGTGCTGGAATTACGCATGCGGATACTTTGATGCAGAGGATTCCAAAGAAGCCCGCATGGAGAATAGAAAAGTTTGGAATGCACAGAGAACTATAGCCTATAAAAACGGCACATACTCAAGAGACGGCGGCGTAATGGATGTTGTGACAGATGATGCACCGCAGTTTGTCAAGGATTATAACGATATCTAAAAGACACCGCGAGCAAGCCATCCACGCACCGGAGCATCCACAAAGAGCTGGAACATTACTTCCGGTCTCTCATTCACCAATATGCCCCTTAATGACCTATATAAGCGAAATAGACAGCCCTGTTCTGCTTATACATGGAGAGAATGCTCATTCACGCTATTACAGCGAGGATGCCTTCAAAAAGCTTGCAGGAGACAATAAAGAGCTCCTGATAATTACCGAAGCTGTTCATACAGACCTTTACGGCAAGATGGATATTATACCCTTTGACACAATAGAGGCCTTCTTCCGCAAATACCTTGACTAAATACCTGTATTAGTGGTAAAATTGTCTCTGTTAAGGGAGATGTCACCATGAAAAAGATGCTTATCATCTATTACACCTGGGCCTACGGAAACACAAAGAGAATCGCAGACCAGCTTAAGGAAGCCACAGGAGCAGATGAATACCGTTTAGATACTGTAGAGCCCTATCCCAGCAATTATCAGGAAACCTATCAGCAGGGGTATAGTGAAGTGGATCTGGGAACAAAGCCTGAGATTTTTGATTTGCCGGTTGACCTGGATGATTATGACGTTATAGCATTAGGCACGCCGACATGGTGGTACAAAATGGCTCCGGCCATGCTGTCCTATGTATCCTGCCATTACTGGTACGGAAAGCCTGTCATTCCGTTCACAACCTGTGCCGGCTGGCCCAAGAAAATAATGAAGCAGTTCGCCAAGGAATGCGATGGCTGCAAAATCGTACTGCCGTTCATTGTTAAATTCGACCGCAACGGCGGGGACAAAATGATTACGGAGCAGTCTGAGATAGACAGATGGCTGGCATCGGTAAAGAAGTACCTTGAGACCGGGCAGATAGATAAGATCAAACAGAAGAAGCACGATGAGAACTTCTTCAAACGCCTGGCTGCCACATTCAAGAAAAAGAACAGGAGATAACAGTAAAAAATAAGCCCGTCCGGATATCCGGACGGGCATTTTCATTTGGAGGCGACACCCAGACTTGAACTGGGGGTTAAGGTTTTGCAGACCTCTGCCTTACCACTTGGCTATGTCGCCATGAGATATAAAAAAATAGTGCGGACTTTGGAGCGGGAGACGGGATTCGGACCCGCGACATTCACGTTGGCAACGTGACGCTCTACCACTGAGCCACTCCCGCATTTGACCACACTATTACTTGGTGGGAGTAACAGGGCTCGAACCTGTGACCCACTGCTTGTAGGGCAGTTGCTCTCCCAACTGAGCTATACTCCCAAGTACCTTCGCCAAATGCTTAATTAATATAGCAAATATCTTTATAAAAATCAAGCAATTTTACTTAAAATTTTCTATTTTACGGACTTTTTCCGCAAATTCTCTGCACTCCGTTTTCTGCCATATATTCTGCGGATTCACCACTCCTGAATCTGTCCGTAACTTATTGCATTATACATAATGCAAAATAAAGTATATTAGAGCCATTTGGCCCGTATATTATCCATTGCATACAGCCTGCTGTCCAAGATATAAGCAGGCTGAAATTTCCAAGTGCATTCCGTTTCAGACTATCTCATTCTATCTATCCGCTTGTGAGTGCCTTTACGGCACACGTTATGCATCCGGAAGCAAAGCAAGTGCTCCTATTCTAAAGCAAATCCTGGCTTCTGCTTTACTGAATTCCGTACAGAATTTCAGGTTTCCACACAGAAAACTAGTGCTTTTTTATATAAGTTGCGTATCGTTAAAATATAAGGGAATGAACGATGCGCTCATTCCCTTTTTTTGTGCTGTTTGGAAAATGTTTCATATGAAACATTTTCTATTTCTGCCGCTCTACAATGTCCATAATCTCTGAGATTCTTTCCAGATCGTCCTTGGAATAATAGTCAATGTAAATTCTGCCTTTCTTGTCAGATCCGATCATGCTGACCTTCGTGCGGAAATTACGTCTCATTCTGTCTATAAGAGTCTGGAGCTCCAGGGAAGTTATGGTTTTCTTGTCCTTCTTGCCTCCCTTTCCGGATTTAACAATCTTTTCAAGCTGTCTGACTGAATACTGGTTCTTTACCGTTTCCTTAGCCTTGGCAAGCTGCTCTGAATCACTCATTCCCAAAAGTGTTCTTGCATGGCCTGCGGAAAGCTTCCCGTCCTTGACCATTTCCATAACTTCAGGGCTGAGGTTGAGAAGCCTGAGGGTGTTGGCTATTGCCGGCCTGGACTTGCCGATTCTCTCTGCAAGCTCATCCTGGGTGAGCTTGTAATCCGTCATGAGCTGCTTCATTGCTGTTGCAGCATCTATGGGGTTAAGATCTTCTCGCTGCAGATTCTCTATAAGGGAGATTTCCTCTATTTCCCTGGGGGAGTATCTCCTTATAACTGCCGGGATAGTTGTTTTGCCTATCTCCTGGCAGGCCCTGTATCTTCTCTCGCCGGCGATGATCATGTACTTGCCGCCCTTGCCGTCATCATTGACAACTATGGGCATTATCACGCCATGCCTTTGAATGGACTCACCGAGTTCCTTTATTCCCTGCTCATCAAACTGTTTTCTGGGCTGGTTCGGATTGATTTCTATCTGAGATAAGGGAATTTCCTCTGTGCTCTTGAGCTCTTCCTCAGTAAACTCGTGGCCCCTGCCGATATGACGCATATTTTCATATGCTTCACCGGTCTCTTCAAACAGTGCATCTAATCCTTTTCCTAATCCTTTAGCCATCTTATCTCCTGTATGTTGTAACCTCTCACTTGCTGCAGCTTATTGTGCCTGCTTCTTTGCCTGTCTGGCCAGGAACTCCTCCGCCAAAGCCTTGTACGCCTTGGCTCCAATGCACTTGGGATCATACAGCAGTATGGGTTTGCCATGGCTGGGTGCTTCCACAAGCTTTACATTGCGGGGAATGACTATCTCATAGAGAGCTTCCTTGAAGAATTTCTTTATCTCGGCGGCAATCTGCTTTGAAATAGTCGCACGACTGTCAAACATTGTGATGACAACTCCTTCAATCTGAAGGTCCGGATTCAAACGCTGCTTCACCATTGCTACGGTGTTCATAAGCTGGCTTACACCCTCCATGGCGAAATATTCAACCTGAAGGGGTATTATTATGGAATCAGATGCAACCCACGCATTGATTGTAAGAAGCCCTAATGACGGAGGACAGTCTATGAAGATATAATCATATTTGTCCCTGATTTTGTCTATAGCTTCCTTTAAAATCTTCTCGCGGTTCCTTTTGTATACCAGTTCAATCTCGGCTCCGGACAAATCCACATTAGCGGGGAGTATATCCAGTCCTCTGACCTCTGTAGGCAGTATATTGGCAGTGCAGGGCTCATCCTCTATAAGGACATTATAGATGGAGCGTTTTAAGTTGCTCTTTGAGAACCCTAAGCCGGTGGTGGCGTTCCCTTGTGAATCCAGGTCCACAAGGAGAACGCGCTTCCCGTAATATGCACAATATGCTGACAGGTTGATGGCGGTGGTCGTTTTGCCGACACCGCCCTTCTTGTTAGTGAGTGCTAGAACTTTTCCCATATTCAGACCTCAAAAAGATGCAATCAGTTCTCGTATCTCTTGAACGGATTGTCTGCACGCTTGGCATCCTGCTCATCCATGAACTGGATGACCTCGGTGTAGCTCTTGCCTTCCATAAGAAGGTCCACTTCTTCGGTATAAATCGTTTCTTTCTCTATAAGCACTCTGGCCATGTTGTCCAGGATGGAGCGGTTCTCGGTAAGAAGCTGAGTGCCTCTCTCATGCTGGCCGTTTATTATCTTATGCATCTCTTCGTCAATGAGCCTTGCAGTTTCTTCGGAGTAGGTGTTATGTGTCTCCATATCCTTTCCGAGGAATACCGTCTGTGAGTTGGATCCGTATGTCACAAGGCCTAAGGAATCCGTCATGCCCCACTCAGTGACCATCTTCTTTGCAATATCTGTTATACGCTCAAGATCGTTGGATGCTCCAGTGGTGATGTCCTTGATAACCAGCTCTTCTGCGATACGTCCGCCTAACGCCATGCAGATAAAATCAAGAAGCTTGTTTTTGGTCATATGGTTGTCATCATTGTCAGGCCTGGTCATTGTATACCCTGCGGCATTTCCACGGGGGATAATTGACACTTCCTGTACAGGATCGCAGTCAGGGCACAGCCTTGCCAGTATCGCATGTCCTGCTTCGTGGTAAGCTGTGATTCTCTTGTCGCTCTCTGTTACAACACGGCTCTTCTTGGCAGGTCCCATAAGAACCTTGTTGACTGCCTCATACAGTTCTGCATTGCCTATGAACTTCTTATTGGCCCTGGCTGCAAGTATTGCCGCTTCGTTGAGAAGATTGGCAAGATCTGCTCCTGAGAATCCGCTTGTGATTCTTGCAACAATCTTGAAGTTGACATCCGGAGCCATCGGCTTGTTCCTTGCATGAACCTTAAGGATTGCTTCACGTCCCTTGACATCAGGAAGGTTTACATAAATCTGTCTGTCGAATCTGCCGGGTCTCAAGAGTGCCGGGTCAAGAATGTCCGCACGGTTCGTTGCTGCCATTACAATAATGCCGTCATTCTGCTCGAAACCATCCATCTGGACAAGTATCTGGTTCAATGTCTGTTCACGCTCATCGTTGCCGCCGCCTAAGCCTGCGCCACGATGTCTGCCGACTGCGTCTATCTCATCCACGAAGATAATGCAAGGCTGGTTCTTCTTGGCCATATCAAACAGGTCACGAACACGGGAGGCACCAACGCCGACATACATCTCTACGAAATCGGACCCGCTGACTGAGAAGAACGGAACATTCGCTTCGCCGGCTACTGCCTTTGCGAACAATGTCTTTCCTGTTCCCGGAGGACCCACAAGCAGCACGCCTTTCGGTACCCTTGCGCCCAGATTTGAGAACTTCTGCGGCGAGCGCAAAAATTCAACAATCTCTGCCAGTTCGACTTTCTCTTCCTCAGCTCCGGCCACATCTGTGAATCTTACCTTCACATTTGTTGAGGCCTTAGCCTTGCTTTTGGCAAAGTTTACAACCCTGCCGCCGCCCATAGAGGATCTTATCAGAACTACGAAGATGATTATTATCAGAATCAGTGAGATTACTGTTACTACCGTTGACCACCAGTTTCCGGAGTTCGGATTGGACATCACGGTCGTAACTCCATATGATGTCCAGGTATCAATTATGCTCAGACCTTCAGAGCTGAAGAGTGAAGGTCCATAGGCATACCATTGATTGGTTACATTGACGTCATATCCGTTGAACTCATAGGCACTGATTTCAACTCTCCAGATGACATTAATCTCTTCAGTAGTACTTTCATCTTCATCTACAATTATACTTCTTCCGGCAGAGTCAGTTGTAGGGGTATAATTGTCCGGGAGAACAGTTCCGTCTGATGAGATATAAGATCCATCTTGATCTTTATCAGCATCAATCCAATTTCCATTTTGATCTTGGATTTTCCAAGCGAAGTCCTTTGGTGTTTGCGAATATGTTTTGGTCGATTCATCGTATTCCAGATTGTAGTATTGGGCGTTCTCTACGTACTGCTGGAACTGAGAAATACTAATCTGGGTAGCCCCGCCGCTGAGACTGAAAACCACAAAGATAACTATTATGGCTATAATCAGTATCAGGATGACGACCCATAAGATTATTTTGGATTTTCTATTCAAGTCAGTTCTCCTAGAGTTTTGTTCAAAGTATATAGACGGAAATGCCGTCTGGTGCTCATTTTAACATACCTGAATTGCAATAGCAAGTTAATACGCACAATCTTTACCCTTTATCACTAAAATTTCATTTACTTTTTACGTTTATCATATATCATTTATTTGCCTTTAAAATATAAAAATATACCTGGCGCATATATAAATTTTTCTAAAATTTTAGTCCTGTTTCACGTTAAACACAATCCTTCAGTCAAATTTTTTAAACAAAATAATGTTTCACGTGAAACACAAAACGCAATAAAAAATACACTTATGTGGATAAAAATAGTTCTGTGTGGATAAAATTTCAGAGTCAGCAATAAAAATTCATGTCAACATTACCCAGTATAAAGTTAAAAATAACAGGCAAACAAAGGAAAATAAATGGAATAATAGGGCTATATCTGCAAAATTTTCCACAGGCTATTCCACAATATGTAGAAATGTTAATAGAATGTGGATGAAACAAAAAAAAACATTATAAAAAAAGGACAAAAAGCTGCGCTTATAAATGTGGAAATGTAGATAAAATCAAAAGCGCAGAAGCTAAAACTTCTGCGCCATCAAGTTTACCAGATGTTTCACGTTATAAGGGACCGGAGATTATATCAAAGGATTCTTTTTGACCTTTCCGTTGGCCCTGGGATATTTTGCAGGTGTGGAATGAACCTTTCTGATGACCAAGACAGTCCTGCAACCCTGAGCGTCCGGCAGAGTAAAAGGATGTATACCCTCAAATGAACCGCCAAGGATTGAGACGGCATTTCTCGCAGTTTCTGTCTCTTCAGCAGCATCCCCTTTGTAGGCAATGAAAATTCCTCCGGTCTTTACAAGAGGCAGGCAGTATTCCGCCAGGATGTTGAGGGGAGCTACTGCTCTGGCACAGCAGACATCATATGCCTCACGATGTTTCACGGATTTTCCTGCATCCTCAGCCCGCATGTTTAAAACTTCTACACCGGATAAAGACATCTTATCAACAACGGACTCCAGGAATAAGCACTTTTTTCCTGTGGCCTCTATCAGGGTGAATGAAAGGTCGTCACGGACAATCTTTAAAGGAATTGCCGGACAGCCTCCGCCGGAACCGACATCCGCAACGGATGCCCCTTGCGGGATGAATGATTCCGCCAGAAGAGAATCTAGGAAATGTTTTGAGACAATATCTTCGTGTTTTGTTATAGAGGTAAGGTTTATGTGCTGGTTAGCATTCAGAAGAAGGTTTTCATACAAGTCAAACTGAGGCTTGCACGATCCCATAATTTCAGAAAGGTAAGTTTTGATAAGGTCCTGCTGTTCCATATTTCCAAGTATAGCAGAAGGGCGGAATATTTTCAACTTTATGAAACTCACAAATTCACATACGGATGTGGATATCCTGAGAGATGATTTGTTTATTTCATTTATGCAGAAAAAACCGGGTCTTGAGCCGTGAAACAGTAAAAGGCCGTCCACTTTCTCCCCTTTTCTCCACATTGCAATTAACGGTTTGATAACAGCCCGGAAGCGTTAAAATTAAGTTGCATTCTGCCCATTTTTTTGCTATTATATAACCACTTGAAAGGGACGGCTGAAGGAAAGAAAAGTTGTCCCCATTTCTACAGGCAATACTATTATAAATGATATTTGAATTTATAATGATATATAGAAAAAATCAATGATCACGAAGGTGGTCACGGAGAGGGACGATGAAATTACTTTGCGAAGGATTGGATCTGGCTGATGCCGTGCTGAAGGTTGTGAAGGCCTGCTCTACAAAGAACATAATGCCCGTGCTTGAGTGCATTAAACTCAGCGCCAGGAATGATATGCTCACTCTTTCTGCCACAGACGGAGAGATAGCCATAATAAAGAATGTAAAGGCCGAGGTCCATGAGGAAGGCGAGGTATGCGTCCAGGGAAAGTACTTCTCAGAGTTTGTCAAGAAAATTGAGGCATTTCAGATTCTTCTGGAGACAGACGGCATCAGCATGAACATCATGTACGCCGAGAACAAGACCTGCATGCAGATTCTGTCCGCGGATGACTTCCCCGTAATCAATACAGACATCAATGAGAGCTGTTTCAGCCTTTCCACAAACGAGCTGAAGAAGTATATAACCTTCACGACATTCTGCTGCGCAACGGATGAATCCAGGCCTATACTCAAGGGATGCCAGTTTGTCATAAAGGGAGATGAGATATGCGTCACTTCCCTGGACGGTTTCAGGCTTGCCACCATTTCCGGCAAGGTTGCCGGCAGCACAGGGAACATGGAGATTGTATGCCCTGCCAGAACCCTCAACGAGATAGACAAGATGCTTCCTGCAAGCGATCAGCTCATAGACGTGTACGTGCAGCACGGCATGATGCTTGTGGCTTCTGAGGATACCATCCTTACATCCAGGCTGTACAGCGGGGACTTCATCAAGAAAGAGAACATCATCCCCAGGAATTTCGCCACTACGGTTAAGGTTTCCAGAAAGAGTCTCAAAGAGAGCATAGAGAGAGCAGCAGTGTTTGTAAGGGGAGAGAAGAACAGCCTGATACTCTTCGACATCAACGGGGACCAGGTAATAGTGTCCACGAACTCGGAAGTTGGCCGTGTGAATGAGCCTCTCCGCGCAGAGGTCAACGGAAAGGACCTGAGGATTGCAATGAACTCCAGGTTCATCATAGATGCCATCAACAATCTGGACGAGGAAGATGTGGTCATGTCCTTTAACAGGCAGATAGACCCGTTCATCTGCCAGAACAGTGTGGATATGAGGTCCCTGTACCTCATTTTGCCTGTACGCACGGCTAATAACGCTTGACACCTTAAAGCCAAAAATTATATAATTGCGAAAGTCATTATAATAATGTATAAGGAACTAGACTTATGAAAAGGACATACCAGCCTAAGAAGAAGCACAGACAGAAGGTTCACGGCTTCAGAAAGAGAATGAAGACCACTGGCGGAAGAAGGACTCTTGCCAGGAGAAGAAACAAGGGCAGAAAGGTTCTCTCTGCATAACGGACATTGAAATACCTAAGGATAAAGAAGAGCACGGATATAAACAGGCTGTTCAGGAAAGGGGAAAGGGCATATTCTCCTTCCCTGACTGTTTTGTACCGTCCTTCAGCAAAATTATCCATGGCAGTGACCGTTTCCAAGAAGAACGGAAAGTCTGTAGTAAGGAACAGAATCAAGAGACTCATCCGGGCAGCGTTTTCCGACACGTGTGACATGCTCGAGCGGCCTTATTCCATAATCATCCTTCCGAAGACCGCGGATGAGTACTGTTACAGGACTTTCAGAAAGAGTCTTGTATCCTGTTTTAAGAAGATGAACTCATGCAAAGGGTAAAGAGGTTTTTCAAATATCTCCGCAAGCACATCTTCAAACCATACATTAAGATGCTTCTCATGAGGCTACTTGTATTCTACCAGAAGCATTTTTCAAAACACACGTGCCTGTATGAGCCGACATGCTCGGAGTACATGCTCAGGTCCATCAACAACATAGGCGTAATTTGCGGCATTGCAGCTGGAATTTGGCGGCTCCTTAGATGCAACCCCTTCTCAAAAGGAGGGTATGACCCGGCTCCGGAAAAAAAAAGAAAATACAAGTGGATTATTTAGATAATGGAAATACTCAGCTTGCTGGCCTCATCGTCACATGATATCATACAGATAGGTGTAGAGGGCATTGATTCCGTTTCCTTGAACTGGATAGGAAACCTTATCAAATGGCTTTTCGATGCCATGGGCGGTATCTACGGCGCAGTAGCCCTCGGCGCAATCTGTTTCACTTTAATTCTGAAGACCATCGTGCTTCCCCTGGACATTTATTCGCGTGTAAAGACCAAGAAGCAGGCTTTGATTATGGAAGACATGAAGCCTCAGATGGAGAAGCTGAAGAAACAGTACGCCAATGACCAGCAGATGTACAACCAGAAGTACCAGGAGCTGCAGAAAGCGAACGGCTACTCTCCCTTTGCGGCCTGCCTGCCCATGATTGTGTCACTGGTCATATTCATGATCGTGTTCGCATCCTTCTCCACATACTCCAACTTCGCAGTCCTTGAATCTTACAACAACCTTGTAAGAATGTACAACTCGAGTGTCTCGATATACATGACGGAAGATGAGAATGATGCAGAAACAGAGCACTTCCTATGGGTTGTTGACGGAGGAGAGATAATAGACGCCGAGGATGACGAGGCACTTTTAAACGGCACCAGGCAGTACAAGATACTGTATGACAACTTTCAGTCATACTATGAAGCAGAGAACAGCGGCGTGGATCCCTTTGAAGGGATGGTTTCGGAGTACGACAAGAATGAAGTTGTCGTAAGTTTCGTGCAGAAAAACGCCCGTCAGGCAGTTGCGGACGGGTATGACGATAACTCTAAATCCTCCAGGTTCCTGTGGATAAAAAACATGTGGTATCCCGATTCAATGCTCAACTACGAGGTTCCCACATTCACAAAATTCTCCTCGGCCGTAACCAGGGCCAGTTCGGCCATACCTTCCAACTATGAGGAGAGCTATGATGAGGTCACAGCAAATCTGACCACCCAGAAGAGCAGATACAATGGTTATTTCGTATTAATAGTGTTGGCGATAGGCATAATGTTCCTCCAGCAGTTCATAATGATGAGGACGCAGAAGACTACCAACGAATTAAGCACGGTTGATGACTCCGGTAAGAGACAGAGCAGATGGATGATGATTATAATGCCAATAATCTACGCGTTCTTCTCGTTCTTCTACAGC
>JAJPYR010000054.1:5066-10712 GCA_021204825.1 Clostridia bacterium | reverse complement strand
GCCAGAAATACGGCAAACGCATCAATCTCCCCCTGCAGGGCCTGCAGACGCTTTCACAAGCGCCCCTGTGTGCTTTAAAAAGGCTTTGAAAGACCCCGCATAACGTCTTCTGCGGGCAATATCTGCAGTCCGGGGCACAATTAAGGCACACCGATATGGTGTGCCGTGATTACGATATCGTACATGCATTTCCACAGGAACAGGAATTCCTGCTGCGGACCGGATACGGGCCCCGCATGACAGTCTGCAAGAAATCCGGCCCGGCCTCCCGGCCTGCGGCCCGGAATGGCATGCGGGATGTCCCTGGACCAAGGCCCGGACGGGTGCGCTGTGCGGGCCTGGAACATAGGCTGCCGGGCGCCTTTAGAACCTGAGCTGCTGTGCTCCTGTGGGATACTCTGTCCTGTAATACAGGGCATATACTGCAGAGACGTCCTGGATGCCCGGAACGGGCTTGCCGCGCGATACCCTTGTGTCTATCTTTATAGCCTCCGTGTCCAGCTCCAGGATGCCCTTGGAGGTTACAACGGCGAGGGCATACGGGATGGTCACGTATCCTGCGAAAAGGATCTCCCCCTTGCCCTTGATGTCTGCTATCATCATGCCCTTTGTGGCCCTGGACTGGGGATCGAACTGCGAGGATATGACGCGCTTGAAGGTGGCCATCGTGGTGGCAACAATTATCTCCCCTTCTCCGTTCTGCTGTGCGGCGAAGACCACTTCATCCCCTGCGTTGAGGCTGATGCCCTTGACGCCTGCGGACACTCTGCCCTGGACAGGCACGTTGTCCTTGTTTGCATTGAGGCACAGGCCCTTCTTCGTTACAAAGAGCATGCAGGAATACTCATCCGGATCATAATCCTCCACGGCAAGCACTTCGCTTCCAGGATTTACCTTTACAGCCGGGAATACAGGCTTTTTAACGTCATACTCGCTCCAGGGCGAACGCTTCACCATGCCGTCCTTCGTGAAGAACAGCAGGCCGTCCTGAGGCTTTTTGCCCTTCATGCTCATGATGCGCACGGGGTACTCATTCTTTGCCGCATCATCCGCAAGCTCTGAGAGCTTCTCCCCTGCGGAGCGGAACTGGTGGGGCTCCCTGCCCTTCAGGGACACACGCATACAGTTGCCGAGATTTGTGAATATGAAGAGCTCCTCGTCCAGGGTGCATTCCATTGTCTGCACCAGAAGCTGTGACGGCACTGCATTGGCGCCGAGCTTCCTGCGCGCGTTGGTGTTGAAGTCATCCCTGTCCATGAACTTGAGCATCCTGTTGGCCGTAATCCCCACGGTCCAGTCCTTGGTGCCCTCTGTGACGGACTTGAGGTCCTCCGGCTTGTCCTTTATGACGGTGCGCCTGGGGCAGGGGTACTTCTTCTTGATCTCCTGCATCTCGCTGACAACGAGGTCCCACTGCTTCTGCTTGTCTGCGATGATTGCCTGGTACTCCGCAATTTTGCGGACCAGCTCCGCGTGCTCTTCCTCCAGCTTTGTGACCTCCAGCTTTACGAGCCTTGCAAGGCGCAGGTCCAGTATGGCCTGGGCCTGGCGCTCCGAGAGGGCGAAGCGCTCCTGCAGCCTTGTGCGGGCCTCTGCAGTGCTCTGGGAGGACTTTATAATCTGCACGACCTCGTCCACGTTGTTGACGCCTATTATGAGGCCCTCCAGGATGTGACACCGCTCCTGGGCCTGCTTGAGGTCGAATTTGGTCCTGCGGAGGACCACCTGCCGCTGGTATGTTACGTAATAATAGATGATGTCCAGAAGCCCGAGCTGCTTGGGCTTGCCGCCCGCTATGGCCACCATGTTGATGCCGAAGGAGCACTCCAGGTCCGTATACTTTAACAGGGCCTTTTCTATGGCCTCTATGTCCGCATCCTTCCTGCAGGTTATGACGGCACGCATTCCGGTGCGGTCTGACTCATCCACTATGTCCACGATGCCGGACAAAAGGTCCCTCTTGTCCTCGCGGAGACTGTTTATCTTTTTGAGGAGCTCCGCCTTGTTGGTCTGGTACGGAAGCTCCGTTATGACTATCTGTGTTTTGCCGTAATCCCCCGGCTCCAAATGGTACTTTGCGCGCAGAGTTATCTTGCCCTTGCCTGTCTCATACGCCTGGTTAAGCTCATTGGCTATTATGAAGCCGCCTGTTGAAAAGTCCGGGCCGGGGATGATCTTCATCATCTCTTTTAGGGATATCTTAGGGTTTTTGATGTACGCGCAGCAGCCGTCTATGACCTCGGTGAGATTGTGCGTGGGTATGTTTGTCGCAAGCCCCACGGCAATGCCGTTTGCGCCGTTCACCAGAAGGTTCGGAAACCTGCCGGGCAGGATGTCCGGCTCCTGGAGAGAGTCATCAAAGTTTAAAGAGAAGGGCACCGTCTCTTTGTCCAGGTCGCGGAGGAGCTCTAAGGCAAGTGGCTGCAGGCGGGCCTCGGTGTAGCGCATTGCGGCGGCAGAGTCTCCGTCCACGGAGCCGAAGTTTCCGTGGCCGTCCACGAGGGTCATGCGCATGTTGAAGGGCTGCGCCATGCGTACCATGGCGTCATATACGGATGAATCGCCGTGGGGATGGTACTTGCCCATGCAGTCCCCGACAATCCTCGCGCTCTTCTTGTGCGGCTTGTCCGGCGTGAGGCCCATCTCTATCATGGTGTACAGAATGCGCCTCTGGACGGGCTTCAGGCCGTCCTCAACTCTTGGCAGCGCCCTGTCCAGTATTACGAACTCTGCATACGGGAGCATGCTGGAGGGCATTACGTCCTCTATGCTCCGCACATGGATTTTGCCCGCAGGGATTGAAGTCTGGAAGACCTTGTCATTCTTCTTGGCCATTTAGTCTTCCTCCCCGCCCTGCGCCGGATTGAACCTGACGCGGTTTATGAAGCCGTCCACCTTGTTGAAGTTGGCGTTCTTCGCGAGGAACTCCTTGCGGCCCTCCACCTTGTCTCCCATGAGCATGTCTATAATTTCCGCAGCCGCCGCCGCGTCCTCTATGTTCACTCGCACAAGGTTCCTTGTGGCAGGGTCCATAGTAGTCTCCCACAGCTGGTCTGCGTCCATCTCTCCCAGGCCCTTGTACCTTTGTATCTGGTACCCCTTGCCGACCTTCTTTATCTTCTCATCCAGCTCCGCATCATCATACGCATACTCCGACACGTCCTTCTTATATACCTTATATAAAGGGGGCATTCCAATGTACACATAGCCTGCGTTCACAAGGTCCCTCATGTACTTGAAGAAGAATGTTAAAAGAATGCACCTTATGTGCATGCCGTCCTGGTCTGCATCCGAGAGGATTATAACCTTCTTGTAGCGTGTTTTCTCAACGTCAAAGGAATTGCCGAACCCCGCGCCTATGGCGGAAATAAGGGTCTTGAGCTCTTCATTCTGCAGCGCCTGCAGGGCAGTCTTTTTCTGCACGTTGAGAGGCTTTCCTCTGAGTGGCAGGATGCTCTGGTACTGGCGGACCCTCGCGGACTTAGCAGTGCCGCCTGCGGAGTCTCCCTCCACTATGAACAGCTCATTCATGTCCGGGTTCTTGCCGGAGCATGCCGCAAGCTTTCCCACAAGATTGAATCCGTCCGTGTCATTCTGCGCGCGGGCAACGTCCCTTTCCGACTTGTGCTTGATCCTGTCATCCGCCGCGAACTTGGCCTTCTTTGCTATCTCGTCAAAGACGGGCTTTGCACCCTTCTTTGCCTGCAGCTGGGCCATGCCTTCCACAACGGCGGCGTCCACTATGGGCTTGACTTCCTGGTTTCCGAGCTTTGTCTTGGTCTGGCCCTCGAACTGCACGTCCGCGAGCTTTATGTTGAGAACGGCAACGAGACCTTCCTTTATGTCTTCCAGCACAAACGCGGGGTCCTTGGCCTTCAGGGCTCCGTTTGAGCGGGCATAGTCATTTACTGCCTTCAGAAGCCCCGAGTGGAACCCAGCCTCATGATATCCGCCCTCTATCGTTGAGATGTTGTTCACGAAGGAGTACAGCTGCTCCGCGTCATCCTTCACGTGAGCCAAGGCAAACTCTATCTTTATCTTTCCGGGCGCAGCACCCTTTATCTGTATGTCCTTTATGGTGCTGTAATACAGGGGCTCCGGATACAAAAGGGTCTCATCCTCCGCCATGAACTTCACAAAGTCCGTCAGGCCCCCGTCATACTTGTACACGACGTCTTCCCTTGGCGGGAGCTTTACCTGCACGGACCTTATATTCCCGTCTTCATCCGGGCCGCCCTCCTGTGTCTCATACAGGTCCCTCTCATCCACGAGCGTGATCTTTACGCCCTTGTTCAAAAAAGCCAGCTCCTTGAGCCTTGTGGATATGGTGTCATACTCCCACTCCACAGTCTCAAAGACTTCCTTGTCCGGCATGAAGCGCACGAAAGTGCCCTTCTCTTTTGTCTTTTCCTTTGTATCCTTAAGCGGGCTCTGCGGGATGCCGCACATCCACTTCTTTTTATCCTTGTCATAGTAGCTGCGGAAGTCCATCTCGAACCTTGAGCCCCTGTACACTTCCACATGCAGCCATGACGAAAGGGCGTTGGTGACAGACGCGCCCACGCCGTGAAGCCCTCCTGAGAAGGCATAATTCTCATTGTCAAACTTGCCGCCGGCATGAAGCTTTGTGAATATTATCTCCACTCCGCTCATCTTCGCCTTTGAATTCATGTCCGTGGGCATTCCGCGGCCGTTGTCCCTGACGGACGCCGACCCGTCCTTCCAGAGCTTTACCGTAATCTCATCCGCGTAACCGTTTGCGGCCTCGTCTATGGCGTTGTCCACTATCTCCCACAGTATATGGTGCAGGCCCCTTGTGCCCGTGGACCCAATATACATTCCGGGCCTCACTCTGACGGCTTCCAGCCCTTCCAGGATCTTCAGATCATCCGCATTGTAACTCTTCTCTGCCATACATTCCTGCCAAAATCCTCTTCATCCGCGGCCAAAAAGCTCTTCCCCGTTTCCCTGCCACATTATCCGCCCGCTCCCTGCTCTCCAAAAGGGGCTCATATGGGCTTAAAACCACAATATCTTGCCGCCTGCATATATTCAAGTATACAATATCTGGTGGCAAAAGTAAAGCACTGCAGCGCAAAAAAAACATATGTACACGCCCAAAAAGCTCATTTTGGCATGTACCATACTGTTACCTGCCACGGCAAAAATGCCTGCACTGGCCGTTATACGCCCTCCGGCGCCCTCCTGCGCCTGCATGAAGTATTTGCCGCAGTCACGCAGAAACGCCGTACAGAGCCTTAAAATGCGCCCTGTGCAGGGCATGCGCTCCGGAAAGGCATGGGACTGCAGAATGCCCTGAAGCCCACAGAGGAAGCGGATGCAGGGTGTGCCTGGGGTGCTGCATGAGTTACTGCAAAATACGGGTGCGTGCAGCATGCAGCGGCCTCCCTATACCTCTCTATATAAAGCACCTGTGAACGGCACCGGAAGACAGGGCTGTGCGGGACAGTACAACGGATGCAAGCCCGGGGATGCAGACTATATGAACCGGGTGCACGTGTAAGATTACTATGGGATACGGATTTGGGAACAGGCCCTGTGAGAAGGTCCAAGGGGTACTGACTTTGAAGACAGCTGCCTGTGAGACAGTCCAGGGGGTACGGACATGGAAGACAGGTCCTGCGA
>JAJPYR010000054.1:0-4966 GCA_021204825.1 Clostridia bacterium | reverse complement strand
GTCCCGGATGTGGGCTTTGGGATACAGACTTAAGGGACAGTCCCTATGAGATAGTCCCGGGTATGGATTTTTGGCTGCGGCTTTGGGTGCAGACTTAGGGGGGAGGCACTGTGAGATGGCCCCGGGTACAGACTTAGGGTACAGACTTAGGGTACGAACTTGGGGTACGAACTTGGGGTTCGGGCTTGTGGTCCGGCTTTTGGATGCATGTGCGGGCTTGGGAGACAGGTCCTGTGAGACATGGAGGCAGCTCCGCAACACAGGAGATGGCACGGGATATGAGTATGGCTGTGGCTGGAAACCGGATGCCCTGGCATGCGGAAAATCCGGCCAGCAGAAAAGGGCAATGCCTTGCAAGGCACTGCCCTTTATGATGCGCTATGTATGCGGGGTATTACTTCTTCTTGTTCTTTTTCTTCTCGGCCTTGGCCTTCTCTTTCTTGGCTGCCGCGGAATCAAGGAGGGCAACTTCGTCTATGTCCTGCTTCTCCTTAGGCTTGATGACTATGAGAAGAATGATGCCGATGAGCGCTGCGCCCGCTACGCACAGAAGCACGATGGATGCCACGTTGTCCGATACCCAGGTGTCCTCGCCGTAGATTGAGTCAGGCTTCTCGGAGGCCGTGATGACCATGTATGCCGTAACAGACGGAAGGTTGGGCGTTGTGCCGGTGCTCTCCACCGTGCAGGTGCAGACGTAATATCCGGCTTCCTGAGGCACGAAGGAAAGTGATGACGTGCTCCATGCATAGTCCCTGTAATACTCATACTCTGCATAGTTGTCTTCCATCTCGTCCGTGGATACTATGGTCTTAAAATAATTGCGGTATGTCTTGTATATGTACTCTATATTGTTGTACAGGATGTCATACGTGATGAGGTCTCCCGCTTCATAACCTGCTTCCTGAAGGACTGAATCAGACCATCCTTCCTTGGCAGTGTATTCTGCGAAATCATCGTTATTGAAGTAGAACAGCTTGTATGTCTCGGTGTACTCCACGCCGTTGATGTCAAAATCTATTGAGCTGTATGTGGTGTCGATGTATGCGATGTCAGTGTCGCCCGGATCATCTATGGAAAGCTCGGAGTCATTGATCGTGAACGTGAACCAGGGCAGATACTGCCTGGTGTCTTCATAGTCGGAGTCCTTCTCCTGCGTGTACATGTTCCAGATGTCACCGGTCTCGAACTCCTTCTTCTGGTCATCAGGATCGGACACACCTTCCTGGTAGTCCGGGTTGTAGTACCACATGTTGTTGCCGTCCGCGTCTGTCACGTAAATCGTGAAGACATACACGCCGGACTTAGAAAGGGTTATGGACAGGTTGTTGTATGCCAGGCTGGATGAAGACTGCTGTGAGCCGTTGTTGTAGTAGATGCTGAAGGACAGGTCCTCATACTCCGTGCACTTGTCTGAGAACAGGCCGGATGCATCCGGGAGATAGAACTTGTTCTTGCTGCCGGCCTTGAGGTCTGCGGCTGCCTCGTCCACGAGCTCCTGGTACTCCGCAATGGCGTTCTGCCATGTGTCTCCGGAGATGTCATTGGTCTCGTTCGTCTCGTCCACGTAAGCATATGTGGCGCCTACGGAATCCTCTGCGACGGCGATGTAATCCGCGCCGTTTATGGTTACAAGATAATTTTCATCCGCATACCAGTCCAGGAAGACATATGTGGAAAGCCCGCCGGATGCAGTTGTATCCGTAAGCTTTACGGCAATCTTTACAAGTGCGGATGCCGTAAGGTCCTCGCCGTCAAATATCTCGTTGTCCTCTGCCGTGGGCACGTAGCTGTCTGCATGGGGGATAAGGTACTGCTTGTCCGAGGACGTCACAGTCTTGTATATGTTCCTGCCGTTGTACGTTCCGTCTGCCGCGCTGGGGTCAAATGATGTGTCCTCAGCCTGGTCATTGGTGAGCATGAAGTATGACGTGGTTATGCTGGGCGAGCTTGCAAGGACGTCTATTACTGTGTAGTCGAAGGAAATCTCCTCGCCCTTCTGCATGTAGTTGAGGTTGGAGTCCAGGCAAATGACAGGAGCTGCGTTGTCATCCACCTTGCCGGACTTGTAATGCTCAACCCCGTCCTCTGTCTCTGTTCCGGGCGCACTGTTGAGCATGAAGCTCTGGTTGTTCATCTCATACAGAACAAGCTTTGCTATCTGGTCCCCGTCTTCTTCATCCCCGAATTCTGCAGAGAACGTAATGGGGATTACGGGGTTTGTTGTTGAGGAAACGTACTTGGAATATGTTCCGCCGATGTTCGTGAACACGCCGGCGTCCTTGCCGTTGATCTGGATTGTATAAGCTCCCTTGTCATCGTTTGCCGCGAAGCTTACGGTTATTATGTCTGAGGAATCTACTGTGACTGCCCCGCCTTCCTCTGTCTCGGGAACGGCAGCATCTGCATCGTCTGTGATATAAACATTAAGCTTGGAAGAGTCTGTTGCATTGGGGGCGAACATGATGTAGTTTGTGGTAACTGAATCATCTGTCGCTGTGAACTGCTGGCTCTGGAATGCCAGAACGTACTTCTCGAATCCGAGGCTGTTTTCTGTTGCGGCCTCGAAGCCTATCTCCATGCTGAAATAGCCGTCCGCCACATCCAGCACGTTGGAATCATCATCTGCATCTTCGTTTGCGTTGTACTTCCACTCATATGCGAGGTTTCTTCTGTACTTGACGGCATCCTCATTGTCATGAAGGACGAACATCGTGTAGTACTCATCCTCACCATCCGCATTCTGCTGCTGGTGTGACCAGACCTCGGCGCCCTCTGCCGTATAGAAGATTGTGGAGCCGGAGATCGTGACCGACCTGGCGGCATCCGCGCTGATGACATTCCAGTTAAGCCCGACTGTTACGGCCAGGCAGACCACGAGAAGCGCGATTAACGCGCCCAGGATACTCTTTTTAAGCTTAGTGTTCTTCATATCTGAAAAATCTCTCTGTTCCGAAAGATGACTTGACATCCTGATTCACTCGTTACATTTTACCCTAAGGGCAAAAATGTGTCAAACGATTTTATATATTGTATAGAAAGAAAGATACCCGCAAGGCCCGAAATCCGCACCCTTGAGGCAGATTTTTCACACAAACTGCAGGCCCCCGGCCGTCCTTGCTTTGCCGGCAGGCCATGCGCCGCAAAATCACGCCGCCCGGCCCTCTGTTATGCGGCCCGGGAAGGCCCGGATTACCTGTTCTCCGGGACCACCGTCTCGCAGTCAAATAGGCTCCACGGCATACTGTCCTCGGGGGGCATGCATATGAAGCGCATCTTCTCATGGGTCACGGGATGGCTGAACCGGAGGGAATATGCCCACAGGGCAAGATTGCCCTTTACGGCCTTCGCGCCGCCGTATCTCATATCCCCGTACACAGGACAGTTTACGGAGGCCGTCTGGACACGTATCTGGTGCGTGCGGCCCGTCAGAAGCCGTATCTCCGCAAGGGCCAGGCCCCTGTCCTCCTGCAGGATGCTGTACTCCAAAGCGGCATATCTTGCGCCTTCCTCCGCCTGCGTGCAGACATACACCATGTTGTTGATGCTGTTCTTTTTGAGGTAGCTCTCTATCTTTCCGGTCTTCATCTTGGGCGCCCCGCAAAGGACTGCAAGATAGCGCTTCTCAAACTCCCCGGAGGGCATCTGGGCGGAAAGCCTTGCCGCGGCCTTGGAAGTCTTCGCAAAGACCATTACGCCTCCCGTGGGCCTGTCCAGCCTGTGCACAAGGCCTATGTACGCATTGCCGGGCTTTGCATATGTCTCCTTGACATAACTTTTGACCATGTCCAGAAGATTGGCATCCCCCGTCTCATCCGGGCAGCATGCCACATTCTGCGGCTTCATGACCACGATAATATGATTGTCCTCGTACAGTATCTGCAACTCATCCGCCATAATTCTCTCCGACAAACAGCCCGCTTGCCCCGCACGGAAGGCATATCCCTTCCTCTGTGGGCAAACCCACTTCATATGCCTCTATGCTGCCTTCAACGCCCTGCATAGTGAGGGTTAGCTTCAGTAAATTGTCCAGCACTCCCGGCTGCAGGCCGGTTGTATAGCTGTTTATGAGCACAAACAGGGGGTCATCCGAAAGGAGCTTTGCGCACTCCTGCACGAACGGGAACAGGTCCTGCTCTATCTTCCACATCTCCCCGCCGGGGCCCCTTCCGTAGCTGGGCGGATCCATTATGACGGCGTCATACCTGTTGCCTCTGCGGATTTCCCTGGCAACGAACTTGGAGCAGTCATCCACGATGTACCTTATGCCCTCTTTTATCCCTGAGAGCCTTGCATTCTGGCTGGCCCTGTCCACCATGCCCTTTGCCGCATCCACGTGGGTCACAAACGCCCCTTCCTTTGCGCACGCAACGCTTGCCCCGCCTGTGTACGCAAACAGGTTCAAGACCTTTATCTTCCTGTCCGGGTCCTTCACCTTCGCTGCCGCAATGACTGCCCTCATGGCGTCCCAGTTCACTGCCTGCTCCGGGAACAGGCCTGTATGCTTGAAGCCCATTGGCTTGACAAGGAAGCCCATATCCCTGTATGAGACCTGCCACTCCTGCGGGAAGCTCTTCTTAATCTCCCACCTTCCGCCGCCGCTCTCGCTGCGGTGGTACACGGCGTCTATGCCGGGGTACTTATACAGGTCCCTGCCCGTCCAGATGACCTGAGGGTCCGGACGCAGCAGTATGATCCCTTTCCAGTTCTCCAGCTTCATGCCGCCAGATGTGGCTATTATCTTGTAATCTTCCCAGCCTGCTGCAAGTTTCATGCCACAAAGTATACCAAACACAAGGGAGAATGTAAAGTAAAACGCCGCATATTGCCTCCCCGGATGCAAATGCCCGGCGCCGGTTCAATGGGCTTGAGTATGAACATTTGTTTGTTTACGGTCCAAAATGAGCTTGACTTGCTTTACGGGGTGCCTGTTTTGAAGGAAACGGCAGCTTATTGCAGGCCTTTG
>JAJPYR010000072.1 GCA_021204825.1 Clostridia bacterium | reverse complement strand
GTGTTTAGCCTGCATAGTAGAACTGGCAGTTGTCTATGTTGCCCCATGCTCCGGAGCCGCCCACTTCCATCGGAGCATATACATAGATGCCGTATGTTATGGAAGATACGCTGCTGAGATCGGAGAGGTCTATTCCGGTAAGGGTGCTGGAAGTCCATACCTGCCATCCGTCAAGCGAAGCTCCTGATGACGACTTATTGTCGTAGGATGTGGTGGTGCCGTCAGAGAAGGTCACGTTTACATATACATAAATCAGGGTCGTGTCAGGATCTGAGTCGCCGCCGGCTATATCGAATGAAGCCGTGTAATAGCCTGCTTCCGTCAGCTTTGAAACATCTATAGTCTGCTCAAGAGTGAATTCCACTGTGGTGCTGTCCCAGAAATGGAAGGACTGCGTTCCCATGCGGGCATTGTTCTCGTTATTGGAAACATACAGCTGCAGTTCTGCAGAAGCGCTGTACTTGTTCGTGGCTACCCAAGGGCCAATGTCACCTGTCCCGATATGTGTTCCCGATTCGCCGTCCGCATATGCGTCATATTCTTCGAAGCTTCCCTCATCCAGCATGTTCGGATAGGTAACCCAGACATTGCAGGTTATAGTGCCGCCGTATGAAGTCGTGCCGCTGATTACATATAAATCAGGTGTCTGGATGTACTGCGCAAGCTCGTCTTCCGTTACATCCCAGATTATGTCTGTGCCCCTGAGAGTCTGGGTCTGTCCGTTGTTGAGAATGACAGGAACGGATTCAGGCATCTCAACGGCGCCGCTGTTCACTTCGCAGTAAACTTCCTGCGTAGCGGAATAGTCCACCGTTATGGTTGTGTACTGTCCTGTATAGACAAGTGAGAACACTTTCAGAGACTCAAGCGGTGTGCCGTCCGCATAGAAGAATGTCTGGTTGTCCACCTGGGACCCGCCGTCATTGGCATCACTGTCATAGCCGGATGCATAGGAAGTTGCCCAGCCGCAGCCGTACTCCTTGCATATGGCCCTGTTTACAGATCCGGATGCGGAAGTGCTTGCAGGTATCCACAGGCCGCCCCAGTAGCATACGCCGAGGCCGTAATCGCCGAGTCCTGCTATGCCTTCAATGACATCACGGACTGCATTGCTCTGTCCCTGTACGGTTATAGGCTGAGTTGTTGTCTCAAGAGATGTGTTGCCTGTGCCGTCAAAATCATCCTGCGCATATGCATATGCAGTCTCAAGCACCATAACTTCCTTGTTGTATGAATCATGGATGCTCTTGAGCTGAGCCGTGCAGTTGGAAAGCGTTCCGTGAGATGAATAGTACGGATACCAGCTTGTTCCGAACACATCATAATCCACGTTATATGTGTCAAGGTAGCCTGCATATCCCGTCAGAACATTGTATCCGGCATTGGTGAAATGAACGGCTACCTTTGCTCCGCCGTCGGCAACTGTTCCCGTAACTTCACGGACAGCTGCTGAGCCCGCGTTCATATATGAGCAGATTGTGGACCAGTCCTTTGATCCGCACATGTAGCCCGTGGTCTCATTGCCGATCTGAACCATTGTAATGGAAACACCGGTTTCCTTGATCTTTTCGAGACTGTCTTTTGTAAAGGTGCCGATAGCTTCCTTTATCTGCTCTGTGGAATAGCCGGACCAGGACTTTGGAACAGTCTGCTTGGCAGGATCCGCCCAGAAGTCTGAATAATGGAAGTCAACAATAAGGCCAAGGCCGGCTTTCTCACAGCGCTTTGCAATTTCCACCGCATTGTCCAGGTCACAGTTGCCGCCGCCGTACGTGTTGCCGTCAGCGTCCTCAGGATCGTTCCATATTCTTACACGGACATCCGTTATGCCGTTGTCCTTGATAATCTGGAAGACGTCCTCTTCCTCGCCGTCAAAGTTCTTGTATGCGACTTCGGCATCCTTGGAAACGGTTGCTCCGGTGGCTGATGTATATGTTGTGGCAGCCCTTGCTTCTTCTATTGAGATGACCTCAGATGCATCCATGCCCATTATGAAGGATGAAGCGTCTTCAGACCTGGTGTTGAGGGCGGAGACCGCACCGACGTAAAGCTGAGTCTCAGCTTCCTCTATGTCCTCGCCTTCAATGGTTATGACGGCTACGGCTGTATAGCCGGATGCGGACTTGGCCTGGATTGTGACAGAGCCGCCGGCAACGGGTGTCACAAGACCGTTCTGGTCTACTGTGGCAATCGCCTCGTTGAATGAAGACCACTCTACCGTTGCATATTCTTCGGAAACGTTCTCAGGGGTTATGGCTGCAGTGAGCTGCACTGTTTCATCAAGAGAAGTTATAGTGGCTTTTGTGGGAGATACGGATATTCCGGTATCACGGACCTTGAGGGTTGACGTATCAACAACAGTAAACGTGCAGGTTGCGCTGACACCGCCCACGGTCACACGTATCATGGCTGTGCCTGCCTTTAAGGCAGTCACGACTCCACCGGCTTCAGTGCTCTCAACAGTGGCTACTGTGGGGTCAGAGGATCTCCATACCGCACTCTCGTCATATGTGGACATTGACAGGTCAGTATACATTACTGTGTAAGAGAGTGTATATGTGCTGGCATAACCCTCGTCATTCTCCGTGTAGAGAGTGTATGTGGACCTGGCAAGTTCAACGGACATGACAGAAACCGTTGTCTCTGAGTTGCCGCCTTCAGTGCCCGTCCCATCGTTTCCGGTGCCGTTTTCATTGCCGGAGCCGTTCCCGCCTTCTATATCAGTCCCGCCGCCGCCATCACTGGTTCCGCCGTCATCTTTGTTTTTGTTGCACGCGGATGCCGTGAACAGAAGGCATAAAGCGAGGAGTATTGCCGCAATGCTTATAAGCTTTTTGATTGCTTTCATCATTTCTCCTAATACCGTCCCATGCACGAATGCATGTGGCTATATCGGTCAGCCCTCTCCTTCCACTGTCCGTGCAGATGCAGCCTCAGGGCTGCATTCCGGCCTTATATGCAGGCAACAGTGCCCGCAGGAAACAGGGGCTTGTCATTATCTGATGTCATGCAGACATAATAATCTGTGGAGCTCGCATGCCACTGTACAGACACAAGCTCTCATTTTGAATGGATATACAGACATATTCTTCCGCCGGGCCGCAGGCCTTACGCGGCCTGCAGCTTCAGCGGGAACAATTAATGTGGTTGTAAAGATTGGGGTATCCGCAGCAATCAAGCTGACCGGCAGGATAACAGCATAGGAGAAAACTGTTTGGGCGCACGGATTCAGGCAGGTGCGTAAGGGCTCTCCCGGCGGGGATACAACAATCTCCGGGTGCAGCATTGGGGCGCAGCCTCAAAGCTGCCGCCTCTGATGTATCTTCTATGTGAGATAAGGGTTACTTCTGGTCCTTAGCATCCCTGTCCCCGGACTTTGCAGCCTTGGCTGCGGCAGCGGATTCGGACATCTTGCGCCACTTGACGGCCTGCTTCTCGGCATCCTTCTCTGCCTTGGTCTTCTTCTTCGCCTTGCCCTTGAGAATCTCTTCCTCGGAGAACGTAGGAAGTGTTACATCTTCCTCCGGCTCTGTGGACTCAATTGGAATGTAGTCGGAAAGAAGGTTGCGCTGGGTAGCCTGTGAGAAGAAGTGCATTACCTTGCTGCGGAAAGTTATGTACAGCCTTGTGCCGGGCACAAGGGCTGCCTGCTGCTCAGGCGTTAGGGAAACGGTTGTGACACGCACGATAAGGTCCGTGCCGTCCGGGGCCTCCACGTGGAGATGGACTTCAGAGCCCATCATCTCATTTACCTTTATGGCGCAGGGGATGCCGGCGGGGTTGGAACGGCGGGTCAGGGAGACGTGCTCCGGGCGTACGCCGAGGATGATGTCCTCCGGCATTATGCCGCGGGCGTTGAGGTCTTCAGCCTTTTCTCCGTCCACAGGGATTTTGACGCCGAAGCATGTTACGAACCAGTTTCCGTCCCCGTCCTTTTCAAGCCTTGTGGGGAAGGTGTTCATCTTGGGGGAGCCTATGAACTCCGCGACAAAGAGGTTTGCCGGCATGTCGAAGAGTTCTGAAGGAGTCCCGACCTGCATGATGAAGCCGTCCCGCATTATGACAATGCGGTCGCCGAGCGTCATTGCCTCTGTCTGGTCATGGGTTACGTAGATGAACGTTGAGTCTATCTTCTGCCTTAAGAGTATGAGCTCTGCCCTCATCTGGTTGCGGAGCTTCGCATCCAGGTTGGAAAGGGGCTCATCGAGAAGGAACACTTTGGAGTCACGGACCATTGCACGGCCTATGGCCACACGCTGCCTCTGGCCGCCGGAAAGCTCACGGGGCTTGCGGAGCAGGTACTGGGTGATGCCAAGGATGTCTGAAATCTCTGTTACACGGGAATAAATTTCTTCCTGTGAGAGCTTCTCATACACGGTCTTCGTCTTGCCGCTCTTTTCATCCGTCACTTCGTGAGGAATCTTCTTCAGACGGAGAGGGAACGCCATGTTCTCGAAGACTGTGAGGTTGGGGTACAGGGCGTAGTTCTGGAAGACCATGGCTATGTCACGGTCCTTGGGCTGGAGGTCGTTTACGACCTTTCCGTCTATCTCCACTGTGCCTCCGGATATCTCCTCAAGACCCGCTATCATGCGAAGCGTTGTGGACTTTCCGCAGCCGGAAGGCCCGACAAAGACAACGAACTCCTTGTCTTTGATCTCGAGGTTGAAGTCATGCACGGCCACTGTGTTTTTGCCGTACACTTTCTTTACATTAGTAAGTTTAACGGTTGCCATATGAAAATCTTCTCCCCCTTATCCTTTGACTGCTCCGCCTGTGACGCCTGCGACATAGTATTTCTGCAGGAACAGGAACAGAATCGTTATGGGCACTGCCACCACTACGCCGCCTGCGCAGAATGTGGTGTAGTAATCATTCTTCATCGTATCGGATATCAGCCATTGCAATCCGGCGGCAACGTTGTATCCGGACGAGGCACCGTTCGCCATGAAGCTTGCCGTTACGAAGTCTCCCCAGGGAGCCATGAATCCCATGAGAATGGTGTATATAAGTGTGGGTTTGGAAAGAGGAAGTATGATCTTCCAGAATATCTGGAGCTGGGAAGCCCCGTCTATCTTGGCCGCTTCGTCCAGCGAATGTGAAATGGTGTCGAAGAATCCCTTCGCGATGTAATATCCCATTCCGGACGAGGCTACATAGATAATGATCAGACCCCATGGTGCATTGGCCATTGTCAGGTTCCAGTCACTCATCCATGTATAGAGAAGAATCAGGGTAAGGAATCCTGGGAACATTCCGAAAACAAGGATCAGGTTCATTATGAACTTTCTGCCCTTGAACCTGTTTCTGGACAGGGCATATGCGGTGAACATTACGAATACCGTCTGAACAACGGCCGTGCAGATGCCCATGATGAATGTGTCCAAGAACCATGTCCCGAACTTGGTCTCGGTAAAGAGGCGGACGTAGTTGTCAAAGCCCCACTGCTGAGGGATGATGTATCCTACAGGGCCTGTGGACTCGCATCTGAAGGACTCCAGAACTATGCCCACAAAGGGAAGAATCCATACAACGCATATAATCACGAGGACTATATGGATTATCGTGTTTACAACGGTGTTCTTTGCCTTCTGGGACATATGGGTCTTGCCCTCGACGCCGGGATCCGCAAGATGCTCTATCTTGGTTTCCCCTGTGTATACGGGAGCGGCCACATTCCCTGCGGACTCATCCGAGAACATCAGGTCATCGGAGCCCTGGGATGCAAACGGCGAGACATAACCTGCGGGAGTGTCTATGTCTACATCTGTGAGGAACTCTGTATTGTCGTTTTCAATGTCCAGCTCAAGCCTGTCCATTTCTTCATCCGTCATGAGTAGTCATCCTCCCTTCTGTTGGACGGCAGGAAGTTGTATACGACAAGCGATATGATGGTTACTACCAGGAATATCAGGATGCCTATTACCGCCGCCATCTTGTAATCCGCCTCGCTGCCTGTCGTGATTCCGTACAGCCATGTGATAAGGATTGTGGTGTCTCCTGCTATGTAACCTCCTACCTGGCCCCAGTCATATCTGTCCGGTCCGCCCTGGGTAAGGAGGTATATTACGTTGAAGTTGTTTATGTTGCCTGTGAAGCTTGTGAGAAGATAAGGGCCTGTCACGAAGAGCATGTACGGAAGGGTTATCTTTGAGAACTGCTGGAATCCGTTGGCGCCGTCCATCTTTGATGACTCATAGAGGTCATCCGGAATGTTCATGAGGATTCCTGTGGTTATCAGCATCAGGTACGGAATTCCTACCCAGATGTTGACAACGATTACCATGACCTTTGCAATCCACCCGTTGGACCAGAACGGGACATATGAATCCGTCCAGCCCCACTTCTGCAGCCAGGCGTTTATTACACCGTTGTCCGCAAACAGATTGGAGACATACAGCAGGGATATGAACTGGGGAACCGCTATGGTTATGACAAGCATCGTTCGCCACAGCTTCTTCAAGTGAATCCCTTTCTTGTTAATCATCATCGCGACAAACATGCCTAGGAAGTAACACGAGAATGTCGCGAACAACGCCCACACAAGTGTCCATGCAAGGATTTCACCGAAGGCAACGGATATGTCGCCTATCGTGAACAGCTCATTGAAGTTTTCAAACCCTACCCACGAGAACAGGTTGTTGTAGCCGTCATGGTTGTAGTCGTAGTTCGTGAAAGCCACAAGAATCATGAATATGATGGGCAGGATGGTGAACATTGTCATTCCGAAGATAGGCAGCGCAAGCAAAGTCTTGTGGAACTGGTTGTCTATAAGGGAATGCAGGTCATCTTTGTTGGACTTGAACTTCTTGCCGCTTCTCTCAATCTGGTCTATGAGCATGCACTGCTTTACGTTGAGGCGCCAGGTGTATACGAAGGCCACAATCAAGGCTATGGAGATTAGCCCGTACAGCAGGATCTTGAAGGAGTTGTCCACGTGCTCAACGACTGTGACATCCTCAAAAATCCCGCTTCCGGGAATAACCTCAACCTGCGTCACACTCGTGATAGTGGCCACTTCTCCCAAAGTGCCGAACTTCGCAAGCCAGTATGAGCCTATAAAAATCATGTACAGGATGAACGCCACTTCCAGAATGAAGAACGCAAGGGCCCTCACCCACTGTCCGTGCCAGGCATTGTTGAATCCCATTACAAGGTAAGAAAGCCTTGTGCGCCAGCTGCCGTGCTGGAACGTGGTCCAGATGTCACGGATGTTGTATCCGAGCTTGACGAAGAAATCCGCGATGTATCTGCCAAGAATGCCGAACTTCCATGCAAACCAGTACGGGATGCTCAAGAAGAACATCTTCAGCTTGTACAGAAACTTTCTGCCCTTGGACAGCTCCAGATAGTCCAGGTCCGCCAGAGTGCTCTTGGGTATTCTCATACCGTTCGAATTCCTGCGGGCCGGTCCGGCAGCGGAGGCTTCTTCCCTGGCCTCAAACTGCCTGCAGAACTCCTCGAAGACATCGTCCGATGCCCCGGCATAGAGGAACGAGCCATCTGCCTGTTTGGAGCAGATGGCAACGTCCCAGGAGCCGTCCTCGGCCTCCCCTCCGGGGGTCAGCGCATGGTACTCTTCCCCTTCGTATTCATAGGCGAAAAGATATTCCATGCTCGTGACCTCGCCGGACGGGCTCGTCACATCGAAGAGAAGCTTTTTCTCTTTGTCTTTCATCATTTTCTCCCGAACAAGTCAACTGCAGAGTTTAGGATGTGGCATTAACCAGGGCATTCAAAGAATTCTGATATGTAGTCAGCATTACATTGTAGTTTGCATCTGTAAATGTTGTATCATCCTTTGCGCTGCCGGCAAGCAATGCCATGACAGACCACCAGTTTGTAGGGAACTGTCCCTGTGCAACTGTTATTCCCTGCTCGATTTCTTTATTGAGCACATCGAGTGCAGCGGAGCCTGTTGCCTGCTCTGCGGCTGATGTGTTGGAAGGACCCCAGCCGACTTCGTTGAATCTCGTCATCTGGCACTCTGCACTCGTAAGATACCTTGCAAGGTACTGAAGTCCGAGAGCCTTGTATGTGTCATCCTGAGGCTTCACGCACATCATCTTGCTGCCGAGATATGTCTTCATCTGGTATGTCTGGTTAGCAACTGTGAATTCAGGAAGCACTGCAACGCCGAAATTGTCACCAAGGTTTGTCTTTGCTGCATTGTATGACCAGATGCCGCTAACAAGAGCCGCGGAAGGAGTTCCTGCTGTGAGTTCAGAAGCTTCTGCAGATGATGAATAGCATCCGGAATTGGTAACAAGCTGGATTCCCTTGAGAGCAGCATATGCAGCTGAGCTGCCTGACGTGATATTGTCCTCATAGCCGGTAAACTGTCCGTTCTCATTTGTAGTCCAGTTGGAATAGCATCCTGTGCCAAGAAAGAATGACATATCATACCATGCACCGTTGCTGGTAAGGTTCATGGAGAAATTCTTGTTGGCATTTTTGCAATCTGTAAGTATTGCATTAAGGCTTCCTACATCTTGCTCAGAAATTACGCTTGTGTCATAGTACAGGAAGTATGCATTGTCCAGCGTCATGGGGAATGCATAGAGCACGTTTCCGACCTTAGCAGCATCTACGGCGGTGCTGCTCATTGTTGATTCCACAAAGGAAGTGGATGTTGAGTTAAGAGACTGGCAAACCTGCGAATTTACGCAGCGGGCAAGCTGATCCTGCGCAATGCAATATATATCGGCACAGTCAGCAGGCTTTGAAGTTGCATTGCCTGCCGCCGTAGACTCACTCTGAATCTCAATTGTTGCATTGAACTTGAATCCGGGATTTACACTTGTATCCGTGGAACTATTGAAGTCATTGATCATCTGGGCAGTGATTGTATCTGTGCCTTCGCCCACCCACATGGTAATATCATACTGATATGTGGTTGTTGAAGGTGTTGTGCCTCCGTCATCATTTCCGCCGCCAACAATGGTGCCGCCGCCACCGCCGTTGTCATCGCCACCATTGTCGCCGCACGCAGCAAAGCCGACTGCACCAACGCAGAGAATTGCTGCCGCAAGGATTGCCGCTAAAATCCTGAATTTTTTCATAAACTTCCTCCTATTGTGTATCCTGCTATAGCGTCTAAGGCTATTAGAGGGTATAGTGCCTGCGAAGCAGGCACTAATAACGGGACGTCCCGTTATTTTTAAGTGCAGTATTTAACTATTTTATAAATATATATTGCAATTTTCGCTATTTTTGCGAAAGTTGCGATACATATGTTTCCACGCTGCCGCACTCTTTCGGGCGCTTCGCGTTAAAACCGTTTTGATAATCCCGCACGGGTTTACCGGGTGTGGAAGACAGTTTTGCACAGGTGCTTATGGGGTCTTCCGCTGCGTGTTTTTCTGTGCCTGGTCACTGTGTTGGTTCCCTCTCTCCCCCCTTTGCCGCTGCTGCTTCCATTTGTCCTTAACGGAGAATGCGTCAAAGGCGGGGAGCTTGCGGCCGTTGTAGTCCACAAGGCACTGGTTGGACCATTCGTTGCGTGCGGCTTTTGGAGTGTCTCCGGTGTAGAGCATGGCGTCCGGTGTGGCCCAGCAGATGCCGGGACCGGGAATCCAGAGAGGCTCCCACCAGTATACCGATTCGATGCCGTGCTTTTTGGCTTCCTGAAGGAAGTCAGAAATGAACTTTTTCTGGCCAGCCGGGGTGAAAGGATATTCATGGATGAAGCCGGCTTGCTTCAGGGTTTCGAGATTGTCATCGTTCACAGCCAGGTTGTTGGGGACACCGGGCTCGTCCATGTAGTCTTTGCCGGTGAAGGCATAGGCGGTCTCAACTATCATCTGCCGCTTGCGGAAGCGCTTCGCCTGTTCTGTGTTAGCGAACAGATCCTGCATGGTGCCGTGCCAGTATGGGTAATAGGAATAGCCTATTATGTCATAGTCCACGCAATACTCCTCCATTTTGGTCAGGAACTCGTTGTGGATGAACTGGTCGTTGCTCTTTTCCAGGTGCAGTATAACGGCAGCATCCGGCATCTCCTCACGGCAGGCCCTGATGCCTGCCTTTAAGAGCTTCGTAAAGGTTTCGTAGTTGGTGCGGGACTTGTCCGGCTGCTCTATCAGCCTCCCGTACGGCCACAGCATGCCGTTCGTTATCTCGTTGCCAACCTGGATGTACTTTAAGGAGATACCGTTCGCACGTATTGTCTTAAGCGTCTCTTTGGTGTAACTGTATGTAAGCTGCATCAGGTCTTCCGGGGTCTTGTAATGCCATGTCTTTGAGACTCCCTGCTTCCTGGGGTCTGCCCAGAAGTCAGAGTAATGGAAGTCCAGCATTATGGAGAAACCCTTCCTCTGCGCCAGGGTGGCCAGCCGGATGAAGTTTTGTATATCGCAGTTGCCGGCTAAGTACGGCTCGCCCTTTTCAGATCTGGGATACACCCAAAGCCGTATGCGCATGCCGGTTACACCGTTGGAGATGAACTCATCCAGGGGGTCTATAACCTTCCCGGAGCCGTCACTGTATCTGGCTCCGTGCTCCAGCTCTTCCAGGTACGTGGACACATCTATTCCAAGCTTCATATAACGTATGTCTTTCCTCTAAGTCCGTCTGCCTCTCCTTTTTCCCCGTATCCCAAGGCCCTGCATTCTCCTTCCGTATAATGATAATAATGTACATGGAACAGGGGCTTTTGTGTATACGGGCCTTTGACTGCTGTATGTCTGGAGGGCCTCATCCTGGACATGGCTTCCGGCATGCCCTGGATTTTGTGTATGTCTCTTGTTGCTAAGCTCTCGCCGCTGCACATGGCGTATGCAGCAGGTGTATGTCCTGCCTGCATGGGAAGTTATGCAGGCATGTGTATGTGTATTTGTATATGCGGTTGTGTGTATATTGAGTTGTCTTGTGCCGTGTATGTTTTGGTGCCCTGTTTCCTCCGGTAAGTGAACGTCCTTGCATGCCTTGAGTGGCTTCATTTGTGTCTGTATTGGTGTACGGATCTATGCCCGGCATGGGTTGTATGGGCTGCAGCGCGGGAGCGATGCTTCCGGACAGGTGCTCTGGCCGCGCCAGAGGCACTTACTGCTGGCCGGGGATATGGGGGGCAAAGACGGGAGGCTCATTGTCCTCTCCGAAGGAGATGACGCGCTGGCGGAGCCTGCCGTACTTTTCCTTTATCTGCTCATTAAGTGCTAAGACTTCTTCCTCTGTGCCGGTGAAGCAGCATCGGAGACAGTAATACAGCTTCGTGGAGTCATCATAGAACATGTCTATGTCTATGTCCCTCATGAAGCATCTTGGGCAGCGGTAATTCAGTTTGCCTTTTCCAGCCTGAGCCATGTCTCCAGCCCTCCTTCATTAATCTCCTTTGTGACAGCCAGATGGAACACAGGTGAGAAGGCTATCCCTTCCTCTGCTTCCGCCCTGTCCGCAATGCCTCCCATCTGCACCTTTGTGCAGATGTCCGGGATAAAGGCCGTGGCATACTTCTCCGCACCCTCTGTGCAGAAGACCTTGCGGCCCTTGTATCCGTATTGTATGGTGTCTGTTCCGGCGGAAAGTGTCATGGTTGTCATGTCTGGCTGGTATTCTGTCTTGCCGTATCCGGCAGTGAAGTACTCCTCAATGCGGACTGTCTCGCCGTGCAGGTCATTGAGGATCTCCCTGCGGGTTATGAGCTTGCCTTCACCTTCCAGGAAGGTAAAGGAGCTTTGGATATGTATGTCCAGACCGTCCAGGGAGACGGTTACGGGGTCACAGACTATCTGCACCCCCTCAGGGACCTTGCGGAATGTGGCCATGGTCTTGCAAAGGCAAAGGTCTGCAGTCCTGCCATGGTATGTAACTTTGCAGGACTTCACCGTTCCTGCACCGGCGTAATGAGTGAAGTAGCCGGCCCTGTAATTGGCCTGGATGAGATAAGGGTATGAGGCATCATATACGTTCTCTGTGCCTATGCCTGTCTCCTGGGGAATTTTGGCTGCATAAGGCCTTAAGTCTATCATGGCCCCGCCCTGGTTGAAGTCCAGGCAGCAGCGCATGTACGGATCCGCATACCAGAAGTACTCTTTATTGGACCCGTACAGGATGTCTTTCCACAGGGCGCACTCCGGGCGTTTGTAATCCGTGTGGGTGTCCCTGTAATAATCCGCAAGCTCACTCATCGTGAGGTCCTTGAGGAGTCCCTGCTTTTTGAGGTTCCCGTAATACCTGCAGCCGTCCTTATAGGACTTGGCAAGGAGCTCATAAGGGGCCTCCCACCTGCCGGCCTTGTTGAGCCAGCCGGGGCCCACGAACATCATGTTGTACGAAAACCCGTCATTGTACTTCCCTAAATGACGGTACTGGTCTATAAGATTGTACAGGTACGGATACTCCGTCCCTTCCCTGTCCCTGTAATATATCATGCCCCTCAGGACATTCTGTGGATGGGTGCCGAAGTTGGACCCGTTGCCGTCAAAGCAGGCCATAAGGTCACGGGACAGATGGGGTATGGCAACTATGCCGGAGTCATCAGCCTCGGATTCCGCAGGGATGTGGGAATTGACCTTGGACGGAATCCACGGGTTCCAGCAGCCGCCGTCCATGAAGGTGTACCAGGAGTTGTTGCATGTATGGTATGCCTTGGGTCCCTCTTCCCAGCATGTTGCAACGGCGCACTTCACGGAAGGGTACTTTGCCTTTATGTAATTTATAGTGTATGCATCCAGGAAGTATGACCCGGTGCTCTCCGGATAGAAGCCGAACTTCTCATAAAAGAGTGAGAAGCAGTCATCTATGATGGCCCTCTTCGTGTCATTGTCAAACATCCAGATGCAGAAGTCCTCTGTTTTATACTTCTCCCGGAACTGTCTGCAGGGCAGGCCTAAAAGGGACAGGCCAATCTCATCCCCGTACTTTTCATGGTGCTCTTTGGCTATTTCTATAATGGCGTCCGAATAGAGGGACGCATATGTAATCTGTATGGTTGTCTTCAGGCCGTTCTCATGAGCTGCCTGCTGCTGGAAAAGGAAGATGTCCAGGCTCTCATCCTGCACGTCCCTTCTTCCCCCCAAGGCCCTCTCCGCATATTCCGGGGAAAGCTCCGGCCTGTGTATTACATTCAGTATCAACTGATCTGCCATGCTGTCCTTAAGGGCGCACTGCGCCCTTTAAAAAAATTCGCCTCCGAGTTTAGCACCCGGGAAAAGCTGTGTATATAGAATATTGTACGCAAAACTATAAAATCGTGTACTTTTTTCACCGCTAAAAATCTTCACGCGGACGCATGGGAGCTGGAAGATAATGAACAAAGATAACGTTTTGTGAATTTAAAAATGTTATATTCTAACATTTTAACATTTTGGAATTTCCAATTTCAACGCCAGCGGGTCTTGTGTCGATATTTTTTTCCGAAAAAATTAAGAAATCGTGTTTTAAATCCGGACTGTTTTTAATGGACAGAATGCAATAATCTGACCATTTTTATGCAGTCTGCACACAATTTCGGCATTTCTTTCCCGGATTGCTTGCCATTTGAAAGTTATGGTGTCTAAAATAGGTGCATGCCTATAACGTTTGACATAAAAAAGCTGGACAGGCTCCTGTCCGCGTACAACAGGTGTTTCAATGTAACAGTCACCCTGTTCGACCACAAGCTCAACTGCGTGTACCACACCGGAGAATGGGCCAATTACTGCATGTACATCCGTGAGGATGAAAAGCGCATGCAGATGTGCCATGAGTGTGACATGATGCACGCCTTTGAGTCCAGGGACACGCACAAGACTGTAAAGTACACCTGCCATGCCGGCATATGCGAGGCTGTGGCCCCGGTCTTCTGCGATGACATCATTGTGGCATATCTCATGATAGGCAAATTCCGTGACGCAGACCATGAGTATACGTCCGAGGAGCGCACCATAGAGGCCTGTGACAGGTACGGAATGGACAAGGCGAAGATGCTGGACGCCTTCCGGGCCCTTCCCGTCTTTGACAAGAGCTACATAGACGATGCCATCCTGATTCTCCAGTCCTGCATCTCTTACATCGTAGGCACCGAGGAAGTCATCCGCTTCAACAGGCCCATCATTGCCAAGCTCATCTCGGAGTACATAGAAGAGCACATAGACGAAAAGATAACTGCCGAGACGCTGTGCGAGCAGTTCCACGTGGCCAGGCATATCCTCTACGACATCTTTGACAAGAACTTCAATACCACGGTCCAGAAATACATCGCCGACAAGCGCCTTGACCTTGCCAAGAAGCTCTTAGTCTCCTCCGACAAGGCCCTGCGCCAGATATCCGATGACACCGGTTTCTCCGACTACAATTACTTCATCAACTTCTTCAAGAAGGAGACCGGAATGCCTCCCCTCCAGTACCGCAAAAAATACAGAGAGATCTGATTTATAAAAGCCTCTATATGATATCTTGTTTCCAGAAAAGGCCCCGCTCACCACGGGGTCCTTTCTTATATGCTCATTCACGTATTTTGAGCATATTCCCGTGTCTATCTGTTCCTGCCCTCCCTCCACTCTGCTGCTTCATATAATGATACAGGCTGTATGGGTTAATGATTCCGGAACGGCCTGAATCTTCCTCCGGCACTGCTTGCTTGCACGCAATTGCAACAGAGGGCATGTGCATGTATCCGGGTGGAAATCCAGACTGCAAAAATTATGCAATCTGCACAAAGTACGAACTGTTGTTTCTAAACAGACACAAAATAATCCCAGGCCGCATGGACCCGGGATAATGTCTTTGTGTGGTATATGGGATTACTTGCGGTTAAGCTCCATGCGGAACGGACGGTTTCCCTCTGCGTCTTCTGAGTACTTGATTGTGAAGCCGCCCTTGAGATAGGTGTTTATGAAGGTCTTCTTCTCCTGCTCCATCTGGGTGTCCGCACCGGTTATGTATGCCTCGCGGAACAGGGAGTCCACAAGCTGGTTTGCGTCCATGTCCTGCCAGATGCCTGTCTCGTTGAAGTTTGAGATGCGCTTTCTAAGCGTTCCTAAAAGGACCTGGGTCTTGAAGAGCTGCACCTTGTCCTGAGCGAAATCATCCATGAAGCAGTGCTCTATGCCCTTCTGGTCAAACCTGTCTATTATGGTCTGGGAGGTTCTTGAGCGCTCGTTCAGGATATAGTACTTGGCAAGGGATACGGTGGTGATGAGCCCCCAGAAGTCCGAGTCGGATGAGGCAAGGACTACGGAGTCCACGTGGTCTTCGTAATAGGACTTGCATACGCCTGCCGTCATTACGGTGTCTATGAGGGACTTGTTGTCAAGTACACGCTCTATCTCCTTGTGGGTAATGGGAATGTCCAGATCCACGTAGGATGAGACGTAGTCCCATGCCGTTGACGTGTGCTCGTCATCATAGAGAACTATCTCGCGTATCTTGGAGATGTTGGCTGCATCCAGCCCCTTTAACATGCCTACGAAGCTGTACGGGGTTACGTTCTCACAGTCCACGAATATGGCCACGGAGCCAGCCTGGGACACGAAGTCATAGAAGCTCTCCTTGGCCTGGACGGGTGCGTCTATGACGTACTCCCTTGCCTTGAAGATGTCCCTGTTGGCGCCGTACAGCATCTTGAGGAATTTTTCGTCATTGAAGAGCACATTGCCGTCCTTTTCCGAAAGGGTGTACGGCCACATTATGAAGAGCTGGTACGGGTAGCTGTTCTTGTTTGAATTGTATGAGTTCATCTCGTTGCGGATGTTGCTGAACACATTCTGCTGTTTCTGGTGCGTGAGCACAAGCGACCCCGAAGGGCCTGCGTTGCACTTGGGCATGAGGAACAGCGAGCGGATGTACTCGAACTTGATCCAGTCCGGAATGAGGGGCTTTATCTTGTCAATGTTGTCCAGTATGTACTGGTTGATGTAAGCAACGTTCATGAAGATGCTTGACGTTCCCTTCATGTTGACGTGCACGAACTCTATGCCTTTCTCCCTTAAAAACTTTACCTGATCTTTGTCAAAGCACTTTTCAAAGTTGTCCGTCTCGGAGCCAGGCTGGAATTTGGCTGCCGAGATCTGTTTGTAATTCCGGAAGATCTGCATCCTTATGGAGCACAGATATCTTATTGTTGTGGCCCTGTCATCCTTCCTCAGCTCCGCTACCTTTTCCTTGCTGAATTGGTCCATCTCCATTTTATCATCGCTCAGGCCCGCCAGATAGCAGACCGTTGCAACCAAGTCCGTCCGGTAATTGTCATACTTGCCGCCCGGATCATTTAACTGTATGTTCTGGTAAATCATACCGTCATCAATAACCTCCTTAAGTTATTCCTTACACTATATAATATAAACGCTTTTCGGCTATCTTAAACACAATTATAAAGATTTCTTTTAAATTTTCACATATCCGGCTGTTTTGCTTTCCGCCTCTGTCATTGCAACAAGCACTGTACAGACGCCAAAGCAGCATCTTCCCGCCATAACGCCGGCACCTGTCCGACCATTCACATACTACGGCACAGGACCTGGACAGGCAACTTGCATATGCGTTCACGGTGTGGACATCTGTCCATACCCACTCTTACGCTGCAGGAGAAACACAATATTGCCTACTGAAAAGTGTACATGGAATTACCTTGTAAGGGCATGCAGATGATACAGGAAAACTGCACATTGCCCCGGAAGTATGCTGCAAATATCGTATTTTTGCACAAAGCGAGCAAAGGCCTGCAAAGCATTGCTCCGCAGGCCTGTTAGGAATGAGTTTTGTGTAAGTTTCTGGAAAGATTCCGGATTGCTTAATCCAGCTCGCTCCTAGGGATAAAACCGTTCATGTATCCGAACGTGCGGATGTACTTGAACGGGAATGGACGGACTGTGGGACGCCTAAAACGTACGAATCTGGCATCCAGCAGATCCAGTATCTCTTCTATCAGAAGACGGTCCCCATACTGTACCTGTACCTCGCGTATTACAGGCGCCTTTGGTACAGAGCTGTTAAGCCCCTTGTCCTGCCCGACATAATAGTAGGCATTGCCGTTTTCAAGGTAATAATCCACTCCCATAAGAGAGCCATACAGTTTATCCATAAGATCTTTCTTTCTGGTTTCCATTTTGCCTATCTTGGGTTCTTTATCCGGATAAAGGATTTCATCCCTTTTGCGGGCTTCATCTGCCACCTGCACAAACTCTTCCATGTCAGGAATGGTGAACAGATTTGTTACAGTGATTGTGTTCTGCACATCATCCCCGCATATGACAAACTCAGTTCCATCGGATTCATCGTCTTCAAATTCGGGGTCATCGACTTCCGAGCACTGCTTCTCGTCATTTTCTGCCATCAATGCAAACGGGCTTATAAAGTCCGGACGGTCTTCAGGGCCTGTTATCATGAATGTTCCGTCAGGCTGAACAGCCATAACGTAATACTCACGTGCGTTGTGGCGCTTGCGCTTTCCGTTATCGGGATTAGGGTCCTTTGCATTATCGTAATAAGACCTTGCCCACACAAATGTCCATACCTGAGGATTGTCACCTGCAAATGATTTCCAGTCATAAATGGAGATTCTGTGATGAATGATGTCGTCTTCAATGATAAGCTCATCCAGTGATGTGCCTATCATTGATATCAGCTCAAGGGCAGGTTTCTTTGCATCAGAATCGGGCTGTGCCTCTGCATTGTCACTGGCATCATTATTGTCACTGGCATCATTTTCCTTTAGATTCTTGGACCATTTCTCTATGGTTATATGCTGCACTGCCCTGTCGGGATACAATCTGTATGGATCCTTTTCCGCCGGATTGTCCTGGTAGTACTTCTGATCATGGATAATGACGATGTTGAGGTCTGTGTCCGAAATCTCCGGGATTTCCATGGGATATATTCTGACTCCGTACTCGCCATCAAGCAGTTCAGGAATCTGCTCCATAAGAATGGATATCAGCTTTTCGGATTCTCTGCTACAGACTTTGTCCACAATGAAGATTCTCTTGTTCCAGACGGACTGCTGCATGTTGTTCTTAAGTTCCTTCTTTTTGTCCTCTGAATAGAACAGCCTCTCCTTCTTCCCAGCGCGCTCACGTGATTGAAACCCAATTGAAGCCATTCCATTGTAGCGGGTGTTGACTCAGTAATAACCATGTGGAGCAACCCCATTTTTGTGGAATAAAGCTTCTTATAATCATACACATTAAAGAAATTCTTAGTGGACTTCCTGCCTTCGCGCTGCAGATTGACAAAGTCATCCATGAACTCATCACATTCCCCTTTGCGGGCAGGATGCCTGCGGATGGAATTCAGTCCGGGAGCAATCGAGATGTTGTAGTAGTTATATCTGCGCCCTTCAGCAATCCTTTTGTTCAGCAGACTCTGTATATATCTCTTTTTGGTGAATGACCTGAGAAACAACTGGATTGAACCGTCCACAATCTGGATTTCAAGAGGCGTCACCTGATATACATCTTTAGTCTTGTCTCTGCCCGTGCCGACTGTAATGTATTTGACATCAAAGTCTTCATGGAAGACATAGAATCTGCCTGTGGTATTGTTAAATGACAGCGCCGGATCCTTAGGGGTTCCAAGAGCATACATGAGCAGGTTTTCCAGGATGCCGTTGCCGAGGCGTGAATCATAAGACGGAACTTTCGTTGAATAGATTATTTCATCTGTTCCATCCTTCCTGGTGCACGCCACTATTGCTTTGTCCAAAAGATCCTTATTGTCTCCGGGATTCTTGTGGTCCATAATTACGTACATCTCTGTATTCTCTCCCTTGGACGTTCCGAACCTCACTGCTACCACATTTTTTTCCTCCATGTAAAGGTCAAGAACCCTTGAAAACGGCGAAAAATAATAATGATTCGGATCGCGCTTGCTGAGAACGAAGAAATCAAATTCCTTGTCCAGCTTTTTATAGTCTGGATTGAAATTTATCTTATTGATGATTATCGGTTTTTCCAATGTTCATGGCCCCCATTATTGCATCAAGTGCATCGGTATTCAGTTCCATTTCCGGCGTGTGATACAGATAAGGAATCTCCCAAATTGTCAGGCCTCTGTTCTCATATGTACCCTTATACAGCCTCGGCTTCCTTTTCCTGTCAGAAATGATATTTATGATGAATGCGACCTTACCGCCACATTTGCGGAGCTTGAAGAAAATCTTTCTGACCAAATTGTCTTTGTCCACAATATAGCCGTTCTTCCAGTGCTTGAAGTCAAAGAAGTACTGTCCCATGTATGAGAAGTCAAAGGTCTCGAAAAGTGCAAGGTCTTCTATCTCTTCCAAGTCTATGTTAAGGCAGCTATTAATGATGAGCCTGCCTATGGTTTCGCCAAGAGCTCCCTTGTATATGTTATTGTATACCGGAGGAGACATGGCAAGATCCGCGTGAGGGAAAGAAACTGCCATGTGATTATCCATGAAATAATCCCGAACTTTACGGATTACTTCACGGCCATCCTTGTCATGTATCTTATACGGGATGTCCAGCATCTGCTGAAGCCTTGCATCATCTTCAGACATTGTATATACAGTTAGACTGCTGTTGCCCTTGCCTGTCTGTACAGGCATGCCATTCACATAGGTTTTTATCCCAGTGTAGTCTCCTGTCATTGTGTAGCGATATGTGTTGCCCGGCGCAATGAGATCTATGTACCCGTTGCGTGCTATGAACTGCTCATCCCTGTTCATCACATGCTTGGTGCCGATCATGGCACTTATATCAGACTTATTAAGTCCTGGACAGCGCAATGAGAAAGAGCGGAGGTTCTTCCACGTATCCCTGTTCTCCGAAGTCCAATCCTCATCCATGTCCACAGGCATAAGCCTGCGGATAAAACCGCCGGTTCTGTTGGATTTGGTGTCATTGACGGCAGTAATATCCTTCAGTGAGCGGGATTTTAGAATCTGACCCAAAGTTCTTTCCTGTATCGTGTCCACAACCGCACGGAACTCAACAGTCATGGGAAGCTCGCCTATATCAGAAAAGGCAATGCTTCTTGCCGCCCTTCTGCTCAGCATTATGTAGATGTCCTTCCCCTTGTTCTGCGTACGGCAGATTCTTCCGGCGGCCTGCAGCATTATTCCTGCAGCACTGTTGTATACGCTCTGGAAACTGGTCAGGTGCCTTGTTGCACGTTCGCCTGTGCCGTAGTAGTTATTGAATGTCACGGTCATATAATCCAGGAGCTGTCCGTTGGTAAGCTCTTCAGTCTCTCTCAGACTCTCCTGCTGACAGAGGGCCGTATAAAAGTCCTCTTCGCTCATATCGCCGTTAATGTTCACAAGAATGTTTGTGGGATTGTCAAGATAGATGCACTCTATGTCCATTTCAGGAGGCTAGTCCTTGCTGCGCTCGAAATCATTGCTCCGCACAGTTTCGCCAAGGCGGCTCTGCGGTATTGCATACTGCATGTTTTGGCCGGTGCCTGTAGACTGATAAACGGATATTATGAACCTGCGCTTCCCTTCCGTAAGCTCATTCTGAACGTTTTTCTTCTGATCTTCGAATTTGTCGCTTGTGAGCACTGTTATGCACTGCTCTGGAGCGATGGTTTCATCATGGCTTACCATACTGCACAGTTCCCTGATTAAATTTATGTCCAGCTTGTTGTCATCGGCCTTCGGATACTTGTTCAGATAGCACAGCAATGCCTGCGCCGCAGTTTGCCCGTACTTTTCATAAGCTGACACTATACAGAAGTATCTTTCTTTCTTAAAGAACTTGGTCTTGCCTTCATTGTCCACGGGAACGTCTGCTGCCAGATCCGCAGCGGCTGCAATCTTTTTTTTCTGCACTTCCAGATCCAGCTCAGGCTCATCCGGAACCTTAAGCTTGACTTTCTTCCACATGGCTTCGGCAACATCTTCACTTACATTGAGTGTCCTCCACCAGGCCAGCCCATATTCAGCAGGACATCTTTCATCCACGATTACCACATGAATATTCACATCCTTGTATCCGGCCGTAGCTCTCTGGAATTCGGCGTCCAGATTCTTCTTGTCCTCTTCGCGGGGGACATAAAAATTGTCTCCCAAGGCGGTCTTGATATAACCTATATCGAAGTTTGTAAGCGGTGTGGAATTGGATGCAGTAGCTGACACACATACGACTTTGGCCTTGTCAGCAAGGCTTAGGAGTATCTTTTCAGGTGTCAAAAAGAACTCCTTGTTGATTATCCCGGTCTTCATGTTTGAGTCCGGGCTGTCCCTGAAATCAAAAATGGAGAAACCTGACATATAAAAGGAATCATCAAATGCTGAGGACAGTTCCAGCTTGTCCATTGAGGATACATCCTGATACGGCATCTCAAAATACTTTTTATCATCATCTGAGAACGGAAACTGGTTAAGAATGGTGTGCACAGCCTGCTCCAGCGTATATTCTGCAGTGTTGTTCCCATTATGATTGCGCCTTTCGTTAATGAGATGCATGTAGTTGTCAGCAGTCTCTTTCAGCCAGCTACGGAACATGCTGATGATACCCTTCAGATTGCCAAGGATGAAATGCATGTTGCCCTTCCTGGCCTCTCTCTTTTCTTCTGGGGTCAACTGCTTTTGTGGTTTGTCTTCTGCAGCATCTTTGTTTTCCTTTTTCTTGACGTCTATGAGATTAAGGCCGGATTCTTCGTCAAACTTCACAACTGGAGTTCCTTCTGTTACGGAATTGAATTCTGTATCGTACAGCAGGAAGGCTTTGAGTTTCTTGTCCTGCACTTCACGGGTCTTGAAGTTCCTGTCCAGATTGTACTCTTCGTGTGATTTCTGCACCTTATACTTGAATCTGTCCAGTTTGTCCACCAGATGCCAGTCATCAGTCTTAGAATCCTTGTGCTTATGCTTTAAAAAGGAAGACTCTTTTGTGATATCCGAGGGGAACTTGTCTGATTTGAGCAGGCCAAGATAAATCTTCTCCTCCAACGCAACAAGATCTACCTCATGACCGACGCCGTTCTTGATTATTGCTGACTGAAGTGCTTTCTTGCAGTCATCAGACTCATCCAGAAATATAACGGATCCTTTTATCAGATTATCCGAGTAGAAATGAAATGACGCCTTATAAATAGGGTCTATAAGGTACGCCATCTTGGCAATGGAAAGAAGTATGATCTGCTTTTCTTCTATTAACGCAGAAGGATACATCTTTGATACCCATCTGTATTCCCCGTGAGTGACTGCCTCTCTTCTCTCATCCAGAGTCTTGTACTTCCCGTAAATATGTCTCTTGAGGGAATATCTTAAATCACGCTCTCTGTCTGTTATCTCATTCTGAAGCCCGTCACTGTCCTCCGGAGCAAGTCCAGAGACATTGGCATTAATATCAATATATGATTTAAAACGCTTGTACTCGGGACTTGATATGATCTCCTTAGGCATCAATTTCCTTGCCTCCGAATATTCAGGCTTATCGGACAGTAAGAATCTCGATGCAGTAAGAACATTGCTCTCCAGTTTCAGAAACTTTTTGTCAAAGTCTTCGGGATGAAGCCCTTCCTCAAAGTTTCTCTTGATGTCGTCTTCAGGAAGATTGATCAGCAGTCTGGTGGACAGAAAAACCTTCTGACCTTTTGAACGGTCATTATCTTCCGTGTATTCATAAATGTACTCATCAGTGTCATGAGTTTTGCCGACACCCGTAGGGCGGTCCAGCAATGTTAGTCCGTTGCTGAGCCCGCTGTGTTCAATGAAATTCTCTAAAAATTTCTTCATTTGCCTCCTGTCTGCAGACCTCGAATTTTTATGCAATTAACATCAGAGAAAAAAGTCTCTTAATGCACATATCTGCAAGTCAACATCATAACAGAAAATGTTTAAAATGTAAAGGTTCAAAACGAAATTTATGGCTAAACTACAATATTACTTCTATATTTCTTGCATATATATAGCTATTTTGTTAAAAAAATGTCAAAGTTAGTCTCATTCATCCTGCATACGAGAATTTCTGTAATATGACAATAATTCCTGAAAGTTCCAGAATTGTATAAATGCATAGAAATTTCTCTAAATTACAGAAATTTGTCCAAAATACATGCAAATCTCAAAGTGGTATCCATGATACTAAAATTGAATATTTGTATAAGCGGCAAATTTCAATTATGAAAATTCATGCAAAGCTTTGCAAAAGATATACACAGATTAACTGGTATTGTTGATACACCCCTGGAAACATATGATCCACACACGCTCTCTATTTATCACATCCATAAAATATGCATCCCATGCACCCCACGCAAAAAAAGAGCTCCGGTGCGGGAGCTCAAATGTCTGTTATTCATATTCAGTTGTCAGGGCGGGTCAGTCTTCGTCCTCGTCATCATCGTCTCCCTTGCGGGAAGGATGAGTCTTCTTGTATTCCTTGTAGTCAGCCATCTCCTCTTCGGGAATGTCCTCTGCATACCTTTTGAGGATAAGGGTGAACTCGGTAACTTCGTTCTTTTTAACCTTCTTGGGCTCGGGGTAGGTGGCGGCTATGTAGAACCCGCGGTCCAGGTAGGACTGGATATTGTCGTTGATATGGTCTCTCGTGCACTCCACGTATACGGTCACGTAGGTGAACGGGTTCTCCTCGTCATCCGCATCGCTCTTGTGGTGATTGTGCCCCCATACAAAGGCTCCGATAATAAGCAGTATAAGCACTACTATTATGACAAGCTCTATGATTCCAGTAATGTCCATAAAACGTTCCTGTCCCTTTTCCCGTCCGTGACCGCCGGCGGATCCGCTGCAATGCATGCCCTGTGGCATGCATCACATGCATAGAGTATACCACAGGCTTGTGCCGGAATACAAGCATTTACAGCTTAGCTTTTGAAGCAGAAAATCCTGTGATTGCAAAGCTCCGGACGCAAAGCTCTTGCTTGGTTTGGTGTATAAACAGCACTTCGGATTCAAGTAATGGGGCCTTCTGCATAATATTGCAGCAGGCTCCGGGATGTGAATTATGCAGTGTCCGGGTATATACCCAAAATTCTAGAGTTATACCGCAAGTGATGTATACACCACTTCACTTATTTTTTGCCGGAATATACAGACGATTCTGCACTTAATATTATCCTCCAGCCTATCTTCCGCGCAAGGCTGCCGGTTATGTCTCAGATGCAGGATACGGTGTCTGCGAGGCCCTTGCGGCTGGTGTGGTTCGGAAGGGGCTTTGCGGATGCAGATGCATAACCTAGATCCATGAGCATGAGTATCTTCTCATTGGCTGGAAGGGACAGGATGCACGCGGCTTCGTCCGGGTCCAGCTTGTTTATCATGCAGGAGTCTATCCCGCAGTCCTTGGCGGCTAGCATCATGTGGGTGGCAACAATTGCTGCGTCCTCTATGCCGGAGTCCCTTTTGCCGCCTGGGTATGTGAAGACGCTGGAGGAGTCAAAGGCTATTATGAGCACCACAGGCGCGCCGTACCTGCAAGGGGTGATTTGGTCTACCTTTTGAAGAGCCTCTTTGCTCCTCGCAACATAGATGTGCTGCTCCTGCAGGTTCTTTGCAGTGGGCGCAAGTCGTCCGCAGTTCAGGATGTAACGGAGCTTGTCTTCCTCTATCTCCTTGTCCGGGTCATAGCTCTTGCAGGAGTATCTCTCCTGCACCAGATCTTTGTATTCCATATGGATCCTCCGTGTGTGTATGTATTATTGTGCCTTTTCCTCTCCGGTGTCCCTTGATTTGCTCCTTCTGCCGGAAGAGGTCCCTGCGCTTGCCACAAGGGAATTGTATATGTACGGATACTGCGCAAGCAGCATGTCCGCCACCTTAGCCTTGTCCTTGTACTGCAGGGCACTTTTAAGCTGGGCCTTTGTGTCATTGAGCTCGCCTAAGACTTCCTTGGTGTTGTCCTGCTCCCTGTAAAGGCGCTCCTGCATGTAATAGTTGCGGGCCTTGAGGATGCGTATGGACTTGTCCTTGGACCTGGACGGGTCCGGCTCTGCACAGGCAAGGTCCATTCCCGCGCGGAAATCTATGTCCTCCAGAATATCCGCATGGATGGCCCTGGACTCTTCCTTCATGGCTTCCTGCGCCTGGGTTAATTCCCGGATGCTGCGCTTCAAGGTGTATTCCTTGTCTTCAAGGCCGTTTACGGCCTCTTCCAGCTCATAGTACTCGCGGCGCTTGGAATCTATCAGGTTAAGAATGTCATTCACTTCCATCTGGTAACGGTGCATGAGCCTTGCCTGCAGGTATTCTTCATGGGTGCGGTGCTTTGCGCTGTGGTCCGTGTCTGCCTTCTCCATGTGCCAGGGCACGCCCAGCTTCTCGTATATGTCATCCTGGAAATCGCTCTTTGCCTTTCCGTTGTTTCTTGCGGCTATTTCCAGAAGGTTGCCCTCTGTGTCATACGGGAAGAAGCATACATGCATGTGAGGGAAGGCTTCATCCATATGAACGGCTGCAGTGAAGACGTTGCGCCTGCCGTATGTGTCCAGGAAATACTGGGCGGCGTCTGTAAAGAACTGGTGCCGCATTGCGTCCCCGAAGCGGTCGAAAAAAGGCGCCTCTCCGTACACTATGCTGGTCATCATGCAAGCATCCTTGCCCTTGCCGTCCGTGACGTACGGGCTGGCCAGAGTCTTGTAATCCCCCTTGGGATATATTACGTGGTAATTGTTCTTAGTCGCAGCGTCATCTATATGGCCGTCTATGCAGCCATAGTCCGGCAGTCTCTCTATCTCCCTCTCCCAGGCGCTGAACCTGTTGTAATTCACGCGTTTAATAGTAGCAACTAAAACGCTCATGCCTTTGTCTTTCCGCACGCCCCTCCTGCTCCGGCGTGTTTTCTTTCTTCTCCTTGTATAGATTTTCCTGGTAATATTCCGGTATTGCATGCACGGCACTTTGTGCCGCCATCTTAAGAATGGCCCGGCTCCTGCATGCCCGGCTCCGGTATGTGCATCCGCATGCGGATGCATGTTCTGCGTTGGTGTGTTATGCCGGCCTGGATCAAAGGGTGTCAAACGGGTCTATGTCCAGGTCCAGCCCCTTGTCTTCCTCTTCTGCGGGCTTCTTCTCTGCATTCTTCCCTCTGTCCTCCGCACCGTCCAGGGATGCCGCAGGGCCGTCCTGCTGTGCAGAGGGCTTGAAAGCCTTCTCATCCGCAGGGGCTTTAGCCCCGTCTGCGCCGCCTGCAGGCGCTTCTGTGCCTGTCTGGGAGTACATAATGGCTTGCTTTAACTGTCTCTTGTTATGCGGAGCGCTTTTGGGTGCCTGTGCGGGTTCTGCTGCCTGCTGTTCTTCCAGTTTTGCTTCCTGGTACCTTATGTACTTATTGCGCTTGATGAGCCTTCTTGTATGGTATCCCATGCAGATGAAGGAGATTATTATCATGGCAAGCCCGGGGAGCCAGCCGATGTTGTATGAGGCAATGAAGACGGAAAGGATGGTAAGCACCAGGCCTAAGACTATATCCAGCAGAAGGTTGTATATGAATGTCTTTGGCTGGAGCCATATGAGAGCGAAGGCATACAGCCCTAAGAAGATTACAAAGAATATGTCCTCTCCGATTGCATGCTCCCGGTTTGCGAAGACGCCCATAATGAGGGCTCCCGCAGAGACAGCCACAGATACAATGCTGTATATGATTCTCGTGACCGGGGTGTTCCTGGAGGGGAGCTTTATGGCAACCGCTATGCCGCCCGCCACAAGCATGACGGCAACCAGGATGGCTATAATGAGCCCCACGCTCATTGAGCTTTGTATCTCTTCCGCTTCCTCTGCGGCTTCTTCGAGTAATGCTGTGCCCATACGCTCTGCATTCCTTATGTCTTGTCTTGTTATTGACTGTATTGTCTGTGCCCGCTGCTTTGGACTGGATTCTGCTTGCGGGCTTGGACTGTATGCTGTGCGGGTTACTCTTTAGGATACAGTTCCTTCAAAGGGACACCGTTTGCGTCCTTCCATTCAACCCAGCCGTTAACGGACCTTCCAAGGATGAACATCCCTGCCCCGCTGGGGGAATCAAAGGTGTATGCCTTCTTCAGGACGCTGAAGCCGTCTTCCTCCCGGATGTATCCGCAGAATGCGGCATCCTCCCTGTATTCCTTGGCTTTGCCGTACGCTTTGTTGTGCGCAAAGCTAAGCTGTGAGCCTTCAAGAACCGTAAGCTCTCCTGTCTCCGGGTTGAAGGTGCCAAGGCCGGTTACTTCCTTTGTGGAGATATGAAGGATGCCGTCCATGGAGACATCGTAACTGGGTCCGGGCTCCTCTGCTGCGGGCAGAGGCTCAGCCGTGCCGGATTTGGAGTGCACGCAGACGGATATGTCTGCCGTGCTTACCCCGCAGGCTTCTGCAAGTTCACGCACGAAGCGCATGGTGTCCGCAGCGCTCCAGTTGGCCTCGAAGTATATGTCCGTGCCCTCTATATGTCCGGCTCTTGTGAAGTCCTGGTTCCTCCGGATGCGCCCGGAGAGCTTGTGTCCTCCGTCTGCTATGCCGTCTATTACTGTGCTGTGGCCTTCGTATAGAAGGTTTATTATGTCCTTTAAGAATGAACGGAATGACTCCGTCTCATATGGCCTGCCCGCGTATGAGTATGCCTGCATCTTGTATCCTGTAGGGCTGAACTCTTTGTCCAGCGAAATCCAAGTCCCTTCCGGCTTTGTCTGTACAGGCTCCTCCGGAGCAGGCTCTGCTGCTGGTGCCTCCGGGGCTGGTGCTGCAGGTTCTGCAGGGGCAGGCTCCTTTCCCGGCTCTTGTGCCGGCTCCGGAGCCGGCTCATCTGTTTCCGCCTCTGAAAGAGGCTCTTCCGGAACGGGGGCAGGCTTTGCGGCCCTGGGCTTTCTGTGGCGCTTCTTTACGAGGCTGTACCCTTGCGTTGCGAGAAGGAAGTCTGTTTCCTCAAAGATCCATTCCACATCATTGAGAAGGCTGGACTTTATGACGTACTGCGGGTTGACCTCGTTGTGCACTGCGTAGCCGGACTTGTAGGCCTTGTCTATGCCGTACTTTTCAAGGGCGCTTATCATGTCCAGGTTGAAGGTGTCGCTGTTGCCGAGGATCATAATGACCTTGTTCCACCAGTCCTTCTTGCGGTCATGGTCAAAGATTCTGGAAAGCCCGTTCCTGGTCTGTCCTACGTATATGTCCTCTATCTGCCTCTCTTCATCCTCTTTGATGAGCATGTATATGCCGGGGTCATAGATGCTGTCTATCTCCTTGGCGTCCTTGAGGAGCTTCCTTGGGATGATGTACATGTGCACAGGCGAACGCTTCTGCGTTATGCTTATTATTCCGTCTGCCACGCCGGAATGATATGTTACGTTCAAACTGATGCTCTGACGACCTGCCATATTGCCTGCCTCCCCGCTGTTTCCCTTACTGCCCAAAGTATACCATGCAGGAGTGCAAAAAACAACACTTTGGCGCTTTATGGCAGAGCCCTGAAGCTTGCTGCAGGTTTGTTACGGTCTTCCAGACCTGCGCCGAAGACAGGAGCCAATGGGCACCAGGTGCCTTCTGCGGGCCTGTATGTGCATGGGTGCGGGATTATCTGTATACGGACAGCCTGGCTATTATTTCCGCTGCGGCGTTTTTGCCGGTGCGGACATCGCTGGGGGATTTGGACAGCGAGAAGCAGTATTTGGGATTGTCCTTGAAGATTACCTTGTAATGCATGCTTTCTGAGACCACCGTGAAACCGAGGCGCTCCAGTTCTGTGATGTCCTTGGAGTTAAGGGTGCCGGCCTTGGAAAGAAGGGCGGAGACTTCGTCAAAGATTTCTTTGCCGGCGCCTACAAGGCTGTTCTTTGCAAGGATGCTCTTTATGAGTTCTTCCGGCCTTGTCCCTTCCTTGCAGGTTGTGGAAAGGTGCTTCTGGAGCACAGAGACTATGAGGTCATTCTGCTCCCCGTCATACAGCTCCTTCTCGTCCCCTGCGGCAATAAGCATGCTGTCTGACACTTTTGCCCTGAAAGCCGCTTCAAGGCTCTCACAGCGCGTCTTCAGGGACTCGTTATCCTTCCAGAGCTCCTCTATCTTTTCCTTGGCTAGACGGAGCTTCTCGTCCTTGTTCATGTTGCTGTCAAAGATCTCGTTCACAAAGGCATTGAGCTTTGCAGACTCCGCCTTTGTCCTTTCGCTGCAGACGTACTCCCATGTGGGTGCCGTCTTCTCCCAGCCGGAGGTTACAGCTCTTAAGATATCATCCTCCACAGCAATGTCCAGAGGCCTTCCTATGTATTCATCCCTGCCCTTCTGATACTGCGCGTACCATTTGCCCCTTAAGTATATGGCTACAGAGCCGTTGTACGGAGGCTTGAGATTATACCTGGATTTTAATGTGCGGGTGAAGTCATTGTCCACGGTAACGAAGTACGCAATTCCGCAGAACTTCTTTGCGAGCTTGTCCACGTTTACGTCATAGCCGTAGGAATCAAAGCACTGGGAGACTATTACCACAGGCACGTCATCCTTGTATCCCGGCTGCATGGCCGAGGCGAGCCACTCCATCTGCACGTCCTTGCAATCCATATGAACGGGCTTGAAGGGCAGCACCGGGTCCTTTATGCACCCGGAGGAGATGAACGCCCGGATTACGTCACAGTGCTCCGGCTCCAGCCTGTTATCCTTTGTGCCCTGTCCGGAGCAGATTATGTGAAAGAACACGCGTGTAAGAGACTCGCGGGCTTCCAGGATTATCTCCGCAGTCCAGATGCTGGAATGAAAGCTGTGCTCAAACTTCACGGCCGTATAGGATACATCTTCTCCGGAGTGGCATGCGGTGTCCAGGATGCTGTACTCAGACTCCGCATGCATGCTCCCCTTCTCCGGGCTTGAGGCAAGTTCTTTGGCTATCTCACCCGTGACATCTGACGAGGCCAGCCAGGACTCCACTATGCGGAAGAAGTCCTGCTGGGTGAATGAGGGTTTCATTGTGTATGCAACGGACAATACTTTCATATGTATCTCCCTGTATGCTTGTGTTTGCTTGTGTTTGTGTATGATTGCGTTTGTGTGCGCATGTCCGCGTATGCGCCTGCCTGCGCGGATTGGCCGCCGAGTAGGCCGCCAAATGGGCTGCAGGATGGACTGCAGATAAGCATGTCTGCCGGGAGCTTCATGCAGCCTGGTGTGTGGTAAATAGGGACATGAGGCTATCCTTCCAGCTTGCCGATGGTGCCCATCTGGTTGCGGAGAATGTTTGCAAGCATATGATATGCTGCCATGCGCTTGGCCTCTTTCTTCGAGGCGGCCTCATACCAGGTGCTGTACTCAAAGCCTTCTATGTCGCACTCGCACTTCCATATGGGGTTCCCGTTCCCGTCATGGGTCTCTGTGAAGGTGTATGACGGAGTCTTGAAGTATCCCTTCGAGGAAAGTATCTGCAGATTGGAAACGGCATGCTCTTCGGAACAGTCCTCTATGTCATCCTCCATAAGGAACACAAGGCCTTCCTCCTCCAGGTAATCATATCCTTCCGCAGCCGCTGCATACCTTGCCTCACTCTTCGTGAACCCGTATCCCACAAACTCCTGTCCTGCAAGATACAGGATGCACTTGTAGTCCTCATCCCCGTGCGCATAAGCCTTTGTGTCAAGCCTGCCGTTTTCCCCGTAATAAGGACGGATGTCCCTTCCCGGCATGTTCTTCTGCGGTATGAACTTGTACTCCGGAAGCACGCCGTACTTCCTTAAGCTCCATCTCTGCATCAAAGTGACGGGGTCATAATGAACATTGAGGTCTCTGCTCACTATGTCATCCAGGTGGAGCATCATGTCCACGGACACCTGCAGCTTGCTTATGTCCCACCTGCAGTCTACGGCAACAGCTCCCAGAATGGCTTCAAAGAGGTCTTCCTTCACGTGCGTCTGGTCCTGCGCATTGTTTTTTTCATCCCCTTTGCTCATAATGAGATACTTCGCAAAGCCGAGATCATCTATGCGCGCTGAAAGGGATTTGCTGTTCACGATCTGCTTCTTGACCTCGGACAGCTCCCCTTCATTGCTGGCACAGAAATAGCCGGTGTCATGCAGTTCCCCGTAATGGTCCGCCATCTCCTTTATGACTATGAAATCCAGAACCTTGTCTCCGAAGAACTCCAGGATCTCGTTGTTGCTCTCACCCTTCCTGCGCTCTTCCGTATAGCTCTTGCGCGTGAAAGCCTGCTCCAAAAGACTCTTGTTTTTGAAAGTGTACCCTATCTCCTGTTCCACTTTCCCGATAGTTTCTTTGTCCATATAACAAAAAACCTCCATGAACATATCACAGAGGACGAATGACTATCCCGGAATGCATAACGCAGAAACGAAGGCATACCCTGCCGCCGGCATGCTCCCTTCCCGTAATTCTCCGGCATAATATGAATAAACTGAATATACTTAAGCCTGTCGGTCTGCCCCATTCACCCGCATGAATGATTCAGCAACGTCTGTTTTAAGTAGAACTGTTTATGTCTCAAACGCCCTTTGCTTTGTTGCAAATGCATTGTACACCGCATGTACACAAAATGTCAACACTTTTTTATGTGAAATTTTTATCACAAAGCGCACTGATCCGGGAAGCTTTTTATGCCTCCCGGCTTTTGTGCACATATTTCTTAATTCTGGTCTTCATCCGGCCCGGAGCCGCTGTCTGCCGGGTCTGCAGAAGCCGTTTCCTGCGTGTGGGATTCATCCGCAGCCCTGTCTGCAGGGCTGTCCCGGTGCCTAAGAAAAACTCCTCTGGGATCCTTTATGAGCAGCACAATTACCCACACCACTAACCCCAGGGCTATGACAGACAGGCCAAGGAACAGGTCATTGAGCATATCTGCAGGCTCCGGGGTGAAGTATGAAGAGCCTTCCTGCACAAGCTCAAAGATGGCGTCCACGAGCCACATTAGGCTTGCGCCCCAGTATATCCAGCACAGGACTGAGACCATCATCTTACTCTCCGGCGCCCCTCTGTACCAGACGGCAGTGCAGATTACGGCTGCGAAGACGGTTGCAAGGAGCGTCATTTAAGGGCCTCTGAAGCTTCAGCGCGCCTTTCACGGACAGCTGAAACGGCAAGCATTCCGCACCAGACTAAGGTTACAAGGGCCGCCATGGCAACGCCTGCGGTGCCCATCTCCTTTAGCATAGTCATGACACCCTCTGCGGACTCGGCCGCAGTAAAGAACGGGAACCACGGGACAATCTCCCCGTGCCAGATGTGCTCAAAGAGAAGCAGCAGTGAACCGCCCCAGAGAAGCCATGAAAGATAGTCCAGCTTCCTGTAAAATGGCTTTTTTGCAGAGGAACGGTCCTTTGTATTCTGCGCGGAAAGCTCCTCTGCGCCAGATACGGCCTTCATCTCCCTCTCCTTCTTTTTGTCCCTGTGCTTAAGGACTGCGCCTGCGATTGTCACCCCTATGGCCTCTGCCACGGGTACGAGAAAACATGCCATATGTGTATGATCTCCTTTGCCAAATGCTGTATATACGTAAAAAGGCCTGCAGCTGCCCTTCTGGGAAACCGCATGCCTTCCTGGTATGCCTTATGCCTTATCTGAGTATTGCTTTATACGGCGCTTCTGCGCCCCGGGGCCGCTTCCTGCGGACCACGTGTAAATGGTATCATATGCGGGGACTGGAAGTCAATGGAGCTTTGAAATCTCATTTGTGACTTCTGCCACAAGATGCGCAACAGAATAGTCTGAGACACCCGCAATGATGTTGCCGCAAAGGTTCGTTGGCACAAGAACCCTCTTCGCGCCGCTCTGGCCTACGGCCAGCGCCATTGCAGGCGTTATCTCGCCGTACAGGGCATCCGCTATAACAATGCCCACAGGGCCCACTATGACATCCGCCTTTCTGCAGCCCACAATGACTGCGTTCTCTCCTGTGGCCGCATGATCTGCCCCGGCCTTAAGCATGGCCGTTGTGGCAACGCTGTTTGTGCCCGCGGCCGTTATCTCATCCTGCGGAAAAGCCTGCTTCAGGGCAGCCACAATCTGCCTGCCCATGCCGCCTCCCTGGGCGTCTATAATGAGTATCTTCATATCCTCTCGCATGCCTCTGTATGGTGCCATATTAGCACACTCCGTGGCACCCGTGCAATGACATACTGCACAAACCACAGGACATGATGCCGTGCGGGCTGTTGTTAAATGACAGCAAGCAGCATCAGGTCTGGCCAGCTGCCCTTCTTTCCTCCTCATCTGCCTTCAGTATGCTGTAATGAATATACTCTTCCCCTTCGTCATGCGGAGCAAGCCAAACTTTGTTTCCTTTCACAAAGATGACCAGTGGACCTCCGATGTACATAGGTTTGGCATACACAGGTTCGTAGACCTCATATCCTTTCCAGTCATAGCCGCGCCTATATCCTTTAGCAGACATCTCATGTATGATATTCTTCAATTCCTTCTTGGCTGCACGTGTCATTATCTCATCCTCCAAGCCTTCTCCCCAAGCCGTGTTAATAGCCCCTACTGTGTAGTACTTTCCCTCTAATTGAAACTCAAGCCCATATGGTCATGTGGTCATACGGGCTGTTTTTGTATATCTGAGTACAGACGGCCAGAATCAGTTCTGACCAGCTGCTCTTCTTTCTTCTTCCATCTTCAGTCTGCGAAAATGAATATACTCGTTCCCTTCATCACGTGAAGCAAGCCAAACTTTGTTCCCTCTCACAAAGATGACCAGTGGACCTCCGATGTACATAAGTTCAGGATACACAGGTTCGTAAACCTCATATTCTTTCCAGTCATAGCCGCGCTCATATCCACTGGCCGATATACCACGTATGATTCTCTTCACCTTCCTCTCTGCCCTTCGTGTCATTGTCTCATCCTCAAAATTCAGCTCACGGGGCTGCGTTGATAGCCTATACTGTGAAGGGACTTCTCTTAGAGAAACCTCAATTCTATCCTATATGGCTCATTGAAACGCCTTGCAAGATGCTTGCCAAAATCAGTTCTGGTCAGCTGCTCTTCTTTCTTCTTCATCTGCCTTCAGTATACTATAGTGTATATATGCTCTTCCTTCATCATATGGAGCAAGCCAGGCCTTGTTTCCTTTCACAAAGATAAAAAGCGCATCACCGATGTACATAAATTCAGGATACACAGGTTCGTAAACCTCATATCCTTTCCAGTCATAGCCGCGCTCATATCCTTCGGCCGATATACCACGCATGATTCTCTTCACCTTCCTCTCTGCCCTTCGTGTCATTGTCTCTCACCCCAAGTCTTTTTTACTGGGACGCGTTAATGGCCCCTACTGTGTAGTACTTCCCCTAATTAAAACTCAAGCCCATATGGCCATATGACCATACGGGCTGTTTTTTTATATCTGAGTGCAGGCAGTCAGAATCAGGTCTGACCAGCTGCCCTTCTTTCTTCCTCATCTGCCTTCAGTATGCTGTAATGAATATACTCTTCCCCTTCGTCATCCGGAGCAAGCCAAACTTTGTTTCCTTTCACAAAGATGACAAATGGTCCTCCGATGTACATAGGTTTGGCATACACAGGTTCGTAGACCTCATAACCTTTCCAGTCATAGCCGCGCTCATATCCATCGGCCGAAAACCAACGCATGATTCTCTTTACCTTCTTCTCTGCTCTTCGTGTCATAATGCAATTCTCCTGTAAAGTCTATCTTTTTGCTTTCTTGAATATGTCCCCGCAGAAGTTTGTATCTATGGATACATGTGTGAGGTTCATAATCTGGATAGTGTTCTTATCCGCATTCCTCATGTACCCGTCTATGTCACAAACAGAACGCATTACAGTCCCCTTCTGAGGATCATAAAGGAAAACATCACCTCTTTCCTTCATTGCAATGCATATATGACCAGACCTTTTCCTTATTTTTAGGAACTGTACACTAAATACATCGCCGTCATTCATCACCTTGTTCAGATTACTTAAATAATCTTCTCCGCGCATCCTTACCTGATTAGGGTGCAAGCCGTTATCCGTGAGATATGCCAGTGATGTGTCTTTAGACAATTTCACCATAGCAGTTTTTCTCATGCTGAATGCCTGCGCCCTGACTCTGAACCCTCTAAGTCTCGCGATACATGCGGCAATACAAGCCTGGCAATTGGACTTGTGGCCACGGCCCATCCAGTAATACGGATTGCAGTGCCCTCTGTTTGCCTCTTCAAAAGACATGGGGGCACCCTTGACTATAGTAACATCCCTTAACCTTCTATGTATGGTTATACGAGTGTCATCACGCTTTGCGCCGGATGACTTTCTGCCTGACTTGCGGCCAAATATATTACCGAATATTCCCATCATGATTGCATGTTATGTGCATTTGTCATGTGCACGCATGGATGCTCTGCACTGCAGCAATCCGGGAATTCAGCAGACTTTGGAAAGGGACTGTATGGCCTTCGGAAGATCTGTTTCAAACAGGCATATTGTATCACCGGGCTTTGCCGGTGTCAATAAGTCCGCCCTGCGCTGGATTGCTGCCTGGAGCGGTTTGGCGTGTTTCTGCAGAGGAAAAGACGCCATTCTGCGTGGATATATGTGTATGATTCCTGCTTTGGAAGTTTGTGTCCTGTGCTGTGTCCGGCCCATGACGGGACGGCACAGAGTGCTGTGGAAGGCGTTATGCCTTCTTGTAGACGGAGAGCCTGGAGATGATCTCGGATGCCATGTTCTTTCCGGTGCAGCTGTGGTCGCTGGGAGTTTTGGAAAGGATGAACATGTACTTGGAATTGTCCTTGAAGACCAGCTTGTAGTGCTTGTTGTCCGAGACTATGCGTATGCCCACGCGGCTGAGGTCCGAGGCGTCCTTTGCAGTGAGCCTGCGGCCGGATGTGAAGACGCGCTTGACGGTGTCGAAGATCTCCTTCCCGTTGCCGCGTATGGGGTTGTTGGCGAGAACCTGCTCAAGCAGCTCCTTCTGCCTGGTGTCTGCGGTGCAGTTCGCAAGAGCGTTCTGGAGTATGCTTATGATCATGTCATACTGCTCCTCGTCATAGAACTCAGGAACATCGCCCTTGCGTATGATGAAGTCCGCTGAAGGGGCATCTGTGGATGATTTGCGGCGCGAGGCCCTGGAAAGCAGCATGCTGTTCTCCGCAGAGAGGGCCGTTACCTTCTCCTTGAGCTCCCGTACCTCTTTCTCCAGGCTTGTGTTGGCGGAAAAGGCGTCTTCCAGAAGCTCATTCATATCTGTGTCCTGCGCATGCATCCCCTGCATGCCTGTGCCCTCTTCAGTGAGGGACTCCCAGGAAGGAAGCTCTGTCATGGAAGAAAGGCGGAGCGTCTCCTTGAGGAGCGTTTCTGTCAGGGACACTCCTGCGGCAGGGTCCGGCCTGTACAGGCCGCGCCTAGAGCCGTTCATGTATATCGCAGCCGCACCGTTGTACGGCAGTATGTATCCTCTTCTGCGCATCTGCCAGGTGTATCTCCTGTCTGCGCACACTATGCAGGCTACGCCTTCCAGAGCCTTTGCAAGCGCATCCGCATCCGCGTCATAGTCTGCCCTGTAAAAAGGCTGGGATATGATTACCACAGCCATGTCCTCTGTATGTTGCCCAGATATGGCAGGTATGAGCCATCCCTCTTCCGCGATGGAAGCCTCAACAGACCTGTCCGATACGGGAATCATGCCCTTCTCCGCATACCTGGAGCCTGCGAACATGCGCACCGTCTCATATCCGAAGCCGGATGCACTGCCGGCGCCCTCAGATAAGCCGTTTATGTGCAGATACACCTTCTGCGAGCCGTCTGATGCCTGTTCATATATGGCGTCCATGGTGCCTGTTGCTCCGTCTGCATCCTTTGTGCAGCGGACTGCTGTATACTTCTTCCCCTCTTTTTCCGTGCAGAATGTCTCAAAGCTGCAGCCTGCTCCGGCAAGAGACAGCTTCTCTATTCCTGTCCCTTCCAGGGCCTCTCCGAAAGCCCTCAGCGAGCCGTCTCTTTTGAGCCAGTTGGACAGAATGCTGAAAAACCTGCCCTGCGTGAATGTGCACTTCATAATGAATGCCTTAGATATTGTCCACATGACATACCTCCTGAATATGATCTTCTGCGGGCTCCGGTGCCCGCACCTTACATAATGATATAAAAACGCTTTTATGCGTGTTTAAACAAAGGGTTTGCAGATGTTAAAGTTCATTAACATCCGCACTCTTTATGCAGCCGTTTTCGTGCAAAACGGCTTTTACTGCCGGATTTTAACCGGTCTGCGCCTGCCTTCACCTTCCAAAGCTTATCCGGAAGACAGCATAAGCCCGTCCGGGCTTTAGGGCTATGCCAGATACGCCTCTATGGCCTCTTCCGCGGGAAGGGCTGCAAGGATATCTGGAGTGCGGCAGACATAGCGGGCATATATGCCGTCCTCTGCCCTGCAGATTAAAAGGCCTATGGTTTCCCCTTCCCCTTCCGCGCGGGTTTCATCCAGGGCTGCGGCGTGGAGAAGGATGGTCTCCCTGTCCGCTGAGCTTACGGCCTCTGCCACAAATTCCACAATAAGTGAGCGGCGCATCTCACGGATGTACATGACGAGATCCAGGCATACGTGCCTCTCTCCCACACGCGCGGACACATCTGTTCCTATGTACGCAAGCCCCTTGTACAGAAAGAAGCGTGTAAGGGACTTCTTCAAAGGCTCCCTGGCCTTTTTTGCCATGCGGCGCCCTGAGGGCAGCGCGTCCGCAAGATCCAGCATGAGCTCATTGCAAAGCTCCGACCCGTATTCCGGAAGACGGAACTTAAGCTCCGTCCCGGGCCTTCCGGCACTCTCAAAGAACGAGAGGTCCATGCGCGTCTTGAGCGCATCCCTGGACATGCCTGTGGCAAGCGCCAGAGCCGCATAATACAGAGCCTTGTCCGGGTCCCCTGTGCAGCGGTCTATGATGCTCTTGTGGTATGACCACGGAAGGCAGAAAAGCGCTTCCAGCTCCTCCGGCTCCACTCCCCTGTACAGCATGTAAAAACGGCGCATGTAACCGAGGCTGGTTGTTGTAAAACAGTCCCTGTCCGGCAGTTCTGCCTTGAGGCGCCTTGCAGCCACCCCTATGTAATGGGTCCCGTGCCTGCGCACTGTATCCTCGCTGGAAATCTTCTCCCCGAGGCTCCAGTACATCTGCAATGTATCCCTGTTCACGCTTACGGCCGCCTTTACGGCCATTTCCTCATATGTCTTCATGACATCCTGCGCCAAAGCGGCGTACTCATCCGCATCATTGATGCAGCTTTCATTGATACTTTCCATACAACCCTCCTTAAAGGCAAAACCCTGCTGGCCCAATATACCGGCCTGAGCTTTGCCGCAAATGATATATACAAGCGCTTAAAGCGGTTTGAATCTTGACTTTCATGTGCTCCCGGAGCATGTCCGGCTCCTGGTGCTTATGCGGGATTTGTACATATATCCCTACAAAATAGGGTAATTTTACCCTGTGGAATCCATTGATGTCTGAATCCTTGTAATGTATACTGTATGCAAAGAGACATCTGGAGAAGGAGCATGGGCGTTCCGGACGTTTTAGGGGGGGACTCTATATGATGCCAGTCATATGGCAGGCGCATCACCCACTTGCTCGCCGGGTGTCTTTTACCAGAGAAACATCTGGAGATGGAGCAAGGCCGTTTCGGACGTTACAGGGATGGACGCCATATGATGAAAGTCATACGGCAGGCACATATCCCACTTACTCGCCAGGTGTTTTTTTATGTCCGGAATCCGTTACGGCAGTTGCCAAGCCTAAATGTCCTGCAAGGATCTGGCCCTGCTTTCCCCTCCAGCAGTCATTGAAGGTGAAGCCATTATCTGTTTCTGAAATTTCGCACTTATACGGAATTTATGAATATAGTACGCAAAAATCGTAAAATATTTCATAAAATTTTCATAAATGAACTATTGACTTTTGCAACATAACTGGTGTAAACTAAACTCGAAAAACATCAGGAGAAGGAGTAAGGGCGTTTCGGACGTTTTAGGAGGGGACACCTTATGATGTATGTCATAAGGTAGGTGCATCTTCGCTTACTCGCCGGATGTTTTTTTTTACCTAAATCTAGTGGTGATTGAATGATGTCACGACTCTGAGTAAACCTTTCCTAGTATCTGACATTGCCTCTACAACAACGCATATCATCCCGCTATTTAACCTTTTAGAGAAAGTAACCGGCAATGAAGGCTTACCATCTCTGTCAGGATATGCCCAGTAAGTTTTAACTGAGCCATCAGAATTATATGTGAGCTCCGCAGTATCACAGTGCAGAAGCACATCCACTATATCGCCTACACTGTCACCTGTAAGCATTGTAGTATCGTTCCGAGACTTGCCTTCCTTTCCTTTTCCATGGCGTATCATGATATGTTCTAAGTTTTGCTTTTCTACGTGATTCAGGCTAGCCTGTACATCCAGATTTGTTGCCTTCTTGATGAACCTCTTCTGCCTCTTTGAAACGAAGAAATCTACATGTTCGTCATCTTCTACAATATCGCCATTGATTACCCTAGTATAAAGTGCAATAAGCTCCTCCCTAGCAGTTTTCTCTTTCACTCTAATCTCCCTTTCCTGCACAAGATCAGCCTTCACATCGCTACGAAAGGCCTCCAATGCTTCTATGGAAAAGTTGTTAAGCCAGTTGCTTATCGCTGCAAGATTGAGTGTAACAGGAACTGCAGCGCTCATGCTGCGGCCAGTCTTCTTAGATATCAGGGCACGATAAAGCACGTGGCGCACCTTATCAACTGTGACATGCAGTTCGTCTTCTATAGCTTCCCATGCATCATATGCTGTGTACTCGTTATCGGTCTCTATTGCGTATTCCTTGCATATTGCAAATGCGAGCACTGTTCTTGTGGCTAAACCTTCACTTTCTGACAAAAATGCTATCTCCATATCATATTCTCTCTGATGCTAATCCGAGCATTACAGCATAATGGATGCATCTGTATATTTGTTGTGTACGTTTTTAAAGAGGTTTCATGCCTGCAGGCAGCAGGTGACACCCCCTCTCCGGCATCCATGCCAAGGCTTGAGGCCGGTTCCGCACAAACAACAGCAATGTCTTCCGCACCCTACACTATATTATATC
>JAJPYR010000060.1 GCA_021204825.1 Clostridia bacterium | reverse complement strand
CTTGCTGTTGTCATCTATTATTGTCCTGTGCTTTGTTACTTCTTTGTCTTCAGCCATGGCAAATCTCCGCTTTGTTGTGAGTGCTCTATGACAATAATAAGCCCGGATACTGCATCATATCCGGGCTGTTTGCGCTTAGTAGTATGTTGCAACGGCCTCTGCGGGCGGGTCTGTGCGCTCCAGGGTTATGGCGTTGAAGATGGGCCCTTCCTGGCGGTACATGGGGCTGTAGCCTATGGTTATCTTGGCGGTTATCATGAGCCAGTCGCGGGTCTGGATGTCCTTGAGAAGCCCGTTGGTGTTTACTGCGAAGCCGTCATACTGTATGTCCGCCTCGCAGCAGGTCATGATGTGACGGCCCAGGACTATGTACCCCTTGGGGTTCTTGCGGGAGACGGCGGCCATGCCCTTGAAGGTTACCACCTTGTCCGCGTAGTCCATGGTGTTCTCTGCCAGGTCGCGGTAGAACCAGGCAAAGTCACGGTCCTCTATCCGGATGTTGTCCGCCTCTTTGTCAAAGGGCAGCGGATCATCTATGTCATCGAAGATTGTGCGGCCGTCAAGGTAGTCGTAGACTATGTCGGGGCGGCGTGAGATGGCGCGGACCACTTTGTGGAAGGCCATCTTGTCATATTCATCCTTGAAGCGGTTGAAGACAACCATCTGCGTCATGTAGACCTTGTCGTACACAAGCTGGCGCATGTTGGCGTTGTAGTTCAGGAATGTGGAGGAGTCCACAAAGGTCATCATCTGGTTGATGACCCAGCTCTCAGGCATGGCGTCAAAGAAGTCGTTGAGAAGCCAGGTGCCGTTGTACTCCACTATAACCCTCTGGGCCTTGTACTTCTTGGTTATGGAAGTGAGGTTTGCAAGGCTGAGCTCATCCTTGCTCTCAAGGGTTACAACGGCCACGCTGTCCACCTTGAATTTTTTGGGCTCGTACTCAAGCTCGCCCTCCTCGCATATGAGAAGGACTGTGCGCTCCCCGTCATTCATCCTGGGGTCTTCCAGCGTCTCCTGTATGAATTTGGTCTTTCCTCCCTCCAGGAAGCCTAGAAAGAGATATACTGATACTTCCTGCATGCTGCCGCCTCGTATGGTCTGTTATGCGCTGCAAGCGCTCATATGTGCAACATTTTGAGCCTGTGGGCTTTGACGGACTATACGCCGAACAGCTCCTTGAGCTCTTCCTCATCTATCTTGCTGCCTATGACGCACAGCCTGCCGGTATATGCTGCAGTGCCTGTGCGGATGTCTGTCTCGCCGGGGATGTAGTCAAAGTGGAACCAGGTCCCGTCGGTTGCGGGCACTATGCCCTTTGCACGCAGGATTGTGCCGAAGCGTACGGCATCCGTGAGGGACTTGAGGGCTGTTTCCAGCTCTTCCTTCGTGAAGGCCTTGGAGGTCTCAACGCCCCAGCTGGTGAAGACTTCATCCGCATGGTGGTGGTGATGATGGTGCTCATGGCCCTCTTCATGGTCATGGTCATGGTGGCAGCACTCGTCATCGTCATCGTCATCATCGTGGTGATGATGGTGGTGGTGCTCATGGCCCTCCTCATCCTCGTCATGGTGGTGATGGTGTTCGTGCTCCTCTTCATCTTCATCATGGTCATGGCAGCAGCACTCGTCATCGTCATCGTCATCATCGTCATGATGATGCTCTGCGGCGGATGCCTTGAGCTTTTCAAGCTCGCTCTCAAGGGTGTCCGCATGCTCCATGGCGGCCAGAATGTCCTTGCCGTCCAGGTCCTTCCACTGGGTTGTCACGATTGTGGCCTTGTCATTGTGGGCCTTTACGAGCTCTACCGCCTGCGCAAGCTTCTCCGGGCTGCATACGTCTGCATGGCTGAATACTATGCAGGCGGCTGTCTCTATCTGGTCATTGAAGAACTCACCGAAGTTCTTCATGTACATTCTGCACTTGTTGGCGTCCACAACGGCTGTGAAAGTGTTGACCTTGCAGTCTGTAAGATGTGCGTTCTCCACGGCGCGGATGACGTCTGAGAGCTTGCCTACGCCTGAGGGCTCTATGAGAATCCTGTCCGGATGGTACTCGTTGTATACCTTGTTGAGCGCCTTTGCGAAATCCCCCACAAGGGAGCAGCAGATGCAGCCTGAGTTGAGCTCATTGATCTTGATGCCGGCGTCTGCCATAAAGCCGCCGTCTATGCCTATCTCGCCGAACTCATTCTCTATGAGAACGAGGGACTCCCCCGCGTATGCTTCCTTTATGAGCTTCTTGATGAGCGTTGTCTTTCCGGCCCCTAAAAATCCGGAAAATATGTCTATCTTGGTCATGATGTGTGATGCTCCTGTCCGTTACAATAAAAACTGTCTCTATATATGATTATAAACTCTTTTGCGCCATCTTAAACGTTTTTTGCCTGTGTTTTTAAAAATTTCTCTAAATTTTCTCATGAACTATACCCGTACAGGTATAATATCTCCTCCCTTCCGGGAAAAACATCAGCCCCCTGCGAAAGCCGGGAGCCATGTGCCTGCATATGAAGCTGTGTGAGGCGATCAGTCCTCGTCTCCTGTATCGCCGCCGTTGACGGCGTCCTTCAAGGCCTTGCTTGCCTTGAATGAGGGAACCTTGCAGGCGGCAACGGTTATCTTCTCCTGGGTCAGGGGGTTGACTCCCTCGCGGGCGGCGCGCTCATGGGCCTCAAACACGCCGAAGCCTGTGATCTGGAGCTTGTCTCCGTCCTTGAGAAGCTCAGTGAGAGCCTCTATGGCAGCGTCTATGACCTTTCCTGCCACGGCGTTGGTAACGCCTGCCTTGTCCGCAACTTCTGCGGCGAATTCTTTCTTGAACATTTTAAAGTCCTCCGTTGTTTGTGGTTTATATTGGATGTTCAATGCGGTTCGGATATGCGCCCGGAGTCCTTCAGACGGACCGGCATGGGGCGCAGGGATGCCCCTGCGGAGCAGAGATGCTGCTGTGGGGGAAGAGTTGCCATGGAACTTTGGAATGCGCTCAGATACAGGAATGCCACAGGGCGCAGAGAGCCTCTGAACGCACATAAGTGCATTGTGACGGGCCTGCAGGCATATTGCGGGACACGCTTTGGAAGGCCCGGAACCGGGCCTTGAAAGGCGCAGTAAGGCATGTGGCAGGCGCCGGATATAAATGAAGAACGGAGCCTTCAGGTCGGGCCCCGTTCCTGGGTTGGTTATTTCTTGTTGTAAGTGAGCTTGCGGAAGGTGCCGTCTTCCTTGTGGATGACTATTCTGCCCTCCTGGTTTACAGCAAGCTGCTTTGCATAGTCGATGGCATCGAGCTGGGTGTCAAAGAGCTTGATGGCCTTCTGTCCGTTGGCGAATTTTACCTGCCACTTGCCGTCACTCTTGCGCTTGGACACGTGGTATACCTTGGTTGCGGACTTCTTCGCAGCATCATCATCTGCAAGAGTCTGTGTGGTTTCTTCATTTGCAGTATCAGGATCTGCCATCTTCTTTTCCTCCTTGATAGGCTCAGCCTGGGCGGCGGGTGCAGGCGCGGGTGCCGGAGCGGCAGCAGGCGCAGGTGCCGGAGCGGCAGCAGGCGCGGGTGCCGGAGCGGGAACCGGTGCAGGTGCCGGAGCAGTTGCGGGCTTTGTTGCAGGCGCCGTAGCGGGTGCGGTATCTGTAGTTACGATGTCCCTTGCTACATCCGGGACAAGCCTGTATGATATGCCGGGCTGGACTTTGAAGCTGTTGATGCTGGTGAGAAGGCCTCCCTGCAGGGTGCCGTTCACATAGAGCTTCCAGCCGTTGAGCACGAACTTGCGGTCGAGGTTGTATGCTATGGAGCTGATGTGGAACATGCCGCCCTGGTTGATGGAGTCATCGGTGCCTATGATGCGAATCCCCGGAGCCCTGTCTATTGTTACCCCTGCCTGTCCGGACTCTGCCGGAGCCTTGGCAACGGCTACAAGACGGTATGTCTTCCCGTCCACAACGGTGAAGGATGCGTCAGGAACAAGGTTGCGGATTCTGTCTCCTGCATACAGGGTCCATCCGGCGAGCTTGTATCCTGCATCCGCAGTGTATTTTATGCTGTTTGTGTGTATCCTCTGGCCGTGCTTTGCTATGATATGGGGGTCTGTGATAGCAATTCCTACAGTGCCGTCCACAGCAATGACGATGTCCGTGAAGTAGTTGGCAACGATGCCGTTGTCCGTGGTTACGGTGCCTTCCGGTACGCTTACGGAAGGGGTTATCCTGTATGTCTTGCCTTCTGCGGCTACGAAGCATCCTGTGGAGTCGATGTCAGGCCTGCCGCTGGATGAGGAGATGGTCCAGCTGGTGAGCTTGCATCCTGTGTCAAGCGTGTATGCTATGCTGTTCACGTTGACCTTGTCCCCTGCGTTCACAAAGATGGCGTTCCCGTCTTTGTATCTTATGCCGGGAACATTCTCGAGGTCTATGCGTATCCTGGATGAGAGAACGGGTGCCGGTGCGGGAGCCGGCTCCGGTGCGGGCACGGGAACGTTTGTGGGAGCGGATTCGGCAACAACCTTGTATGTCTCGCCGCCCTTGACGGTGAACTTGCCGTCCTGGTCAAGCTTAACCTTTCCGCTGGTGCTGTATACCGTCCAGCCCATAAAGATGTATCCTGGCTCCTCCTGGACCTTGATGCCGTTCACATTGACCACTTCCTTGTCGTTGGCGGTGTACTGCGTGGGTCCGATTATCTGCAGCCCCTTGACTGCAGGCACATTGATTGTGGCGGACGAAGAAGCAGCCAGGGTCTCCGGAGTAAGCTCCACGTTGGCTATGTACGTGTAAGTGACACCGTCCTCGGGCATTATGGTCTTTCCGTCATCTGCCATGACAGGCGTGCGGCCGTCTGACTCCAGGGACCAGCTGATGAACTTGTATCCGCGGTCTGTGCTGGTTATTATGTCATCAATGTTGAAGGGCTGTCCTGCGCGTATGGTAAACGTGTCCCCCTCTGACTTCATTCCCTCAGGCACCCTCACGATAATGAGGGATGTGCCGGGTGCAAGGCGGGGATTGCGTGCGGGCGCAGGTGCGTAGAACGGGTCGAAGTATACATCCTGTGCAGGTGCAGGCATAGCCCACGGAGCAGGTGCGGGAGCTGGCACAGGCTCAGGCGCCGGAGCAGGCTCAGGTGCCGCAGCGGGAGTCTGTACAGGAGCAGATGCAGGTGCAGAAGCCTTCCCGGCCTTCTTGCCCTTTTTCTTCTCTTTCTTTGTCCCGGGATTGTCCTCGCCGGACTCTGCTTCGACATATTCACCCTTTTTTTTCTTTTTCTTGATGTTAACGGACACGCAGATGATGACGATTATGACTACCACCACTACAACCGCCAGCACTATCCACAACCAGTTCCAAAGGAAGAAATCCTGGCGCGTCATAAAATCAATGAAGGCACTGGACTCGCCTTCAGCCGCTTCTTCCAGAAGGTTCATATGTTTCTCCTCAACAGTAAATCATAATTTGGGTTGTACAAATATTTTATACCAGACACAAGCCAAAATCAATAGAATTCACGCATAATTTTTGTCTCACGGCCTTTTGTGCAAACTGCACATCCACAGCATGAAAACAAAACATATAGCTCCATAATGGCAGAAAACAATCCATGGAAACATGACCGGAGACGGGCCCTTCAATGTCCTGACAGGCACGGATACGGGCCTTTGCGGGACAGGCACCCTTCCTGTGTCCGGGCAGTCCCTCTGTGCTGTGACCCTGGACCGGTGGTCTTTGCGGATACAGCTGCCGGCTCAGGAGCGGGTCACTTTTTGTGGATACAGAGCACCCTGCGGACATGGATGCCCTGCAGGTGCAGCAGGCATAGGAAACAGGTCTCTTTTATGGATACGGTTACCCAACTAGGGAACAGGTGCTTTCCGTGGAGGCAGCCAGCCAATAAAGGCAGGGACATCAGCAGCAGGTACGGCGGGTACAGGGAACAGGCATGCCGCAAAACGGTGAAAGGCAGCAACAAAAACGCCCCTGCTTTTGCGGGGGCAGTTTTAATGCATTTGTCATATCCGCCAGGGATAAATCCGCTGTCCAGGAACAGTCCGGCCGGATCAGTACTTTGTGACCTTGACCTGCTTGATGATTATGGGCTTGCAGGTTAGAGTGAATGAAGTCAGGAAACCGTTGTCGCCTTCGTAGTTGTCGAAGTCGTCATAAAGGTTTACTTCAACGTTCTCTGCATCCATATAGAAGTCATCTGAATCGGTGTAGGTGTCATCGATGTAGTCATCTATGGCGTCCAGGAGGTCATCAAGGTCATCTGAATCCTTGATCTTGCCGAATGTGGCGTAGTTGCTTGCGGAATATGTGGACGTGGAGCTTGTCTGGATCATGAACAGTGATGTGGCGCTGTTGTTCTTGTACAGAGCCTCGATGGTCTGCTTCTTGTTGGGAGTCACAAACACGTGCTGCATCGTGTCAAAGGAATAGTAGAACATCTTCAGCGTTCCGTATGAAGCTGAAAGGGCGCCGTTCTCTATCTCCTGTCCGATGTTGTTGGAAAACTCTCCCATCACTGTACGGAGTGCATCCTCTGAATCTGACTTGGAGTTGTACTTGACGTTGTCGCTGTTGCTGTATACGGAAGCGGTAAAGCTGCCGTTTTCGTACATTTCAGTGTACTCTGCCTCTTTGTCGTTGTTGGTCAGATAGTCTGCCAGACGGTCATTGGTTACAGCTTCTTCGTAGGATTCGCCAATGGCGTTGCCATCCTCGTCCACTGCGTTGTAGCTGTAGCCGCCGCCGATCCAGGAATCGGAGTCCACATAGTCATGGATTATGGTGTTGTCATAGAAGCCGCTGGAGGCAAGCTCTATGAAATGTCTCACCGTCTGAGGGTACATGTTCCTGTAAAGCTTAAACTTCATTACGTAATCTTCATCGTTGAAGGTCACGGTTATCTTGACCTCAGGATGCTTTGTCTCAATCGTGCATCCTGCGGCGAACATGCTGGCGGCCAGTATGAACAGCAGTGCCAGCAGTCCTAATATGAAGGTTTTTACTATGCGCTTTACCATTGTAACTATTCTCGCAAAAGGACACGCCCGGATAAACTGGGCTTGCCTTAATTTTACTTGTTTATGAACATACAGTCAAGCATTTGACGCCCGCGGGCGCATATTTCACCTTGCCGGCAGGGCAAAATACGCCGCAAAAGGTGCATTTGCGCTCAGTTTCGGAAGGATTTATGCCTGGCTGCAGCCTCCGGGCCAATGTGTGCGGGACGCCGCACAGGGCGCCCGCAGAGCCTGGACCGGTATATAAAAGGGACGGGAGACCGGAGATTACTCCATGACAGCGTCTGCGCCGGCTGCCTTGAGGTCGGATACGATCTTCTCTGCCTCTTCCTTGGCAACGTTCTCCTTGAGAACGCCGAGGCCCTCAACGGCCTTCTTGGCCTCAACAAGGCCGAGTCCTGTGAATGCACGTACGACTTTGATGACGTCAATCTTCTTCTCGCCGAAGGACTTGAGAACGATGTTGAACTCTGTCTTCTCTTCAACTTCCTCTACGGGAGCGGCTGCTGTGGGAGCTGCTGCAACTGCTACGGGTGCTGCTGCGCTTACACCGAACTCTTCCTCAAGAGCCTTAACGAGCTGGTTGAGCTCAAGAACTGTCATTCCTTTGATCTCATCGATGAACTTCTGAATGTCTGCCATTGTTATATACTCCTGTTTTTTACTGGATTATGATTTGCGCTTATTCAGGGTGCGCACCCCCTCTTTTGCGGACATATGCCGCTGTTTTGCGGCCTCATGACAGGGCCGCTGGTAAGAGCCGCGGCCTATTGCCGCGGTGCTTTGGGGCGCTGCTTATGCGGCAGGCTGCTCCTCCTTGGACTTGGCTATGCCGTCCAGCACGCGTACGATGCCGGACATGAGGTTGTTGAGAACACCGGCGAAATTTGCGATGGGTGCCTGTATTGAGCCAAGCATCTTCGCAACCAGCTCTTCCCTTGAAGGCATTGTGGCAAGCTCTTTTACTCCGTCTGCATTGACGTATGAGTTGTCCACAAAGGCGCTCTTGATGGTGATCTTGGTGTCATATGTCTTCTGGGCTTCCTGCATGATCTTGGCTGCATTGGTCTCAATTGAGCCGAAGGTCATGGCCATGGGGCCGTTCAGGTCGTCATCAAACTGGTTGAATCCGAGATCGTTGAGCGCTTTTCTCACAAGGGTGTTCTTGTAAACCTTGTACTCGCAGCCGTTCTCCTTGCACTTGTTGCGGAGCGCGGAGACTTCAGCGACAGACAGCGACTTGTATTCCACGAAAACAATAGACTTGGCCGCTTTGATCTTGTCCGTTATCTCCTGTACAACCGCCTTTTTCGCTTCGAAATTAGCTGACATGTTACCTCCTTGTAATCTGGCTCCGGATAAAAACAATTCCCCGCCGCCAAAGCGACAGGGAACACGGCCGCACTCTCTGCGGAGCGGACCACAAATCCTGTATCAAGTCGCCTCGGCGGGATTTACTGTTGCACCCGCTGTCTTGGGCATGCGCAGCAATGCCGCGCATTCATATTGTGTCTGTATTATATCCACGGCCGAAGTCCTGTGTCAAGCGTTTTTGCATGCGGCAAACGGACTCAGGACCCGGAAACCGTACATATCCGGCTGGATTTCTGCTGCCCACGGAAAAGAAGGGCTGCAGTTTTGTGATGACGGAAAGCCCATCGGGGCTTTATGTCATACTCTGGAGTATGCCACCTTGACGCCGGGGCCCATTGTGGATGAAAGGACTACGCTTCTTACGTATGTGCCCTTTGCAGCGGCGGGCTTAGCCTTGTAGATGGCTTCCATGAGAGCGTTGATGTTCTCTATGAGCTTCTCGGGGCCGAATGACTTCTTGCCGATTCCGCAGTGGATGATGGCTGTCTTGTCGAGACGGTACTCTACTTTTCCGGCTTTGACTTCCTTGATGGCCTTGGCAATGTCCTGGGTCACTGTGCCGGACTTGGGGTTGGGCATCAAGCCCTTGGGTCCGAGGATGCGTCCTATGCGTCCTACGATTCCCATCATGTCAGGGGAAGTGATGACTACGTCAAAGTCGAACCAGCTCTCCTTCTGGATGCGGGCAACTATCTCCTCTGCGCCTACGATGTCTGCGCCTGCGGCTGCAGCTATGTCGGCCTTCTCGCCCTTGGCTATTACGAGCACTCTCTTGGACTTGCCTGTTCCGTTGGGAAGGACAAGCACGCCACGCACCTGCTGGTCTGCCTGCCTCGGGTCTACGCCGAGACGTACATGGAGCTCTATGGTCTCATCAAAGTTTGCCTTCGCGTTTGCGAGAACCTGGTTTACGGCTGTCTCAAGGTCATATGTCTGGGTGTGGTCATATGATTTGAGACTCTCTTTGTACTTCTTACCTCTCTTCATACGATTACTCCTCCACCGTTACGCCCATTGAGCGGGCCGTGCCCTTTACCATGCTCATGGCTGCCTCAAGGCTTGTGCAGTTGAGGTCGGGCATCTTTGTCTTGGCTATCTCTTCAACCTGCGCCTTTGTGAGCTTGCCGACCTTGTCCCTGTTGGGGCGGGCGGATGCTGTCTCAATTCCCAAAGCCCTCTTGATAAGGACGGGCGTGGGGGGCGTCTTGAGGATGAAGGTGAAGCTTCTGTCCTGATAGATGGTTACGATGCAGGGGATGATGAGTCCGGCCTGCGCCGCTGTCCTTGCATTGAACTCCTTCGTGAAGCCCGGGATGTTGATTCCGTGAGGGCCCAGGGTAGAGCCTACCGGGGGAGCCGGCGTGGCCTTTCCTGCGGGGAGCTGAAGCTTTACAACGGCAGTAATCTTCTTTGCCATTATATATCCTCCAACGTGGTCTAAGCGGATACAGCCTCCGTATTTGCCGTATCCTCCCACGATTCAAAGCGGTATGTCATCGCCTCAAGGGGCGGAAAGCGCAGGACGCCGCATCATATGCGCCTGCGCAAAACCTCAAGCCGGTTACTCGTCCAGCTTGCGGATCTGTATGTATTCCACTTCGGCGTCTATGTTTGTGCCGCCGAACATCTGTATCTGTATCTTTGCTTTCTGCGAAGTCTTGTTGGCTTCCGTGATGACGCCTTCGTATCCTTCCAGCGGGCCGGACTCCACCACAATCTTGTCCCCGGCCTTGTACTCTTCCTCCACCGCAACGTTCTCAAGGCGCATCTTGCGGATCTCAAACTCCTTCAGGGGCATGGGATGTCCCTGGGGGCCTACGAACCCTGTGACGCCTCTGATGTTGGTGATCATGTACCAGAGCTGGTTGGAGTAAATCATTTTTATATAGACATAGCAAGGCATCAGCTTGCGCTCAACTATCTTGCGCTTGCCGTTCTTCTCTTCGATGGTCTTCTCCATGAGAATCTTGACATCGAAGATGACATCCTGCAGGTTGTTGTTTTCGATGAGCCTCTCCAGGCTGTCCTTCACCATGGCCTCATAGCCGGAATATGTATGAAGGATGTACCAGCAGGGATTCTCGGTGTCAGCTATCATTGCCATTGTGCACTAGCTCCCGATGGATGTGAGCAGGTCCAGAAGCGCCTGAAGACCGAAATTGATCGCCGTAACGACCACAGTGAACGCAAGTACGACAACCAGGACGACAACGGTCGCCTTGACAACTTTCGGGAATGACGGCCAGGTCACTCTCTTGAGCTCTGAGAATGTCTCCTTGAGTCTCCTGCCCATGCGGACAAAGATATTAGGCTTTTTAGCTTTTGCATCTTTCTGGCTTGCCATGAAAAGATACCCCCGACTCTATTCTATATAAAAATTGCTTCTCTTCAGATTACTTCGTCTCTCTGTGCTGAGTATGCTTCCTGCAGAACGGACAATACTTTGAAAGGGTGATTCTGTCCGGATTGTTGCGCTTGTTCTTGAAACTGTCATAGTTTCTGCGCTTGCACTCCGTACACTCGAATGTAATCCTTGTTCTTACCTGCGCCTTCATTTTCTGAAAACTCCGTACAAAAAAATTACAACCTCTCCGGCTGTGGTTCTTAGAGTATAACAGCTAAAAATTTTTCTGTCAACTTATTTTGAAAGCCCGTATCACTC
>JAJPYR010000061.1 GCA_021204825.1 Clostridia bacterium | reverse complement strand
GGTCTTGCCTCTGGTCTTCTGTTCCTTTACGAAGGAAATGAAGTTCTCCTGCATCACGGGGTCCAGGCCGCTCGTGGGCTCGTCCAGGATGAGTATCTCAGGGTCATGCAGGAATGCCGCCACGACGGCCACCTTTCGCTTCACGCCAAGGCTCATGCGCTTTGTGTCCTGGTTCGCGTCCAAATCGAAACGGTCAAGCAGCATTTTAAGATAGCTGTCATCCTTCACTCCGCGCATCTGGCAGAGCATATGCAGGAACTTTGTGCCGGTGACCCCGACAGGCAAGGCAATCTCGCCCGGAAGATACCCGATGCGCTTTTGCAGAACCGCGGCGTATCTGTAGCAGTCCATGCCGTCTATCTCGGCCGTTCCGGACTGCGGGCGCGTGAAGCCCATGAGATGGCGTATGAGCGTTGTCTTTCCGGCGCCGTTGGGCCCAAGGAATCCGAAGCATTCGCCCTCATCCACTTCAACGGAGACATCAAAGATGCCTCTTCCGTGGCCGAAGTCCTTTGTGAGATTCTGTGTCTTTATCATTTTTTCACCAAAATCATGTTTGATTCACCGGCCGGCCGCTTGCAATCATCCCACAAGCTGTCGTATAATCATTATAGGAAACCGGAAGGGGATAGTCAAACGGCTATTGTCCCACAATCTGTCATACGGTGTCGTATTTTTTGCATAGCCGGCACTGCGTTGCGTAAAAGGAGGCCATAATGAAAAAGCAGCCGGAAGTCACAGCCAGAACCCGTTCGCTTCTTCTGGAGTCATTCTGGAATCTGTACAGGGACCATCCCATTGAAAAGATCCGCATAGAAGCCATTGCAAAGGGGGCGGGCTACAACAGGTCCACGTTTTATGAATATTTTGAAGACATATATGACATTCTGCGCCAGGCCGAGGAAGAGCTGATATCCCAGTTTCAAAAGTACCTGAAGGATGTGCTTCCGGTTGTTGAAACAAGTCCGGACAGGCCGGACATTGTAAAGGCGCTTGTAAAGCTCTTTGATACATACGGGGACCGCATCATGATTCTTGTTGGGGATAACGGGGACAGTTCATTTCAAAACCGCCTTGAGGAACAGGCTCAGCCGCTCATAAAGATGATACTTTCCGCTGATGCCGGCCCGTACACGAAATATCTGATTGCGTATGCATACGGAGCCATAGTAGGTGTGCTGAAGCAGTGGTGCAAAAGCGGGAGGGATGTTCCGGAGGAAGACCTTATTTCAGCAATATACAGCATGGTGTCCGCGGGAGCACTGCCCACGGCACGCCGTCTTGCCGGCATTTGATGCCTGCCGCAAAAAGATGCGGGCCTGCATTGTGCCCCTTCTGCGCATGCGGAGCGCCGGCCGCTCATCGGGCCTGTATTTGGGCACCGGGGCGGTCATGGAAGGGGCATGAATTACATATATCATGCAATGAAATAAATTTTGCCGTGGGCGGTGTATTCATTGCTTTTTCGGCCTGTGTATGGTATAATTTCCGCTGTGAACGTTACTGAAATACTGACAACAATCCCTGAAAGGGATGCGTACCAGATGAACCCCGTGACGCTGGCGTTCCTTGGGGACGCCGTGCTTACCCTTTACATCCGCGAGAAGCTGGCGCTTATTGCGGATTATCCGTCCGGGGACCTGCAGAAGTACACGGCCATAGAGGTATCCGCGCACGGGCAGAACATAGCCCTTGCAAAAGTGGGCCCTGCATTCACGGACACAGAGAAGGACATCTTCCGCAGGGGACGCAATTCCAAGAAGTCCGCCAAGGCAAAGAATGCAAGCGTGGCGGAGTACAACAACAGCACCGGATTTGAAGCGGTTCTCGGATACCTGTACATATCCGGGCAGTACAAAAGGCTGGATGAAGTGCTGCATCTTGCCTGCGGGGACATGAAGCAGGCTTTGGGCCTGGACGGCCCGGGCGGAACCGGCACAGACACAGCAGAGGATACGGAATGAAGGTAGAAGGCAGGAATGCCGTCTCCGAAGTGCTCAAATCGGAGAAGGATGTATACAGGATACTGGTTGAGACAGGCGCCACAGGCTCTCTTGCAAAGATTGTGGCCCTGGCAAGAAGCCGCAATATAAAGGTCCAGTATGCCACAAAAGAGGCTCTGGACCGCGAGAGTGAGGACAAGAGGCACCAGGGCGTAATAGCGTATGTGCCGGATTATACATACGCATCCCTGGATGACATCCTTGCCGTGGCCGGGGAGCAGGGGCACTCGCTCATTATCCTTGCAGACGGCGTGGAGGACGTGCACAACTTAGGCAGCATTATACGTGTTGCGGAATGCGCTGGCGCATGCGGCGTGGTGATTCCCAGGGACAAGACGGCCACGGTGACAGATGCGGTGATTCGTATCTCCGCAGGCGCTGCGGAGTACATGAAAGTGGCAAGGATGCCCTTGAAGATGTGCATAGAGGCTCTGAGGGACGCAGGATTCTGGATATACGCCCTGGAGGCGGACGGAGAGAGCATATACAGCGAAGAGTTTCCCGCAAGGACGGCGCTAATTATAGGCGGCGAGGACACAGGCGTGAGGAAGACGGTCCGGGAGTATGCGGACAAGACGCTCTCGCTCCCCTTAAGGGGACACGTGAATTCGCTCAACGCGTCCGTGGCTTTGGGGATAGCCGCATATGAGGTTACAAGGAAATGGTAGAGGATGACCTCCTTTCAAGGGCCCGCAGAGGGGACAAGGACGCGGTGCATGCCGTACTGGAGAAATATGCGCCGCTCGTGAAGAGCATAGCGTCCCACTTCTTTTTAACCGGAGGAAGCAGCGAGGACCTTATACAGGTGGGGCTCATAGGGCTGTATTCGGCCATAGGGTCATACAACAGTGAGAGCCACGCGACCTTTTCCACATATGCGTACACGTGCGTCAGGAACGCAATAAGGGACGAGGTCAAGAAGGGGAACAGCAGCAAGCAGTCCCCGCTCAATGACTCCGTGCCCATACTGGAGATATCAGAGGGCCTTGTGGGGGACAACCCGGAGGACGAGGTCATAAAGACGGAGAACAGGCAGGAGTTCCATCACAAGATTTCAGGCGTCCTGTCTCCGTACGAGTTCCAGGTCATAGTAATGTACATGGACGGCATGGGCACCAGGGAGATATGCGATGCCCTGCCCAGGGACAGAAGCCCCAAGAGCGTGGACAACGCAATAGCCAGGGCAAAGTCCAAGATAGCCAAATTATACCGGGATGAAGCGGAGGAGTGATGGCATACCTTGCGTTTTACAGGACCTTCCGTCCCCAGACCTTTGAAGAGGTCGTGAGGCAGGAGCACATAGTCCGGATACTTAAAAACCAGATAGAGACCGGCAAGGTGGGCCATGCCTATCTTTTCTGCGGCCCCAGGGGCACCGGCAAGACCACGCTTGCAAAGATCTTCGCAAAGGCCATAAACTGCGAGCATCCCGTAAACGGCAGCCCTTGCGGAACCTGCCCCACATGCCGCGCCCTTTCAGATGCCTCAAACCTGGACATATCCGAGATAGACGCGGCCTCCAACAACGGCGTGGATGAGATGAGGGACCTTCGCGAGAAGGTCCAGTACCCGCCGGTTGCCGGAAAGTACAAAGTGTACATCATAGACGAGGTCCATATGCTCACCCCGTCTGCGTTCAACGCTGTCCTAAAGACCCTCGAGGAGCCCCCTGCGCATGCAGTGTTCATACTGGCCACGACAGAGCCGCAGAAGATACCCGCCACGATACTGTCCAGATGCATGCGGTTTGACTTCAAGCTCATCCCGCAGGCAGACCTGGAAGACCTTGTCCGCTCCGTATATGACCGCACCGGCAAGAGTTACGAGCCGGAGGCCATAACGGCCATAGCGAGAGCCGGCGCCGGATCCGCGAGGGACAGCCTCTCCATTGCGGACATGTGCGCGTCATACTCACAGGGCAAGCTCACATATGATGACGTAAACGCCGTCTTAGGATCTGCGGACCTTCTCCGGATAGCGGACATAATAGCCAACATCTTCGCAGAGGATGCCGGTGCATCCCTTGCATCCGTGGAGCAGGTTCTTGCGGAGGGCAAGAGCGCAAGTGTCCTTGTCCGGGACATAATATCCCTCCTGAACAGCGTAAGCATAGCCAAGGTCTGCAAAACGGCCAGGGATATAATAAACCTGCCGGAAGAGTCATACAGGCGCATAAAGGAGCTTGCAGACGCCGTGGCAGGCCAGAAGCTTCTCCGGGTCACAGAGGTCATATCCAAGGCGGAAAATGACATGCGGTACGCAGTAAGCCCCAAGACAACCCTTGAGACGGCCGTGTACAAGTGCGCGCAGCCTTCCGCAGATTATGACACAGAGGGCCTCATAGCCCGCATAGAGTCACTGGAGCGCAGGATAAAGGACCTTGAATCCGGTGCCGTCAAAGTGCCTGCATCCCAGGCACCCAGAGTGGAGAGAGCTCCCAGGGCCGCAAAGCCCGTCCAGGCTCCTGCAGAGGAAACGCCTGCCTCTGTATACGGGCCCGGTGAAATGCCTGCTGAGAATCCTGAACCGGCACCCAGGGCAGCAAGGAAGCCTGCGGCAAAGCCTGCACAGCAGGCACCTGTGCAGCAGGCATCTGCAAATGCAGAGCCCGCGCCCGTTCCTGCACCCAAGCCTGCAGCGCCTGCGGCTCCGGAAGCGGCGGCGCCCGCGGCACCCGCTGCGCCTGCGGAGAAGCTTAAGAGAAAGGCTTTGCTTGTGGAAGAGGATGACGCGGAGGATGAGCCTTTCGGCGTGCAGGGGAACCTGTGGGAGAAGCCTGTTGAAGAGCCGAAGAAGGAGCAGCCCGGGAGCATAGACAGGAAGGCCGTGTTCGGAAAGATGCTCAAGTCTTTGAGGTCCACACGCAGGAACGCCCTTCTGTTCACCCTGTGCCAGGATTTAAGATCCGTCTGGTCCGGGGACAAGTTCATTCTCATTACGGACAACCCGGCGGTATACAAGGGCCTTAACAGGCAGGACAACATGAACTTTCTTTCCGGGGTTTTGTCGGAGCTGGGAGTCATGGATTATGAAGTGCGCATGGCAGAGGGCACGGAGGATGCAAAGGATGCGGCCGTGAGGGAGCTGGAGGAGAACTTCGCCGGCGCGGACATAGAGTACAAAAACATGTGACATATGCGCGCCAGAGCGCACATATAAGCAGTTATAATGAGTTTTGCAAGGCTTTGCCTTGGGGAGGAAATGATATATGGCATACGGCAGAGGCGGCGGCATGGGTGACATGCAGAGCATGATGAGACAGGCCCAGAAGATGCAGGAAAAGATGGCTGAAGCTGAAAAAGAGCTTGAGGAGATGGAGATAGTAGGCGTCTCCGGCGGCGGTGAAGAAGGGGATGAGACCGTTGTGGTGTACATGAACGCCAAGAAAGAAATCAACGGCGTGGAGTTCGGCAGCCAGCTTCCGGACACCGTGGACCTCACGGATGAGGATGACGTGGAGATGCTCGAGGACCTCATCATGGCCGCCATAAATGACGGATACCGCAAGGCGCAGGAAGCATATGATGAGAAGATGGCTCCCTTCGGCCAGATGGGCAAGGGCATGCTGTAATCCGGCATGCGGATGCCGGTCCAGGAACGGGGCGCCAGGGCCCGTTTCAGGGGACATATAACGCGCTGAAGAAGATGCGAGCTGTGGGGATGCCTCTCTTTTGGCGTCCGGACGGAGACAGGGATGGATGTATTCATTGAGCCTATAGGAAGGCTCATAAACGAGTTCACAAAGCTTCCCGGGGTAGGGCAGAAGACCGCCCAGAGGTATGCATACAAGGTCATTTCCATGACGGAGGCCGAGGCGAAGGCGTTTGCGGACGCCGTTGTGTACTGCAAGCACAATGTGCATTACTGCAGGCTGTGCGGCAACTTCTCGGAAGGGGATGTCTGTGACATCTGCTCCAGCCCCAAGAGGGACAAATCCGTCATATGCGTTGTGAAAGAGCCCAAGGACGTCATTGCTATGGAGAAGCTCCATGAGTTCAAGGGAGTGTACCATGTGCTGCACGGGGTCATAAACCCCATGGAAGGCATAGGCCCCAATGACATCCATATAAAGGAGCTTCTGGCTCGCATAGACGGGAGCGTCAAGGAAGTAATAATTGCCACCAACCCGGATGTGGAGGGCGAGGCCACGGCCATGTACATAGCCCGGCTTTTGAAGCCTTTTGAAGTGCTCACAACCCGCATAGCCCGCGGGATACCTGCAGGCGGGGAGCTGGAGTACACGGATGAAGTGACCCTCTCCAGGGCGCTTTCGGAGCGCAAGGAGATATAGCTTTGCAAAGCGTCCGGGAAGCCGGGCGCGCATTTCAAACGGAATGCATCGCTCTTTAAGAGGGCGGCAGATACAGATATACAGCTCATGCAGCGCTTCCGTAGGGCGCGTGTGAGAGTAAGATATGCGGTGCCCGTCAAAGGCGCCTGCACGGAGGATAAGCATGAAAATTTCTGTCTTAGGCTGCGGCCGCTGGGGGTCGTTCATAGCCTGGTACCAGGCAACGGTGCTCCACAATGACGTGTACTCATGGGGCCCGGAGAATGACTATTCATACAAGGTGCTCAAGGAGACCGGAAGGAACGAGTACGTGGCACTGGATCCCGGCATAAAGCTCACCTGCAACCTGCAGGAGGCCGTGGACCACGCGGACATAATCATAATCTCCATCTCATCCCAGGGGCTTCGCGGCTTTATGCAGCAGGTTGTGCCCTGCGGTGTGAAGGGCAAGATCTTCGTGCTCTGCATGAAGGGAATAGAGGAGGCCACAGGGAAGAGACTTTCCGAGGTCCTCATAGAGAGCGGCATAGACATGGACAAAATTGCGGTGTGGGTAGGCCCCGGGCACATACAGGCGTTCACGCAGGGCATCCCCAACTGCATGGTGATAGACAGCTACAACGATGACCTCAAGGTCTTCATCGCGGACAGCTTCAAGAGCAGTCTCATACGTTTCTATTACGGAAATGACATTGTAGGCTCTGAGATAGGCGCGGCGGCAAAGAACGTTTTAGGGATTGCCGCAGGCATTCTGGACGGAAGCGGCTACGTGAGCTTGAAGGGCCCTCTTATGGCCAGGGGAGCATATGAGGTAGGAAAGCTCATGCAGGCAATGGGCGGCAAGTTCATGTCCGCGTACGGCCTTGCCCATCTTGGGGATTATGAGACCACGCTCTTTTCCGAGTATTCCCATAACCGCCGCTACGGCGAGATGATGGCCAAGGGACAGAAGTTCGACAAGCTCGCAGAGGGCGTCATGACAGCGAAGGCCATGAAGGAGCTTGCGGACAAGTACGGCCTTGAAATGCCGATTACCGAGGCCGTGTACGAGGCCTGCTTTGAATCCCATGCCTTTGACGGCGGGGACGGCGCAAAGACCTGCATGGAGATAATCCTCAAGCTCTTCGACAGGACAACAAAAAGCGAGTTCTGATCCAAAACACCCCGCGTTTTGTTTGCCAAAACGGGGCATTAAGATATACAATATACGAGATGAAATACATGCACGCTTACGCCTGCATGTATTTGCTTGTAAGAGGCAAAAATGCCTTTTCAAGGCACTTATGCAGACTTGAAGCGGCCATGCAAGCTGCTTGTTCAGCGGCACATATGCCGCATACGCTGCGGCCCGGAGGCCGCATATACACACCGGAACAGACTTTAAGGGGATGGGCGCTTCATCCCTTCGCGAGGCTTTTATGATAAGAAACGACATACGAAACGTGGCGATAATAGCGCATGTAGACCATGGCAAGACCACCCTTGTGGACGCCATGCTCAAGCAGAGCCATACTTTCCGTGAGAACCAGCAGGTGGAAGAGAGAGTGCTGGACTCCAATGCCCTGGAGCGTGAGAGGGGCATCACCATACTTTCCAAGAACACGTCCATTCATTACAAGGGCGTGAAGATCAACATCGTGGACACTCCGGGACATGCAGACTTCTCCGGAGAGGTTGAGCGTGTAATGATGATGGTCAACGGCGTTCTGGTGCTCGTGGACGCAGCCGAAGGCCCCATGCCCCAGACCCGGTTCGTTGTGCAGAAAGCACTTGAGATGGGCCACAAGCTCATCATAGTTGTCAACAAGATAGACCGCCCGGACGCCCGTTTAAGCGAAGTGGAGGATGAAATCCTTGAGCTCCTCATGGAGCTCAACGCCTCGGATGACCAGCTCATGAGCCCAGTTCTCTGGTGCTCCGGAAGGGACGGCACGGCAACTTTTGACATCAATGAGCCCGGCAAGGACTTAACGCCCCTTTTCGAGACCATACTCAGCCATATAGACCCCATGGACGTGGACATGGAAGGCCCCATGCAGCTCCTCGTGTCCAGCATAGATTACAATGACTACGTTGGCAGGATTGGCATAGGCAGGATAGAGCGCGGCACGATAACCTCAGGGCAGACCGTGGCAGTCACCAATTACCACAACCAGATGGAAGTGAAGCCCGGCAAGATTGCCAGCCTGTTCAACATAGAAGGCCTGCAGCGCATACCCTGTGACAGCGCTTCCGCTGGGGACATAGTATGCTTTTCAGGCATAGAGAACATCAACATAGGGGACACTGTCTGCGACCCGGACCATGTGGAGGCGCACAAGTTTGTGAAGATCTCAGAGCCCACGGTGGAGATGACATTCTCCGTCAACGACTCGCCCTTCTCCGGCAAGGACGGCAAGTACGTCACCAGCCGCCACCTTCATGACCGCCTGTTCAGAGAGCTTTTGAAGGACGTCTCCTTAAGGGTTGAGGCCACATCACTTGCGGACACCTTCCGCGTGTGCGGCAGGGGAGAGATGCATCTCTCCATCCTCATAGAGACCATGCGCCGCGAGGGCTACGAGTTCCAGGTATCCACGCCCAAGGTGCTGTATAAGACGATAGACGGCGTAAGGTATGAGCCCGTGGAGCATCTCATCATGGACGTCCCGGATGACACGACCGGCTCCATCTTCCAGAGCATGGGCAACCGCAAGGGCGAACTCCTTCATATGAGCGCGCTGGGAAACCGCACGCGCCTTGAGTTCCTGATCCCCTCCAGAGGGCTCTTCGGCTACAAGTCCGAGTTCCTCACAGCAACAAAGGGCGAGGGCGTCATGAGCTCCGTATTTTTTGAATACCAGCCTTACAAGGGCGATCTGCAGCGCCGCACAACAGGCTCCCTTGTGGCCTTTGAGACGGGCGAAGCCGTGACATACGGCCTGTTCAATGCCCAGGGCCGCGGCAAGCTCTTCATAACCCCGGGCACGATGGTGTACCAGGGGATGGTCATAGGCGAGTGCCCCAAGAACGAGGACATAAACGTCAACGTCTGCAAGACCAAGCATCTCACCAACACCCGTGCGGCAGCCTCGGACGAGGCCCTGCGCCTCATCACGCCCAAGAAAATGAGCCTTGAGGAATGCCTCGAGTTCATCGCGGACGACGAACTCCTTGAAATCACTCCCAAGAACATCCGCATACGCAAGCGCATTCTGGACAGCGAGCTCCGCGCCAAGGCAAGGGCCAGGGACAAGAAAGCCTGATTCCCGCGCACCAGACACCACACTACACTGCAGCACGCCATGCCCGGAACCCTTTTCACATTCCGGGCATTTCCATACAGGCGGCTTAAGCCGCACGGCAAAAGGCCGGGGGAATGATATGATAGACGGAGACACGGACGAGTTCATAGACGCCGTAGAAGGCGGGGATGACCTTACCTTCATGTATAACGGCCAGAAGTTCTCACTGCGCGGCTACACCCAGAACGGCAAGGCCACGCTGTATCTGGACAGGCTGGACCCTCCTGCGGATGACTACGTCCTTGTCCTTGTGGGCAGCCACTTCAATTACCCCGTGCAGGCCTTTCTGGAGGCTCCTGTCTGGGACGGCAAGACCTTCATGGAAGTGGAGGAAGAGATCCAGCTGCTGGATTAGTGTAGCCCATATTCCTGCATGAACTTATATTAGTAAGATAAAACCCGGAATCCTGTGTGGATGCCGGGTTTTATGATTTGGGCTGTGTTAACAAAGATTCCTTTTTATTGTGACTGACAATTTATTGCTTGAAATAATTGCTTAAAATGCGTATTTATACAATAAAAACTGTCTAAAACGTTGACTTTTACTTCATAATTGTTTATACTCACACTTGAAAAGTCATGGAGAAGGTTTGCTATGTTGTCTGAGTTTGGTAGGAAGGTATGTATGCTTCTAAAGAATAATGGGCTTAAACAAAAGCAGTTAGCTCAGTATGTTGGCATAGATGAAGCTCAGTTGTCTAGATGTATGAATGGTTTAAGGACGCCTAAACCTGATATAATTGCGAAGATTGCTGTTTTTCTTAATACAACGGCGGACTACTTGATTGGAGATAATGCAGAAGCAGCTTCATCTGAAGGCAATGTTGCAGATGAAGGCATCATATTGGCGCGTTCATCTGCAAATGTACAAGAACAGTCTGGATATTCTGCTGATCTGCATGCTGCCTTTAATTACGTTCCTGAAAAGATTACAAATGAGAGATATGAATTCATTAAAAGACGTGTTGTAGAATTATTTCGCAGATACGATATTCATTGTCTTCCAGTTAATCCATTTACTCTTGCAAAAAAGTTGAACATTAAAACGACACCGTACTCATTATGCGGAGATGACCAAGCTGAAAGCTTTTGGATTAGTCTGGATGGATACTGTCAAAAAGATGAAAAAGGCCGTTGGGGTATTTACTTTAACGATAAGGTGCTACGTACCAGGATTAACTATACAATCATGCATGAGATAGGACATATCGTTCTTGACCATACAGTGGATGATCCTCTAGCGGAAAAGGAAGCGGATTTTTTTGCAAAGTACACATTATGTCCGCCTGCAATTTTATATCGCAAGAACTGTCGGACGCCGGAGGATATAATGGCTTTGTGTGATGTAAGCAAGGAAGCCGCAACATATGCTTTGGACTATTGTAAAAAATGGGTAAAGTATTCAGGGAAGTATTACACAGACTATGAGGTGGAACTTATTAGACTGTTTGAAAGTGAATATGTTAATTAAGCCAAATGACAGCGGGGACAAGGAATGTTTCAGCTGTTATCAGCATATATAAAAAGGAGGTGACGAGAGCGGCTTTGATTTTTTGTAGTAAAAAAATGATATGACTGGTTGACGCAGTCATATCATTAGTTGCCG
>JAJPYR010000035.1 GCA_021204825.1 Clostridia bacterium | reverse complement strand
CATTTAAGCAACATATATCGCTGTTTTGCCGTTTACGCAGCAGAGCGGTGTGTCATATGCGCCGTTTAGGATGTGACACGCGCCAAGAAGTTGCAAGCAGGCTTTTGGGGAGTGTATCATACTTTGCGTAAAGCGAGGGGGACAAAGATACTGTCTTTGGGAGAGAAAAGCATGAATACAATTGCCGCCAGAGTTTCCCTTGCAGCGGCCCTTGCAATGGCAGCAGTCTGCAGCATTGCTGGATTTGCAGCATGCACTGTGGGCAAAGCAGAGGGGCAGGAATACAGGACGGAGTACAGGACAGCGGAAGAGTATTTCGCAGCAGACGTGCCTGTACGGGCCATAAAGGATGAAACGGAATATACGGAGCTTGGAATAGGCAGGGTAATTGTGGACCTCACAATCCGTGAAGACTCCTTCAGGCTTTCTGTGGAGGATGTAGGCAGCGGCACGAAGGATACGGCCTGGGACAGGGCATACATCGTAACAGGCAGGTATGAATCCGCGGAAGAAAACGTATACTCCCTTACAGAGGCCACGTCCGTAACCCGCCGGCAGAAGAACGGCAGCCATTATTACGGGGCATACGGCAAGACAGGCTCTATGTCCAGCAAGAAAGATCCGTCCCTTCTGGACATGTTCACACCCTGCACTGCCATACTGGATGCAAACAAGGTAACGTACGCCTTCATTGCATAAGTCCGGCCGGCCCTGCAGGAAGGGCCGGACAGAAGAGGCGCAAATTCCGGAGAAAGGCAGGGAAGCCGGAAAAGCAGAATCCGGAAAAAGCTCATAAGAGCTGCACAACTTAGAATGAATCAGGGTTGCACGTCTTCCACCTTCCCTGCTTCAGATACGGGAACTGTCCGGCTCGTCCGGACGGTTCTTTGCGTAGATATGCAACGCATCCTTTGGGTGTGTTGTCCAATAGAATTCACAATATGAAGGATTTCGGGAAGTATTGTGAAATGTAATTTCAGCCCCTTTATATGCTTGTTTTATGGCACGGTTACGGGTACTATGAAGATGCTTTCAGCAAAGTAGGTTAAGGGCAGAAAGGAGACAGCCATGATAGTTTACTTTGGAGGGAGCAATGATGAGAAAGAGAGTTTGTTTCATGGCTACATAGAAAGGTTCACGAGGGAGGGCGGCATGCCGCTTGAGTACCGGCGCTTTACAAAGGGCGCGGACCTTCTGGCCGAGGACCTCGCTGTCCCTGATGTGATATTCCTGGACACGGACCTTGCGGACCTGACAGGAATAAAGACAGCGAGGAGAATAAGGGAAGACAACAGCAAAGTCACCATAGTCTTCTTTACGGAGAACCCGGGGAGCGCCGTTGAGGGGTATTCCGTCTGCGCCGCGGACTACATCCTCACCCCCATAGAATATGAGCGCTTCGCAGGGCGTCTCAAGAGAATAGTGCACATATACAAAGTCCAGAGAAGCAAGAGTGTCCCTTTGAAGCTTATAGGCGGCGGGACGCTGCTTGTGAACATGACTAAAGTTGAGTACATAGAGGTCATACAGCACAATCTCGTATATCATGCCGGCAAGGACAGCTATGTGACCAGAGGATCCATGCAGACGGTGGAAGAGGACTTCAGACAGTCCGGCTTCTGCAGGTGCGGCAAAAGCTATCTTGTGAACATGAGGCACGTGGACCGTATCTACAGGTCTCATGTTTACATAGGGGACACAGCCCTCTCCTTAGGGCGCAGCTACAGGAAAGAGTTCGTCTCCCGGTTCAACGAAAGCATCAAGGCGCGCACATAAACTGAACCACGCACCAGCCCATACACAACTTCATCATTTTTCCCCCATATCAAGATTACATACTACCTGTATAAATCACATATTCCCCCGGGATATGTATCCGCGTATGTTATGGATCCAAAAGTAAAAGACAGGCCCGGCCTGTCTTTTATCTTGCCCCTGGAATAAGCTAATCTCCCTGTGCCTGTGCGGGAATCATAAGGGGACTAATCCGGGCGATATATGTTCTGGAAACTGCATGGGTTTTTCCCCGGTGACCCATCAGTACCATATTTTTTGTATCAATTTTGTCCATATATGTGTTCAAAAGCAGCATTTTTCCGGATTCCGGCGGCCCGTTTTGTTTACACAGGATATATGGGTTTGATATGTAAAAAATAACGGTATATATAGCAGATTTGCTATATATACCGTTGCTGGTGATCCCGCCGGGAATCGAACCCAGGACTTCACCGTGAAAGGGTGATGTCTTAACCTCTTGACCACGGGACCGCACCGGATGGCTTTAAGGGTGGTAGCGATGGGTGGATTCGAACCGCCGACCTTCCGGGTATGAACCGAACGCTCTAACCAACTAAGCTACATCGCCATAAATATATCCCGCTCAGCGGGATAAAAGTGGTTGCGGGGGCAGGATTCGAACCTTGCGACCTTTGGGTTATGAGCCCAACGAGCTACCTGACTGCTCCACCCCGCGATGTGTTTGCGCACACAATGAATTGCTAGGCAACGTATAAGATTTTATCAAACCTTAAAATGTATGTCAACCATTTTTATGTGTTCCATGCTGTAAAATCATGCGCCTGGGGTGTCTGGCTTGGAAAGGCATTCCCTGCCGGAAATTTTCCATGCCCAAATCATGCCCAAATTTTTTTTCACGCAAGGCATGCCGTGTCCATTTTTTTTGCTTTTATAAATGTATAAAAATTCATGCATTATGCACCCCCCGTTCATGCGTTCTGTCATGCCCTTTTTGTCAATCACTTTTGCAATCTAAAACGCAATATTTTAATGAGCCGTATTGTTGCAAGTATGGGGCTGTCATGCTATACTTTGGGTATGAAAGTTGAGTTGGGTGCATATGCTGGAATGAGTGTCTGTGTAGCGGTGTCCGGTGGAAAGGATTCCATCGCTTTGCTGCACTATATGGCTCATAACGGCCCCGGATACGGCATCAGGGTCACGGCCATAAACTGTGACCACGGCATCAGAGGAGAGGCGTCCAGGCAGGACAGCGAGTTCGTGAGAAGCTTCTGCCAGGCAGCGCATGTTCCTCTGCTTTTTTTTGCACATAAGGGCACTTTTGCCTCGGAGGAAGAGGCAAGGCTCTGGCGCAGGGACTGCTATCTGGAGGCAGCCAAAGAGCATACACTGGAAGACGGCACAAAGTGGGTGCCGGCGGAGGCCATTGCCACAGGGCATCATATGAGTGACAACGCCGAGACGGTTATCTTCAACATCGCAAGGGGCTCAGGCCTTTCAGGCGCCTGCGGCATCTCGGACGGGGAGATAACGTGTCCGGACGGAACAGGCATTAAGCTTATACGCCCCCTTATTGCGGCCACAAAGAAGGAGATAGATGAGTACATCCACCAGTATGGATTGCCGTACGTCACGGATGAAACCAACTTAAAGGATTACTATACGCGCAACAAGATACGCATGTACGTCATTCCGGAGCTGGAGAGGGCAGTGCCGGGCGCCCAGCGGAGCCTTTTCCGTTTCTCACGTATTGTGAAGGAGACAGAGGACTACTTTGAGGACATAATAAAGAGAGACGGCCTGGTCTCTTCCGTATACGGAGGCCTTCTTATAAAGCCCGTGGATGAGATGGCCATATTCTCGCGCTGCTGCCTCAAGGTCTTTGCGCATTACAAAATAAAGGATTACACGTCCCAGCATATAAATTCCCTCTATAAGCTCCAGCACGGAGCAAACGGCAAGCGCTTCCGCTTCCTGCGCCTTGTGGCCTTCAAGGAAGACAGGGGCATTGCCATCTGTGAAGCGGGCCGCATCTCGCCCTTCGGCGAGAAGCCGCTCTCAGAGATTGCAGGAGGCACGTTTGTGGGGGAGCCCATATCCGTACAGCCTGTTTCAGCAGATATAATACAGAGAATCTGTTCCGGAGACACATCCCCGGAGAAGAGCTTCTGCCCCGGCAGAAAGACACTGTTCCTGGATGCAGACAGAATTCCGGAAGGGACCGTGGTGCGTTTCAAGAAGGACGGGGATGTCTTTGAACGCTTCGGCGGCAATACAAAGAAGCTGGGGGATTACTTTACGGACATAAAGCTTCCGCAGAGGCTTCGTGAGCGTGTTCCCATGCTCTGCTCCGGCAGCAATGTTCTGGCCGTGTGCGGCATAGAAATAGCGGAGAGCCTCAGGATAACTTCAGACAGCAGGAACGTGCTTGCCGTCTCCTGCGTGGATTACCTGCAGAGCTAGCCCCTGGCGCATGCATGCGCCGCATGGCGCGCTGCAGCCCGTATGGGCGCAAAGAAGCATAGATATGCAAGCCAATGCAAAAACACAGGACTCTGGAGGGCAAAGGAGAGAGATATGCCGTTTATAGACTGCAAGCTGTCCAGAAAGATTACGGACAAGCAGAAGGATGAGATCAAATCAAAGCTCGGCGCAAAGATATCCATCATGCACAAGACTGAGGACTATCTTATGGTAGGCATCCAGGACGGATATGACCTCTGGTTCGCAGGCGGGAAGCTTGAAGACGGAGCCTATGTGGGCATAAAGGTGTACGGGCGCCTGTCCTCCGCAGACTGCAACCGTATGACCGGTGCCGTGTGCAGCATCCTGTCCGAGACCCTTGGCATAGAGGGGCAGAACGTATACGTCACATACCAGGGCATAGCGGACTGGGGCTGGGACGGCTCCAATTTCTGAAGCAAAGCCCCTGCCCGGAACAGGCTGCCTTAAGGGCAGTCTTCTGCGCAAAACGGCATGCCCGTAAGCAGCTTTTAAGGATTCCGGCGCCATAAAGGGCGCATGAATATATGACGGCGCAAAAGCCGGCTCAAGGAGAATACTAAGATGGAAATGCATCCGGACTGTGAGCGTATAATGTATACGGAAGAGCAGCTTCGCAAGCGCGTCAAAGAGCTCGCGGAGCAGGTGGACAAGGATTACCGGGGCAAGACGCCGCTTGTCGTGGGCATCCTCAAGGGCAGCATAATAATGTACGCAGACTTCATACGGCATCTCACTATGCCCGTTGAGCTGGATTTCATGGCCGTGTCCTCATACGGCTCCGGAGCCGTTTCCTCCGGAAAGCTTAACATAAAGAAGGACCTGGACAAGGATGTGAAGGGCAGGGATGTCATCATAGTGGAGGACATCATAGACAGCGGCTTCACCCTCGCAAACCTCAAGAGACTTCTTGAAGAGCGCGGTGCGGCGTCTGTGAAGATTGTGACCCTTCTGGATAAATTTGAACGCCGCGAGTATGACATAGCATCAGACTACAACGGATTTCTCATTGAGAACGAGTTCGTAGTAGGGTACGGCCTGGACTACAACGAAAAGTACCGCAACCTGCCCTACATAGGCATCCTCAGGCGCAGCGTATACGAGTGAAGGGACCCCGGACACTGCAGGCCGGGAAATGGTGTGCAGAGGGGACTTGCGCGCACTTAAACAGTTTTATCCCGCATCTTATTATGGATACATAAAGGAAGGGCATGCCGTTCAAATGGCATGTCCTTTCCTTATATTGAAATCTTATTCGGAGTGTTTGCTTGTTTTGCAGGCGCTGTATCAAGCCTCGGGCAGGTCTGCCGCCAGGATGTCCTTTACGACCTCAGAGGCTATGACGTATCCCATGACGGGAGGCACGAAGGAGACGGAGCCTACGGCTTTCTGTCCGGGCTGCATCTGCATGGGCTCCTCTGTGGAATACACCACCTTGAGATGCTCTATTCCTGCGTCCTTGTACTCCTTGCGCATTACCTTTGCAAGGGGGCAGATTTTGGTTTCATATATGTCCGCAACATGGAATTTGGTGGGGTCCAGCTTGTTGCCCGCGCCCATAGCCGCAATCTCACGGCATCCCTTTTCCTTGCAGCATTTGGCTATATACACCTTGGCCTTGACGTCATCCACAGCGTCCACAACGTATGTATTGGAATCAAAGGGGAATTTGTCACCGGGGCGGAAGAAGGAGTCCACAGGAATAACCTTGCACCAGGGATTTACAGCATGTATGTGCTCCACTGCGGCCTGTGTCTTATACTTGCCAACGTCTTCCATGGTATACAGTATCTGGCGGTTGATGTTGGATGCGGTGACCCTGTCCCCGTCCATGATCACAATCTGGCCCACGCCGGCCCTGGCCAAAGCGCCTATGACGGAACCGCCTACGCCGCCCGCGCCGAAGACAGCCACACGCGCGAAAGCCAGCTTGTACATGCCCTCATCCCCGACAATCATCCTTGTCCTGGATGTGAACTCTTCCATATATCTGTTCATATCATTATCGTTCATGCATGACCCCCCGGGCATATCCTGCAGCATGCAGGCACCCTTGAAACCTCCACAAGTGTACTCTTTTAGAGGAAGGATGTCAAGGGGCATCGGATATGCATATATGCCGCAATATAATTGAATTTTCCCCAGGTATGCATGAGCCGGCCCCTTCTCATGTGCGGGTTGATTTTTTGCGCATATGCGGGCATGTTTTGCAAAAGGGGGCGGGATATGTGCCGTTTTGCGCATGCGGCCCAAAGACCGGATATCCTGGCATGAATGCCGCGGAAAAGGCCTTTGGGACGGATTTTAAAGTTTCCGCGCAAGGGGCCCCGTAATAATTCAAGGACATGTGCAAGGGTATGAAAGCGGAACAGGCCTGAGGCGGTGCAAATTTAATAAAAAATATATGTTCAGGAGCTTGCATAAAAATACGGGTTAGTGGTAAGATATGACATAGACGAACGGAAGGGGTGCGGTGCATGAGAGCAGCCATATACGGGGCCGGAGCGATGGGCACCATTTTAGGGGCCTACATCACGAAGAACGGCGGCAAGATAGACCTTATAACCCGTAATATAGAGCATGTAAGGGGCCTGCGGACAGAGGGAGCCCATGTCATGGGGCAGGCCGATTTCACCGTGCCCGTGACAGCATATACTCCGGAAGAGATGTCAGGGATGTATGATGTCATATTTCTCATGACCAAGCAGCGGGAAAACACGGCAATATGTGAGTTTCTCACGCATTATCTTGCAGAAGACGGCGTAATATGCACCACGCAGAACGGTCTTCCGGAGCCCTCTGTGGCAGCCGTTGTGGGAGAGGAAAGGACGCTGGGGTGCGCTGTGTCCTGGGGCGCCACCAACCTTGGCGGCGGCATTGCAGAGCTTACCTCAAAGCCGGACAAGATGACCTTCTCCCTGGGGACACTGTACGGGGACAACCCCAGGATGCGGGCCGTGGCAAACATTCTTTCCAGGGCCGGGAAGGTTAAGATAGAGGAGAATTTCATTGGCGCCAGGTGGGCCAAGCTGTCCGTAAACTGCGCCTTTTCATCCCTGTCCGCCATGACGGGCCTGACATTCGGCCAGGTGGCCCGCGATCCCAAGGGCAGGCAGATAGCCCTGAACATTCTGAACGAGTGCTTTGCGGTGGCGAAGGCCGCGGATATCAAGATTGCCAGGCTGCAGGGGCACAATATAGAAAGGATATATTCCTGCGGGGACCACGGCTTCAAGAGAAGGATAGCCCTGTGGCTCCTGCCGTTTGCCATGAGCTCCCACAGGGACATAAAGTCCGGGATGTACTTTGACGTCATAAAGGGCCGCAAGTCGGACATAGACTTTGTGAACGGGGTTGTTGCGGAGTTCGGAAGGTCCCTGGAGATGGACACGCCCCTGAATTCCCTGTGCGTGCAGTTTGTGGACGAGATATCCGAGGGGCGCAGGGCGGCCGGAGTGGAAAATTTTGACGGTTTTCTTTAATGATTAACAATTTCAGACAGTTTGCGGATATAGCGATGTGTTTTATTGCATCCGGAGGCGGCCGCTGGTAGAATAAGCATAAAGGAGGGGAAGAATCATGCTGCACAACATATACTACACGTCCCATGACGGCGTGAACACGATACATGCATGCCTGTGGATGCCCGAAGGGGAAGTTAAGGGCATCTTTCAGATAGTGCACGGAATGAGTGAATATGCAGCCAGGTATTCCCCTTTTGCGGAGTTTCTTGCGTCCAACGGGTACATGGTATGCGCAGAGGACCACTTGGGCCACGGCGAGACTGCAAAGGATGAGGATGCCTTAGGTTACTTTGACGAGAACCATGATTACAGGACCGTTTTGAAGGATATACGCCACCTTGGAGTTCGTGTCCGCGCCAACCACCCGGATGCTCCGTATTTCATCTTAGGGCACAGCATGGGCTCATTCCTTGTGCGCGCGTTCCTTGCGGAATATCCGGATGACAAGATAACCGGGGCCGTAATCATGGGCACAGGGTTCCAGGGCAAGGGGCTTATCAACACGGCCATTTTCATGACCAACATGAACGCATTCTTCCGCGGCTGGACCAACCGCAGCGGGTTCATTAAGAGCCTTGCGTTCGGCTCGTACAACAAGAAGTGGGGCGGCAAGGGCTTTGAGTGGCTGTCCGTCAACGAGGACAACGTCAGGGCATATGATGCAGATCCCCTGTGCGGATTCCCCTTCACGGACAACGGATACAGCGTCCTTTTCCACAGCATAAAGGCCGCATGCTCCAAAAAGACCTTCAAAAAGACCCCCGGAAAACTGCCCATTTACATCGTCTCCGGAGACCAGGACCCCGTAGGCGGATACGGCAAGCAGGTAAAGAAGGTGTGCAAAATGTACATGAAGACCGGCCATGACAGCGTGGCCGTCAAGCTGTACAAGGGCGCACGCCATGAGATACTCAATGACTTCACCAGGGATGAAGCGCGCGCGGACATCCTTGAGTTCATAAACGGCCTCACAGAGGCCCATTATGCCGCAAAGACGGCTGTCAAGCCGGCAGACAAGCCGGCAGACAAGCCGGCAGACAAACCGGCAGACAAGCCGGCAGACAAGCCGGCAGACAAACCGGCGGAAAAGCCGGAGGAAAAGCCGGCGGAGTAATATGCCGTTTGCCGCCCTCCGGGCGCGGCATCCAGCGGCAAAAGTGCCGCATATGCAGCTTCAGCTGCACTCTCGCTATACTGAACCGGATACCTTATATGAGACAGCAAAGGGGAGACAGAATATGGTAGACAGATTCAAGGTCACAATCCCTCAGCTCACGGGAGACAGGGAAAGGACGGCATTTGTATATCTGCCCACAGGGTATGACATGGAGGAGGACAGGAGATACCCGGTCCTCTATATGTTTGACGGCCACAACCTCTTCACGGATGAAGAGGCCACATACGGCAAGTGCTGGGGGCTTGAGGATTATCTGGATTACACGGACACACAGATCATAGTGGCGGCCGTGGAGTGCAACACGGAAGGCAACGGAAGGCTCTCGGAGTACTCCCCGGTAGACTTTTCCTGGCAGGGAGGCGGCATCATAAAGGGCCGCGGGCGCCTGTACATGAACTGGCTCGTAAAGGAGTTCAAGCCGGGCATAGACGCCATATACCGCACCCTTCCGGACCGCAGAAACACGGCTATAGCGGGCAGCTCCATGGGCGGGCTAATGACGATGTACGCCCTTGCAAAATACGGCGCCGTCTTCTCCAAAGGCGCAGCCCTGTCCCCAAGCCTGTGGATAGGCAGCGGCGAGGCCGTCAAGATCATAGAAGACGCCGCATACCGCCGCGGAACCATCCTTTATACGGATTACGGCTCAATGGAGTTCAGAAACCATGAAGGCCAGATGGCCCTCTTTGCGGACACCTGTGCCACGCTCCTCAAAAAGGGCGTTCTGCTGACATCCCGCATAGTCCCCGGAGGCACTCACTGCGAAGCTTCATGGGAGCAGCAGATTCCCATTTTCATGAGAGTCCTTGGATTTGAGCCGGAGCACTGACATCCGTTCACAACGCGGCCTTAAAAGGCCGTTTGCAGATACAGCCGCACCAGATACGGCACCCGTGCCGCACCTAAAGAGGCGCATATGGCGCCTGTCCCTCCCGGGAGCTTAAGACATGCAGATTGAATACCACAAGGAATACAGCAGCTGCCTTGGACGGGACATGGAGTTCAAGGTGTACGGTCACGCAGGGACGCCGTGCCTGGTCATTCCGTGCCAGGGCGGCAAGTTCTATGAGTTTGAGGACATGGGCATGCTGGGCATATACGCCCCGTATATAGAGAGCGGCAGAATCCGTGTCTTCACCATAGACAGCCTGGATTATGAGACATACGCCTTCCCGGAGGGAGACCCTGCGCAGCGCATCTTTAAGCATGAGGCCTGGATGAATTACATAGTGCAGGAGTGCGTGCCCCGCTTTAAGGGCATTGCAGGGAGCAATGAAAAGTTCATTGTAACGGGCCTGTCCCTTGGGGCCATGCATGCGGCCACGCTGTTCTTCCGTTACCCGGACATCTTCGGCAGGGCAATGTGCCTTTCCGGCGCATACACAAATGAGTACTTCTTCGGCTCCTTCCACAATGACCTCACATATGCAAACTCCCCGCAGCAGTTCCTTGCCAACATGCCTTCAGACCACCCGTATCTTGCAAAGTACCGCTCCGGAAAGTTCATCATGTGCGTAGGCCAGGGTGCATGGGAAATAGAGACCCTGGAGAGCACAAGGGCTATGGCAGACATCCTTGCGCGTCTCAGCATAGGAGCCCGTGTGGAGTTCTGGGGAAAAGATGTGCGCCATGACTGGGACTGGTGGTACAGGCAGGCGGAGTACTTCCTGCCGGACCTGCTGGCATAAAAGCCACAGGGCAAGCCGCAAAGAAGCGGCTTAAGCGCCGCAGAGCAAATGCGGCGCAAAGAGCCCCGTGAGAGGGGCCGCTGAATTGTATGAAACGGCCATGCAGCAGGCCGTATTGCTTGCAAAGACGGACCGGACGCTATATAGAAGATGATGATTTGTCCGTGTGGACGAAGAAGGTAGTTATATGAAGAATTTTGTGTTCATTTCCCCCAATTTCCCTCTTAATTACTGGCGTTTTTGCAGGGAGCTTAAAAACAACGGGCTGCGCGTGCTTGGCATAGGGGACTGCCCGTATGACAATCTTTCCCATGAGCTCAAGGCAAGCCTGGACGAGTATTACAAGGTCTCATCCCTCGAAAACGAGGACGAAGTGTACAGGGCCGTGGCCTATTTCATCTTCCGTTACGGGAAGATAGACTGGCTGGAGAGCAACAACGAGTACTGGCTGGAGAAGGACGCACACCTTCGCACCATGTTCAACATCCAGTCCGGATTCCAGGACAGGGACATGAGCAGGGTGAAGCTCAAGTCCGAGATGAAGAAGTACTACAAGAAGGCCGGCTTGAAGTGCGCCCGCTACTGCCGCGTGAAGACGTACATCGGCTGCAGGCGCTTCATAAGCCAGGTAGGGTACCCTGTAATCGTAAAGCCGGACAACGGCGTGGGGGCCAATGACACATACAAGATCTCCAGCGATGAGAGC
>JAJPYR010000074.1:28326-41409 GCA_021204825.1 Clostridia bacterium | reverse complement strand
AACACATTTTTATCTGCTAATGGGAGGAGCATCTCAGTAAAATGATCAGCCACGGGAAAGAGATCAAGATCTTCGCGGGCAATTCAAACAGGCCCCTTGCGGAAGCCATTGCAAGGCGTTTGAATACCTCGCTGGGCGAGATGGAGCTGACACACTTTTCAGACGGTGAGATCTATGTCCGGTACGGCGAGACCATAAGGGGCATGGACGTGTTCCTGATACAGTCCACAAGCTACCCGGTCAACACCAATCTCATGGAACTGCTTATCATGATAGACGCTGCGAAGAGGGCCAGCGCAGGCAGAATCACTGCCGTGATACCTTACTTCGGATATGCGCGTCAGGACAGAAAAGCGCGCGGGCGTGAGCCCATAACCGCCAAGCTTGTGGCTAATCTTTTGACTTCTGCGGGAGCAGACAGAATCCTCACGATGGACCTGCACTGCATGCAGATACAGGGATTCTTTGACATCCCCCTGGACAATCTCGTAGGCGGACCTACGCTGTACAATTACTTCAAGCCCCTCGTGAACGATGACTTCATCGTGGTATCCCCGGACATAGGCTCCGTAGGGAGAGCCAGGAAGGTCGCTGCCAAGATGGATGCAAAGCTGGCCATCGTGGACAAGCGCCGCCCCAAGCCCAATGTCATGGAAGTTATGAACATCATAGGCGAGGTAAAGGACAAGTGCTGCCTTATGGTGGATGACCTCATAGACACCGCCGGAACCATCACCCAGGGCGCAATCGCACTCATGGATGCAGGCGCGAAGGAAGTGTACGCATGCTGCACGCACGGAGTCTTCTCCGGACCGGCCATAGAGCGCCTCGCAGCATCCCCTATAAAGGAGCTTGCGGTTCTGGACACCATCCAGATTCCGGAAGAGAAGATGCTGCCGATATTCAAGGTCATCTCAACCGCTCCCATGTTCGCCGCTGCGATAGAAAATGTGTATCTGGACAAATCCATGTCCAAAATTTACGACTAACCCTGAAAAGCCACACAGAGACTGTGCGGCTTTTTATAAGAGGCATCATATGTATCTCATAGCGGGTCTGGGCAATCCGGACGAGAAATATCTCAAGACTTTCCACAACTTAGGCTGGATGGCAGTGGGGGACGTGGCAGACAAGCTGGGCGTACGTTTCAGGACGCGCCAGTGCGAAGCATACACCGCAGAGGCCTTCATCAACGGAGAGAGGATCATTCTCGCGCGCCCCACAACATACATGAACTCCAGCGGAAGGGCTGTCATGCAGCTCATGTCCAAGTACGGCACAGACCCCCAGCATCTCATCGTGATATATGATGACTTCGACCTCCCCAAGGGCCACGTGCGCATCCGCCCTTCAGGCTCAGCCGGCACCCACAACGGCATGCGCTCCGTCATTGCGGAAACGGGCACGTCCGCATTCCCGCGCATACGCATAGGCATCCATCCGGAAATCATGCAGGTGCCCCTCATAGAGTACGTTCTGTCAGACATACGCTCAGAGGATTATGACCTCTTCATCTCGGCATGCACAAGGGCCGCAGACGCAGCCATTGCCATTGCCCGCGGAGAGACCATAGACAACGTAATGTCCAAATTCAACCTCAACAGCTGACGCCGCCCAGCTGTCCTCTGCGGGCATCCGCAGGGCATTCCAAGGGCTTTCATATGCCAAAACAAGGCACTTATGTGCACTTATACGCACTTATATACGCACATATCCGCACAGGCTCATGCAATTTGAGCCCGTGAAAGGGTACGTTAAGAAACAAATGTTCATGCTCCGGCTCATTCACAAACCGGCAGGGGTCTCCCAAGGGTCCGGCGGGCTTCGGGGCAGGGCATGACAGGCGGCGGAAACTTATACAGACAGCAATACATGCGGCCCGGAAAAGGCACTGCACTGCAGCGGCGTGAGGGGCCATGGGACAGCTTTGAACAAAGACTTTTTCACATACCGGAATCTCGGAAGGGACTATGTGGCCCTTGAAGAAGACCTCCGCCGGGGAGCTCCCACGGCGGTGTTTGGTCTGTCTTCCACACACAAGCACCTTATTGCGGCATTGACGCAGGGCCATATGCTGTACGTTACGGCGGATGCCATAGAGGCGCAGAGGGCATGCGGGGCCATACAGGCCCTGTCCGGCAAGCGGTGCGTTCTGTTAACTGCCAAGGATGATGTTCTTCTGTACAAGGAAGCCCTGTCCAAGGACTCCACATACAGGCGCATATCCGCCATGTATGACATGCTTCACGGCGCGGATTACATAGTCTGCGACATCCTTTCCGCCATGCAGCTGGTGCCCTCCGAAGTGCCTTCCTTTACCCTGGAAAAGGACATGGAGGCAGACCTGCAGAAGGTTGCAGACAGGCTCATTAAATACGGATACACGCGGGAATATAGCGTAAACACCAAGGGATCCTTCGCTGTGCGCGGGGATATTATGGACATATATCCCATAAACTCGGACAATCCTTTGCGCGTGGACTTTTTCGGGGACTACGTGGAGCGCATACGCTATTATGACGCCGTCTCAGGAGACCGTCTCAGCGAGATTCCTTCCTTCACCTTCATAGCAGCCACGGACTGCCCGTACACCCTGGAGGACACGGGCACTGTGGTCAGCACGCTTTCCGCGGAGCTTCGGAAAGTGCAGGACACCAGGGCGTACATACGCTCCGGCCAGATAAGGGATGACATCCGTGAGAAGATGGACTTCGGCCTGCCTTTCTCCGGGGCATCCTTCGTGATGCCCCTCCTTAAGTGCACCAGGACGCTTGCGGAGATACTCCCTGCGGACACCCTCGTGGTGTTTGATGAGTGCAAGAGCATCTCGGACAGCGCGGATGCTCTGTACAAGGAGCATACGGAGAGGGTCAAAGAGCTCTTGAAGGGCGGCGAGGTATTCACCTTCTCAAGGGGGCAGCTTCTGGACCCGGAGACGGTTTTCGGCGGCTTGAAGAGATACAGGACCATGGCCCTGCAGACATTCATGCAGAGCATGATGTTCTTCAACCCTTTGAGGACATACAGCTTCAGGTCTGCGCCTTGCCCTTCATACCTGGGCAACCTGCCGCAGTTCTTCCAGGACATACAGAACTGGATGCACAACGGGTACAGGGTGCTTGCCTTCACTGCAAGCGCGGACAGGACCCAGCATCTCGGGGATGAACTCATAGAGAACGGCCTTCCCCTTGAAGACCTGCCAGATTCATACGGCGCGCTTATAGGCGTCTCTCTTTCCTCGGATGACATAGGCTCCGGGCTCATGCTGCATGAGACAAAGACTGCCATTATAGGCAACTCGGACCTGTACACCAAGACCGTCACAAAGCGCATCCGGAGAAAGCGCGGGGACTTCTTCTTAACCCCTGAGGTAGGGGACTTCTGCGTTCATGAAAAGCACGGCGTAGGAAAGATAACCGGCACAAAGAAGATAGAGTCCACAGACGGCATCAAGGAATACATCAGCATAGAGTACTCCGGCGGGGATGTGCTGTACGTGCCCGTGGAGCAGATGGACGTGCTGTCCAAGTACGTGGGAGAGGAGAACCCGCCTCTCGCGCGCCTTGGCGGCGGGGAGTTTGCAAAGCTCAAGGAGAAGGCCCGCAGGAGCATAAAGCAGCTGGCGTTTGACCTCAAAGAGCTGTATGCGGAAAGGTCCCAGAAGAAGGGGTACGCCTTCCCTGAGAACAGGGTCATGATGGAGGAGTTTGAGGACTCCTTTGAATACGAGGAGACCCCGGACCAGCTCTCTTCAATAGAAGAAGTCCTGGATGACATGTGCTCCCCCAAGGTTATGGACCGTCTTTTGTGCGGGGACGTAGGCTTCGGAAAGACGGAAGTGGCATTCAGGGCTGTATATCTGTGCGTTTTAGGGGGCAAGCAGGCAGCCTTGATGTGCCCCAGCACAATACTTTCGGAGCAGCATTACAACACGGCCCTTTCCAGGTTCCGCGAGTTCGGGGTGCGTGTGGACAAGCTCAACCGCTTCAAGACCCCTGCGGAGCAGGCAAAGACCATACAGGACCTCAAAGAAGGGAAGATAGACTTCATCATAGGCACCCACAGGCTTCTGTCGGATGACGTGGGATTCTATGACTTAGGCCTTCTGGTGCTGGATGAGGAGCAGCGTTTCGGCGTTGCGCACAAGGAGAAGCTCAAGACCATGAAAAAGGACGTGGACTGCCTCACCATGACGGCCACGCCAATCCCCAGGACCCTTCACATGTCCCTGTCAGGAATAAGGGACATATCAACAATAAACACCCCGCCCCAGAACCGTCTTCCTGTGCAGACGTATGTCGTTGAAGAGAGTGACATCATAATCCGCGATGCCTGCATCCGCGAGCTTGCAAGGGGCGGCCAGGTCTTCATTCTGTACAACCGCGTGGAGACCATTGCCCAGTATGCGGAGAAGATAAAGTCCCTTGTCCCGGAGGGCAAGGTATGCTATGCGCACGGCCGCATGGACAGACGCGCCCTGGAGGACAACGTCCTCTCGTTCTACATGGGCGAGAACAACATACTGGTAACCACGACAATCATAGAGAACGGCATAGATCTTCCCAACGCAAACACGCTCATCGTAATAGACGCGGACCGTCTCGGCATCGCCCAGCTGTACCAGCTTCGCGGCCGTGTGGGCAGAAGCACGCGCCTTGCCCAGGCGTACTTCACATTCAAGCCGGACAAGGTCCTTACATCCGAGGCCACGGAGCGCCTCAAGGCCATCATGAGATTTACGGAGCTCGGCTCCGGGTACAAGATAGCCATGAGGGACCTGGAGATACGAGGCGCCGGCAACGTCCTGGGCGCGGAGCAGAGCGGGCATATGGATAAGATAGGGTATGAGCTGTACTCAAAGCTTTTGAAGGAAGAGCTCACCGGTGAGAGCCAGTTCTCTGCGGAGCTGGACATCAAGGCCACGGCTTTCATTCCGGACAGCTACATACAGAGCAACGCGGGGCGCATGGACTGTTACAAGCAGATAGCCGAGATACGCTCCCAGGACGATTACAAGCGGGTTTGCCTCTCCATAGAGGACAACTACGGCCCCATGCCGGAGTCCGTTTTAAACCTTCTCATCATTGCGGTCATGAAGTCATATGCGGCGCATTTCAACGTCAAAAAGATAGGAGTGGACGCAAAGGGAGGGTACATAGAGCTGCCGTCCGTCAACGCCCTGAAGGACAAGGGGCTTTCCGCCGCGCTTGAGAGGTACAGGGCATACGTGACCCTTTCCATGGAGAAAGCGCCGCTCATTGTTTTCCGTACGGGCTTTTCTCCGACCAAAACGATGACGGGAATGACGAATTTCCTGCGTTTTGCGGCAAATTTTAAGTGAAAAGTTGCTTTATAAACCTAAAATCAATTGCTAAATGGCAAGCGACATTATATAATTGTTAGGTGTAATTACCACAGCGCCCTAAGTGCGCCCTTTAAGGCCCGGGGCAAAAACCAGCTTTTCGGAGCAAGCACTTTATATGAACAAGAAAATTATCGCGGTTGCAGTCCTCGCCGCAGCGTTTGCTGCAGGCGCCTGCCTGTCCGGATGCAATGTCTCCACAAACAGCACATATGACATGGACCAGGTAATCGCCGAGGTTGACATCACCGACTCAGAATACTTTGAGGGAAGCGAAGTGGACGGCTATGAAGATGCCGTCACATCCTCAACCGGCATCATCAAGAGAGATCTTGTGGCATTCTTCCTCAACTACGGCTACTCATACGTGAGCAACGGCTATTCATACGAGGACACATTCAACACCCTGCTGGACTCTCTCATTGACAACGCCGTCCTCACCCAGTACTCCATCATGTACCTTCTCAAGGACCTGGTTGACGCAAATGTCTACAAGGATGCATACTCTGCGGTGACCGCATACCTTGAAGTGGGCTCTGAAGATGCCACGGATGACGCAACGAAGGTGGACCGCTACATCTGGCTCCTTAACCAGGTGTCCGACGAGGATTCCGGCACCTGCACTGAAATCAAGGTTGCATGGTACAACGTGCTCTCATCCCTCAATTCCGCGATAGACAATTACGAATCCACATATCTTACCGATGACGAAACTTCCGGCAAGACCTCTGACACAAGAACCACTCCCGGAAACGTTGACACTGAGAAAGACGATTACTATCCCACAGTTCCCGAAGACGAGAGCGAGTCTGACTATACATACGGCGTTTACTACAACGTATACACCGGCAACAAGCCGTATCTCCTTGACCAGAGCGGCTCATACCAGGAAGACAGGGATGACCTGTACAAGGACAAGTCCACGAGAGTGACCCGCCGCATGGCATACGCCACATTCGTAGGCAACCTCGTAGAGAACGGACTCGTTGACGAGGACAGCGAAGACCTCAACGACATACTCAGCTTCGATTACATAAACACAGAGTTTGCCGCCCAGCTTGAGCAGCAGATCATATCCAAGTACCAGGACCAGTACGATGACGAGCAGGAAGCAATCCTTCTTTCCGGCAGTGAAGAAGACAAGTCTGACTCCTATGTCGTAAAGGCATACGAGGACCTCCTTGAAGCCCAGTCCGAGACATACGATGACGTGGACAATTTCGAGACAGACTTAAGCTCCATGTCCGGCACATCATTCCTTCTGTACGCTCCTGACACATCCGATGAGGATGACCTCGATTACGGCACATACGGATTCGTATACAACATCCTTCTTCCGTACAACACCTATCAGAGCGAGATGCTCTCCGTAGCCCAGGCAAACTACACGAGCAAGGAGACCAATGACGCCCTTACATACACACCGGACTACTACACCAAGAGAGCACAGCTCCTTGCAAACATAACCACAACGGACCAGCGCTCTGCCTGGTTCAACGGCTCCACAGAGTATGCCTTCAACGCAGCGGAAGATTATGGCTATGAGGCCGGCACGGATTATTACAGCAACGGAAATAACAGCGGCTGGCTGTTCTTTGAGAACAATCTCACCAATCCCGAGAGGTATGAGCTCCTTACAAACTATACAGGCCAGTATCCGTACAACGGAAAGGTTGTAGCTGTATCCGATGACACATATGCCCTCTATCCCAACAAGCTTGACATAGACGGCATGCTGGATGAGTTCTGCAGCTACATCAACTGGGTTCTCGGCTGTGATTCCCAGAGTCCGGATGCAAGCTGGGAGAAAGATTCCAGATATACAACTGAGTTCACATATGACAACCTGCTGAAGCTGGATGAAGGCCAGACGTCAGATGACATAGCTCCGAAGGACAGGGAGATAGATTACTCCAAGTTCGTATATGCCACAGGATCCGTTGATATTGGAAGCGATTCTGAGATGGACAACAGGATGAATGTCTTCCGTACCGGACGTGACGAGGACGGCAATGATCTTGCGGACGTGGACCAGAGCAAGGAGAACAAGGTCCTTTCCGCAGTGAACGAGCTCCAGTATGCATACACGACGGATACCAGCGTTCTGTCACAGTACATAGGTTATTCCGTGACAACCGGAGATGACACCGGATATATCGGAGAGTTCGAGTATGCCGCACAGGAAGCCATAGCTGAGGGCGCAGGACACTTCATTGTGTGCGCCGGAGATTACGGCTGGCATCTCATCTATGTCACATATACGTTTGACAATGAGGGCGGAGCGCAGTATGACCCCGACTGGACTAAAGTAAATCAGGAAGGCACGTTTGAGTATTACTTCTACCAGTACGTGAAGAGCAATGACCTCGGCTCCGTTTCAACGACCCGCAGAAGCTACCTTCTCACACTGTTCAACACAGACAACACTGTCACGAAGTATGAGAAGAGATACCAGGATCTCCTTGACCTGGATACCGATTCTGATTCCTGATAGTTATGCAGATCTGGCAGGCTATAGTATTAGGGCTCGTACAGGGCCTCACTGAATTTCTGCCGGTATCTTCATCCGGCCATCTCGCCTTCTTTATGAAGTGCTTCGGGATGGACGGCATACTCTTCTATTCCATACTGCTGCACTTAGGCACGCTTGTTGCCGTATGCGCCGTATTCTGGAAAGACATAATAGACTTATTCAAAAGACCTTTCAAGACCCTGGGATATCTGGTGCTTGCCACCATACCCGCGGGCGTTGCGGGTCTTTTTTTGGACGATATAATAGAGGACTATGTGGACGGCAGCGCATACTTTGCGCTCATCCTTGCCTGCCTGTGCCTTGTCACCGCGGCTGTGCTTTTTAGCACGGAACGCTATTCCCGCAAAAGGGAGGGAGAGCTCCCCTTAAGGTACAGAACAGTGCTCCCCATGGCCTTTGCTCAGGTGTTTGCCATCCTGCCCGGGATATCCCGCAGCGGCTTTACAATCTGTGCCGGAACCCTTGCCGGGGGCAAGCGCGAAACTGTAGCCAGGTTCTCTTTCCTTATGTCCATTCCCATGATACTGGGAAGCTTCATAGTGGAGCTTGCAAAGGGCTGTTACAAGGGCACCATCCAGGCGGAAGTCTCCGCAGGAGGCTCCACACTCATCTGGGCGGTAATCCTAGGCTTCATCTTCGCAGCCGCAGCCGGATTTGTGGCGGTGAAGGTTACATACAAGGCCGTAACGAAAGCCAACTTCAAGTGGTTCTCGCTGTATCTTGTAATCTTCGCCGTTGTGTGCATCATAATGCAGTTCACATACTTCGCCGTCTAGCCGGTGCAACCGCATATCCGGACGTTCATCCGCCCGGGCACAACAACAGGCCGTCATGTACAGCAGACGCCCTTTCCGCAGGGGCATTATATAATATGTATAGCGGCCGTACCCGGAACCGGGCCGCCGCAGGAGACAGATATGGTACGTCATGTAATTGTATGGACCCTCAGGGATGACATAGAAGACAGGGAGCAGGTGAAGGCAGACATAAAGGCCGGCCTGGAGGCCCTGCAGGGCAGGATAGAGGGGCTTCTGTCCATCTCTGTGGAAACCAGCCCGTTGCCCACATCCAACGCAGATCTCATGCTGGACAGCTCATTTGAGTCCTTCGAGGCCCTCAAGGCATACTCCGTGCACCCGGAGCACGTGAAGGTGGCGGACACAAAGGTGCGCCCGTTCGTGAAGATACGCTCCTGCATGGATTTCGAGGCATAGCCCTGCGGATATGCTTTAAATAAGGCCATTAAAGGCCCACACAGAATGCCCTTCTGCGGGTAAAACTTAGGCATGATAAAAGCGCCGGCGAAAATTCGCTGACGCTTTGCTTTCAAAATACTGTGCATCCTTTTTTGACGAGACATACCGAAGCGGAAACAGTACAGGTGGCTCCACCAAAGCTACCTCATGGCACACCAGCGACACTGTTTAGTGCTGCTATATCCCTATCCTGACACGGTTCGCAGCTGCCAGTTGCATGAGACCTTGGGATCATCACTCCTTATAAAGCGCAGCCTTCCATATGCTTCGCCGGGAAAGGCATTCAGCCCTGCTGTTGCGGATTGCAGGTTCAGGGCACCGCAAACTCCCCGCCTAGCACAGTACAACCATTATACTTGCTTGGTTTCCATTTTGCAAGCGATTTTGCATTTCTGCCGGGCCGTCTGCAAGGATTCTTGAGGCTGTTGGCGGATTTAAGATGTCTGCCAATCCGCCACTTTGGCGTACTTGTCTATGCAGCCTTGACGCCATTCCGTATGGTGGGGCCAGTGCAATGTGCCTGAGCTTATTGAAGAACCCTTTCTGCCTGTGGTAAACTGTATGGAGGCAAGGAAAGTGCAGAATCTTTCTAAGGTCACAGAGAGATTAAAGGGGTGACGCATATGAGTGAAGGCAGAAAAGCTATATGTTATACGCCTGGTGCAGAAGCAGTTTCAGAAATCCATAACGAAGATACTTTGGAGGCAATTGCGGAAGTGGAAGAGATGAAGGCGAATCCGGGAATGAGAAAATCATACAGGGATGTGGATGAGATGATGGGGAAACTGCTGTCAGACAGCTGAAAGCTGCAATATAGTACGGCATTTTTTGTGGACGGAATGCAATGCGGAGCGGCGGATTTGCCGGGGGTATTTTTGGGGAAAATCGTTGACAAACCCGCGGGATTTCATTATACTCATAGTTAATGGTATGGCGCTTTTAAGGGTCATGCAAATATGAGCGGCCATTGGCTGCATTATTGATTGAGTTAACAGCTCAAATTTTATAAGTTGAACGGGCCGCAAGGGCCGTTTATAATAAGACCTCAGGCGTCACTTGTGAAATGATCAATAAGAGTTAACAGTATTTGCTATTTAGACTCTGATCCTGTCAGCCATGACTAGAAGTGGTTATATTCTGCGCTCCGCGCGCGTATGCGCGGCTGCGCGCGGATGTGGCGGCCTGTTTGCAGACCGTCTTTTATTTTACTGTGAGGGAGGGGTGAAGCGATATGGAACTGGACCAGACCAAAGCTCCGCTCTATGAAGCCCTGGAGGACTTCCGCAAAAAGAGAATAGTTCCCTTTGACGTCCCCGGCCACAAGAGAGGCAGGGGCAATCCGGAGCTTGTGGACCTGTTCGGCGACAAGACCGTGAGGATAGACGTCAACTCCATGAAACCTTTGGACAATCTTTGCCATCCGGCATCGGTCATACGCGAGGCGGAAGAGCTTGCCGCGGACGCTTTCGGCGCGGACAGCTCATTCTTCATGGTAAACGGCACTACGTCGGCCGTGCAGGCCATGATACTTTCCGTGTGCAGGGAAGGGGACAAGATCATAATGCCCCGCAATGTGCACAAGTCCGTCATAAATGCCCTCATACTGTCCGGCGGCATACCGGTGTACGTAAACCCCGAGGTAGACTCAAAGCTTGGAATTGCACTCGGAATGGAGCCCAAGAAGGTGCTGGAGGCCGTGGAGGACAACCCGGATGCCGTGGCAGTGTTCGTCAACAACCCCACGTATTACGGCATATGCTCAGACCTTAAAGCCATAGTCCAGATAGCCCACTCGCATGACATGTACGTCCTTGTGGATGAGGCGCACGGGACCCATTTCTCGTTCTCGGACAAGCTCCCCGTATCCGCCATGGAGGCAGGGGCGGACATGTCCGCAGTCTCAATGCACAAGTCCGGCGGGAGTCTTACGCAGAGTTCGCTGCTGCTCCTTAACAAAACAATGAACCCGGACTACGTGCTGCAGATAATAAACCTCATGCAGACTACAAGCGCGTCATATCTCCTCATGACCTCGCTGGACATCTCCAGGCGCAATCTTGCCCTTCGCGGCAAGGAGCAGTTTGAGAAGGTCATTGCGATGTCCGAGTATGCGCGCCGTGAGATAAACGATCTCGGAGGGTATTACGCATACGGCAGGGAGCTTATAAACGGCACATCCGTGTACGACTTTGACCCTACAAAGCTTGCGGTATTCACAAGGGATATGGGTTTGACCGGTATCGAAGTGTATGACATCTTAAGGGATGACTACGACATCCAGCTGGAGTTCGGAGACATATCCATAATCCTTGCATACATCTCCATAGGAGACAGGCTGCAGGACATAGAGAGGCTTGTGAACGCCCTGGATGATCTCCAGCGCCTCAACAGGAAACCTGCGGCAGGCCTGTTTGCAGCGGAATATTTCTCCCCCAAGGTGGCCGTGCCCCCCAGGCGCGCATTCTATTCAGACAAGATTTCTGTCCCGCTGGACGAAGCCGCAGGCAAGATATGCACGGAGTTTGTAATGGCATATCCGCCCGGGATTCCCATCCTGGCTCCCGGAGAGCTCATAACGAAGGATATAGTGGAGTACATCAAGTACGCCAAGGAGAAGGGGTGCCAGATGCAGGGCACAGAGGACTTTGATGTGGAGTATCTCAACGTCCTGGACTAAGCCGTCCACTGGCGGCTCAATTTAGACAAAACCATGCACCCGTATGCTTGCATTCGTGCACGCATGCAAGCCTTAGGGGCATGTTCCAGACCATACTGGTTTGTACTGTTTGCAGCCTGAAGCTGCGATTAACTGAACGCAGGGCGCCATAATTTGCGGCGCGTTTGCGGAAGGAGGGTCATTATGGAAATGTGGTTTTCTGAAGTGTCCACACCCAACATCAAGCTCAACATTAGGGTGAAGAAGCAGCTCTTTTCTGAGGTTTCGGACATACAGCAGGTGGACGTGTTTGAGTCAGAGGACCTCGGCAAGTTCATATGCCTGGACGGAGAGATAGTGTTCTCAGAGGCGGATGAGTTCATATATGACGAGATGGTTACCCATGTCCCCATGGCTGTGCATCCGCACGTTAGAAACGTGCTGGTAATAGGCGGCGGAGACGGCGGTGTTGCCAAGGAGCTGTGCAGATATCCTGAGATAGAGCAGATAGATGTCGTGGAAGAGGATGAAATGTTTGTTTACGTATCCAAGAAGTTCTTCCCGGAGACGGCGGAAGGGCTGGATGACAAGCGCGTCAACCTTTATATCCAGGACGGCCTCAAGTTTCTTAGGGGGAAAGTGGGCGAGTATGACCTCATAATCAATGACTCCACAGAGCCCTTCGGACCCACCGAAGGCCTGTTCACCAAGGAGTTCTACGGCAGCTGCTACAAGGCCCTGAATGACAAGGGCATCATGGTGTACCAGCACGGCTCCCCTTTCTATGCGGATGACAGGGATGAGTGCTTCAAGATGCACCAGAAGGTATACAAGACATTCCCGGTCTCCAAAGTATACCAGGCCCACATACCCACATGCTCCTCCGGCTACTGGCTCTTCGGCTTCGCAAGCAAGAAGTATCATCCCTTGAAGGACTTTGACCCGGACAAGTGGAACGAGCGCGGAATCAAGACGAGGTACTACACGGCCAACCTTCATCCCGGCGCATTCATGCTTCCCAGGTACGTGGAGAACATTCTCATAAAGGCGGAAGAGAGCCGCAAGTAGCCCGCATGGATGCTGGCAAGCCCTTATCAGGGCCGCAGATGAGCCTGAATAAGGCCGTATAAGCGCACATAAGTGCGCTATAAGAGAGATTATGCAGCAGGCAGCGGCATGAGGCCGCAAGTTTAAAGGAGGGAGATTATGAAGCTTCTGGTCATAGGATGCGGCGGAGTTGCGCAGGTGGCCATACAGAAATGCTGCCAGGCTGATG
>JAJPYR010000074.1:0-28226 GCA_021204825.1 Clostridia bacterium | reverse complement strand
ATAGGATGCGGCGGAGTTGCGCAGGTGGCCATACAGAAATGCTGCCAGGCTGATGACGTCTTCACGGACATCTGCATAGCAAGCCGCACGGAGAAAAAGTGCAAGGATCTGGTTGAGCGCATAAAGGACAGGACGAGGGCCAATCTTACAACGGCCACCGTGGATGCAAATGACGTGGATGCCCTTGTGGCTCTCATAAAGTCTTTTAAGCCCGTTTCCGTCCTCAACGTTGCCCTGCCGTACCAGGACCTCACAATCATGGAGGCCTGCTTAAAGACAAAGGTCAACTATATAGACACGGCCAACTATGAGAGCGAGGATACGCAGGAACCTGTATGGCGCGCAAGGTACGAGCAGCGCGTGAAGGAGAAGGGCTTCACGGCATATTTCGACTACTCCTATCAGTGGGACTACTTCGACAGGTTCAAGGAAGCCGGCATATGCGCTCTCCTTGGCACCGGATTTGATCCCGGTGTGTCACAGGTGTTCTGCGCATACGCACAGAAGCACTACTTTGACACCATAGAGACCATAGACATCCTGGACTGCAACGGCGGAGACCACGGATATGCGTTCGCTACCAACTTCAACCCGGAGATTAACCTCAGAGAGGTGTCCGCAAACGGCTCATATATAGAGGACGGAAAGTGGATAGAGACAAAGCCGCTGGAGATAAAGAGGCAGTATGACTTTGACGGCGTGGGAGTGAAGGACATGTACCTTCTGCACCATGAAGAGCTGGAGTCCCTTGCAAAGAACATACCCGGAGTGAAGAGGATACGCTTCTTCATGACCTTCGGGCAGAGCTACATACAGCACATGAACTGTCTGCAGGATGTAGGCATGCTCTCCACGGAGCCCGTCATGTTCGAGGGCCGCGAGATAGTGCCCATCCAGTTCTTAAAGGCCCTTCTGCCGGACCCCGCAACGCTTGGGGCACGCACAAAGGGGAAGACCAACATAGGATGCATCTTCCACGGCAAGAAGGACGGCAAGGACCGCTCCATATACATCTACAATGTATGCGACCACCAGGAGTGCTACCGTGAAGTGGGCTCCCAGGCCATCTCATACACGACAGGCGTTCCGGCCATGATAGGCGCCATGCTGGTCACGACAGGCGTATGGAACAGGCCCGGCGTGTGGAACTGCGAGGAGTTCGATCCGGACCCGTACATGGAGGCCCTCACAAAGTTCGGCCTTCCCTGGAAGGTGGTTGAAGACCCCGTCCCTGTGGACTGACTTTATGCCCTGCGGGCATAAGGCAAGCCTTGCGGGCATAATTGCAGGCCTGAAACAGCCTGCATATAATGACTTACAGGCCGCCCAGGGCGCAGCAAAGCGCCCTGCAGCGGATGGTATATAGAATGCGATTTGACGAGCTGCCGACCCCTTGCTATGTAATAGACGAGGACAGGCTTATACAGAATCTGGAGATACTCAAAAGCATTGAGACCGCTTCCGGGTGCAGAATCCTTCACGCCCAGAAAGCCTTTTCGTGCTTTTATTTTTACCCTTTAATCTCGCAGTACCTCTCCGGCACAACTGCAAGCGGCCTCTATGAGGCCCGGCTTGCGCATGAGGAGTTTCAGGGAGAAAACCATATATTCTCCCCGGCATACAAGGCAGAAGAGTTCCCTGAAATCTGCTCCATATGTAACCACATAGTCTTCAACTCTTTTTCCCAGCTGGACAGATTCGGCTCCCAGGCACGCTCTGCCGGGGCAAGCATCGGCATGCGCGTGAACCCTATGTGCTCACTGCAGGGCGGCGGCATATATGACCCCTGTTCCAGGTATTCCCGCCTTGGGGTAACGCCGACAGACCACCAGAAAGAGCGTCTTTCGGAGGTGGACGGCATTCATTTCCATATCCTCTGTGAGCAGGGTTCAGAGCTTCTTGCGGTAGCCATCCGTTCCGTGGAGAGGGGTTTCGGTTCATATCTCAAGAATAAGAAATGGATAAACCTGGGCGGCGGGCACCACATCACCAAGCCGTATTATGACCGCTCTCTTCTCATAGATGAGATTAAGCGCCTGCAGGACAAATACGGGGCCATGATATACCTGGAGCCTGGGGAGGCCATAGCCCTGGATGCAGGATATCTCATTTCTTCCGTTGTGGACATCACAAGAAATGAGAAGGACATAGCCATTCTGGACACGTCTGCGGAGTGCCATATGCCGGACGTCATTGAGATGCCGTACAGGCCACAGATTGCCGGCGCAGGCGAGGAGGGTGTTAAGCCGCATACGTACAGGTTTTCATCCTGCACATGCCTTGCGGGAGACGTCATAGGGGATTACTCCTTTGATGCGCCCCTTGCACCCGGAGACCGTCTGGTCTTCCTGGACATGGCCATATACACTATGGTAAAGAACAACACCTTCAACGGCATGCCCCTGCCGGCCATTGCCGTAAAGAAGGGCGATAACTGCGAGATTATAAAGACTTTCGGATACGGGGATTTCAAGTCCAGATTATGAAACAGGATCTTTCCGGCCTTCAAACCGCATACATGCCCGCGGAGTACATGCCTCATGCAGGCACCATCATGATATGGCCGGAGCGTCCCGGCTCCTGGCTGGACGCAGGCAGGGCTGCAGAGCCCGTCTTCGCGCAGGTCATACGCGGGATATGCGAGGGCGAGACGGTGTACCTGTCCGTATCCAAGGCACGTGAGCCGCGCGTTAAGGAGCTTCTTGCTGCGGAGATTGAAGCGGGAAGCCTCAAGGTCAGCAATATCCAGACCAATGACTCCTGGGCAAGGGACATATCCCCGATATTTGTAGTTAACGCCAAAGACCGCTACGCTCTGGACTTCAGGTTCAACGCCTGGGGCGGCTCATACAACGGCCTGTACAGGCATTACGGCAAGGACAACAGGTTTGCCGCGGCCTTCTGCAAGGAGTACGGCTTCAACAGAGTCTCCATGCAGGACCTTGTTCTGGAGGGCGGCTCAATACATTCCAACGGCGCAGGGCTTATTTTGACCACGGAAGAGTGCCTTTTAAGCCCCGGACGCAATCCGGAGTACACCAAGGAGCAGCTGGAATTCTGCCTCAAGCTGTACTTCGGCGCGGACAGGGTCATATGGCTTCCGTACGGAGTGGAAGGGGATGAGACAGACGGCCATGTGGACAACATCTGCTCATTTGTCTCCAAAGACACCGTGGTCCTTGGCTGGACGGCTGAAGAGGGAGAGCAGAGGCGCCGGTCTGAAGCAGACCTCAAGGTCCTTGAAAATGCAGGCCTGAAGGTCATAAAGCTCCCCTTTCCGGAGCGCAAGGTATGCTTTACGGCAGAAGAGATCTCCCGTCTTGCATTTGAGAAGGGGGAGGACACGAGAGACCCCGGAGAGAAGCTTGCGGCATCGTATGCAAACTTCTACGTCTGCAACTCCTGCGTCCTTGTGCCGCAGTTCAATGACCCGAATGATGCCGAAGCAGTGCAGATCCTCGCAGACTGTTTCCCGGACCGAAGGACTGTGCCCTTTGACTCCACGCAGTTCATCTTAGGCGGCGGCAACATACACTGCCTCACAATGCAGATACCCATGCGTTCTGCTTCTTTGAAGCAGCGCAGCCAGGAAGACCTTCTGGCCATGCTCATGAAATCCGGTCTCGTGCATGCCGGATAAGACAGTTCCGGACGGCTTGCAGGCCGTCTGCAGATACATGCGGGCCTCACATCCGGCCCGTGCATACACGTCCCCGCACAGCGGCCGCACATATACCAGGAGAGGAATCATAATGAGAAACGTAACCGTCAGCAGCATCCAGATGCAGTGCTCCGGAGAGAGGGCAGCCAATATACAGAAGGCCGTGTCCCTTGTGGAGTGGGCATGCTCCATGGGTGCCAACATAGTGCTTCTGCCGGAGCTCTTCGAGCGCCCCTATTTCTGCCAGGAGAGATGCTATGACTATTACACCTTTGCAGAGCCTTTGAAGGACAACAGGGCTGTGCAGGCGCTCATCCCCGTCTCCAAGGAGTATGAGTGCGTCATAATAGTAAGCTTCTTTGAAAGGGCCGGCAAGGTGCTCTACAACTCCGCGGCGGTTTTGGACAGCGGCAGGATCCTTGGCGTGTACCGCAAGACCCATATACCGGATGACCACTATTACCAGGAGAAGTTCTACTTCACCCCCGGAAACACCGGATTCAAGACATTTCAGACATCTTTCGGATGCATCGGCGTGGGAATATGCTGGGACCAGTGGTTCCCTGAGACAGCAAGGTGCCTGGCTCTGAACGGCGCAGAGCTCATATTCTTCCCCACAGCAATAGGCTCTGAGCCCATCCTGGGCACAGATTCATCCGGCCACTGGACGCGCGTAATGCAGGGGCACGCTGCGGCCAACCTGGTGCCCGTAATCGCTGCCAACCGCTACGGCACGGAGACCGTTGTCCCCACAGAGGCAAACGGGGGCCAGTCCTCATCCCTCACATTCTACGGCTCATCCTTCATCTGTGACGCCACAGGCGAGCTCCTCCAGCAGGCAGGCCGCAGCGAGGACGCCATCCTCACCGAGACTTTCGACCTCGATGCCCTGGACAAGGAGCGCCTTTCCTGGGGGATCTTCAGAGACCGCCGTCCCGAGGCGTACAAGGACATCATAAAGAAGTAACCCGCGCATCCCTGCCGCGGACAACAGACCGTACAGCGGACAGAGCAATCTGCCTGCTATGGCATAAAGGGCAAATGGATGCAAAGATTTACTTTTGTACATCCCTTATAAACGCAAAAGTTGTTGATTATAGCAGATTCATCTGGCTATTCGGGGAGATCCAATCATGACAGCGGCTGTTAAAGTTAAAATCAAGCCTGAGGTTTTAAGATGGGCCATCGACCAAATTCCTGTTGGCCGAATTAATGATGGACTTGCTGCAAATATCAAAGCTTGGCTGGACGGCACAAAGGAGCCCACTTTTGGTCAGATTGAAGATTTAAGCAAGAAGTCTTATATCCCGCTTGGCTACTTCTTTTTGGATGCGCCCCCTGAGGAGCATCTTGAGTTGATGAAATATCGTACTGTCGGCAGTATACAACATCTTAATCCCAGTCGTAATCTGATTGATACGGTCGATCAGATGGAAGATATCAGGGATTGGATGAGGGATTACAGGCAGGAGTTTGGCTTTTATAAAATATCGGTTGTAGGAAGCATGAAAGGCATTTCTGATGTCAACCTGATTGCTTCCACTATACGCAAGGATCTTGATCTGAAGCCAAACTGGAGTGTTAACTGTAAAAGCAGTGAGGATGCATTCGTTATAATCCGCAGTGCGTTGGAATACAACGGCATCATTGTTATGCAGAGAGGTATTGTGGAGAATAACACTCAGCGTGCACTGGATATAGACGAGTTCAGAGCATTCGCAATGATTGATGATTGGGCTCCTCTGATTTTTATAAATGCAACAGATTCCAATAACGGAAGACTTTTCTCATTACTGCATGAAGCAGTTCATGTGTGGGCCGGAGAAAACGATTTATATAACGATACAAAGGGGCAGACCGCTGAATATAGTGAACTTGAAAAACTTTGTAATGCTGTAACAGCTGAGCTGCTCGTACCTGTACAATCCTTCTTAAATCAATGGGATTCCAACAACATGAACCTGTTGGAGAAGACTGATTCATTAGCCAAACACTTCCATTGCGGTAGCGTTGTTATAGGTAGAAGAGCACTGGATTATAATAGAATAACCCAGGATGATTACAATAAGATTGCTGAGAATGCCCGTATTAACTTTTTACAGCGAAAGGCTGATAAGTCTTCCGGTGGCGGTGAATATTACAGAACTCAGGCATCCAGGCTTGATGGAAATTTCGTAAGAGCAGTATGCGAAAGTGTCGTTATGGGAAGAACTACATATACTGAGGCATATCGTCTAACCTATACAAGTCCAAAGACATTCCCAAAAGTTGCCAGCAGTTTCGGAGGGGTGAAATGTTAAACATATTCTTGCAAAATGCCTCAGCACAGAAATACCTTATAGACACCAATTGCTTTATAACACCTTCCAGATTCTACTATGCTTTTGATATCGTTCCTTCTTATTGGGCAGAGTTATTAAGAGCTGGGACAGCCGGCAGAGTAGTATTGCTTGATATGGTTAAAAGTGAACTGTTCCAAAAAGGAGATGAACTGTCCAAGTGGCTGCAAGGAAACCAGGACAGTTTTATAACTTGTATGCATAACACCAATGAAATCATTGCTCAGTACACACAAGTTGTGAACTATATACGGAATAGTGCTGATTATAGTGGCAGAGCATTAAAAAAGTGGTCAAAGTCTTCAGTTGCAGATCCCTGGCTTATAGCGGCTGCTAAAGTCAATAATTATGTTATCACCACATTTGAAACACCTTTTAAGAATCAGGTCAAAGGACAGCAGCAGGATAATCCCAAAGTACCCGATGTAGCAAAGGTATTTGGCGTGGAAACATCAGATTTGTATGATACAATGCGCCAGCTTGGAATCAGGATATAGGCAAATTGTCTTCAACAATGAGCGCCTTTCCCGGGGGATCCTCAGAGACCGCCGTCCCGAAGCGTACAAGGACATCATAAAGAAGTAACCGCGCATCCCTGCCGCGGACAACAGACCGTACAGCGGATAGAGCAATCTGCCCGTTTTGCATATACGGCTATGTCTGAGAGGGGCTTGAACTCTGCAAAAGCCATTCCAAATTGCAATGCCGGCCGCTCATTTTGCATATGGGAAAGCCTTGTTTTGTCCGACGTAAGATATTATTTTTGTGGTATAAGGCGAAGTTTGCGCAGTTGCCGCAAGTGTTGCCGGAAGCTGCAGGAAGAGAGATTATTGGGCAAATGATTGAAGTCAGAAACCTTACCAAGATATACAAGGTAAAGAAAAAGAAGAAGAAGGAAGCCGTGGAAGTCCGGGCTCTGGATGACGTGTCCGTGTCTTTCGGGGAGACCGGGCTTGTGTTCGTGCTCGGCAAGTCCGGGTGCGGGAAGTCCACGCTTCTCAATATCATAGGCGGCCTGGACGCCCCTACGTCCGGCGAAGTCATTGTAATGGGCAAGAGCTCCAAGGACTTCACGGAGAAGGACTTCGATTCATACCGCAACACCTTTGTGGGCTTTGTATTCCAGGAGTACAACGTCCTGGACGAGTTCACCGTCGCGGACAACGTTGCCCTTGCGCTGCAGCTCCAGAAGCAGGAAAATGTCAAGGAAAGAGTGCAAGAGATCCTGCGTGAAGTGGAGCTGGATGACATGGCGGACAGGAAGCCCAGTGCCCTGTCCGGCGGGCAGAAGCAGAGGGTGGCGATAGCCCGCGTTTTGGTCAAGAACCCGCAGATCATAATGGCTGATGAGCCCACGGGAGCTCTGGACTCCAATACGGGCAGGCAGGTTCTGGACACTTTGAAGCAGCTGTCTTCCACCCGGCTTGTAATTGTGGTCACTCATGACCGTGAGTTTGCGGAAAGTTACGGGGACCGCATCATAGAGCTCAAGGACGGCAGGATTGTTTCGGACATAACCCGCATAGCGGAGGCGGTGCCTGCGAAGCCGGACAAAAAGAGCGAGGGCATAAAGAGCCTGGAGGAGAGCCTGCAGGCATTGAAGAGCGGGGATACGCTCTCTGCGGAGAACCTTGCAAGGCTCCAGGAGCTTATAGCGGAGCAGCAGAACCGCAATGAGGAAGGAGTGGCCGCGGAAGGTGGAATGACCCCGGAAAGTCCGGAGGATGCCTGTACGGAGGGCATGCCGGACGGATTCTGCGAGACGGCCAAGGTCCCGGAGAGGGCAGTTGCTGACAAGGCGTCATATAAAGACGCAAAGCTCATATCCTCAAGCCTTCCGTTCAAGACGGCCTTCAGGATGGGCGCGTCTTCCTTGAAGTGCAAGCCCGTGAGGCTGGCCTTTACAATAATACTGTCCCTTGTGGCGTTTGTCGTGTTCGGGCTTCTGTCATGCTTCATGGCATACAACGGCACGGCCGTTGCGGCAAAGAGCTTCATGCAGGGCTATGATGACTACCTCAACATCAGCAAGTATTACACCAAAACAACCACGACTGTCTGGCCTTTTGTTTCAAACAACAACAAGCAGGTTGTGGAAGAACCGGTGCAGACCCGTTTCACTGCAGAGGACATAGAGGGGCTCGGGCTTGATCCGGATGAGATACTGTACGGCTGCGATTTCTCCAGTCTCGGGACACCATCTAACGTTGGAAGCAGTCTGGAGAGATATATCCTTTCCATAAACAAGGCCGTGTATGTGCCGGAGAAGAACGAACTCCGTTCAAAGGTCATATACGGCAGCTATCCGGAGGAGCCGTCAGACGGAGATGATACAGATGTCGTAAATGTCTGCATAAGCTCATACTATGCGGAAGCCATCCTGGACAGGGGATATTATGCGAAAGAATATGACGAAGAACAGGACAGAACGGTGTCCAAAAACCAGGGGCTTGAGACTATGGATGAGCTTATCGGAAAGGAACTCACTTTCAGCAGGTCAGGCAAGCAGTACATCATATGCGGCATCATTGAGACGGGGGACGCGTCGGACGGATACAGGGAATATTACAGCGCAAACACAAACTACAACACGTCCAGGTCCAATTATTCGCTGTACATACAGGACGGTCTGTACACAGCTTTTTTCACGACAAAGAGTTTTATAGAAGATTACATGGGGGTGGATGATTCATCGCTCAGCGACTACACATACGGGGAGATGTTCGACAGTGTGGGGTTCAGTTACTATATCTCTCCGGACAATCCGCTTACGGATGGATCCTGGACCACTGAGACCAGGTACTTCCGCAATTATGACGGCAGCCGGCTTAAGAATTACACATATTTTTTGGACGGCACGGAGAGAAGGACATCCCTCGATGATGACGAGCTCATTCTCCCCATAGCGATGATACGCGCCATGCTCAACGGCACGGAGTACTCCAATCCCACTGAGGGGGTTGACTTCTCAAATGAATGGACTGACACCGCCCCGTATGTCACGGCGTCATACAATTACACGGATGATGAGCTTGCGGCATTCACCGAGGCTGCGTACGCCCTGGATTCAAACTACTATTCGTATTACGACAAAGACGGCAACCTGTATAGTAGATTATATACGGATGAAGAGAGGGCGGAGCAGGTTGAGACCGTTACGTCTTTCCTCAACAAGTGCGATATCACCCTGTCGCTGTACCAGAACAAAGGCATGGACCAGATGGAGCTTTTCGGCCAGTACAAAATAGCCGGCTTCTACCGTTATTACAATTATTATGACAGAGGCATATACTGCTCGGACAGCGTGTACGAGTCCTTGGGTGTGGATGAGTATACGATAGTGGATGACCCTTACACATGCCCGGAGGATGCGTTCTTCACGTATCTCATAGTTCCCCTGCAGCGCAATGCCGGATGGCTGAAAGGCATCATGAAGCAGATGGAAAATCCGGACAAAACAACGGCCGTGTACTTCACAATCAGCAACAACATATACAACCAGGTGTCAAACGTGAACGGCACAATCAGGACTCTTTCAACGGTCTTCCTTGTTGTCGGCATCGTCTTTGCCCTGTTTGCGGCGCTCCTTCTGTTCAACTTCATCTCAGCCTCAATTTCCAGCAAACAGAAAGAAATCGGAATCCTAAGGGCAGTGGGGGCGAGAGGGACGGACGTCTTCAAGATCTTCTTCTCGGAATCAGCAGTTATAGCCGTCATATGCTTTGTCCTGAGCATAATCATAACGGCTCTCCTGGCGGGGTACGTCAATGACCTTGTCTTTACGGGGTTTGAAGTCCTGGTTTCAATAGTCGTCTTCAGCGGCTGGTCCGTTCTCATGCTGCTTGCCATAGCAGCCGTTGTGGCCTTCCTTGGCACCTTCATACCGGTATATCTCGCCTCAAAGAAGAAGCCGGCGGAAGCCATCCGCACTCTGTGACGGAGGCATACGTGGACAAGTATGCAAAGCCGCACTTAACTCCATGCAGGCGCCCTTTGCGGGTGCCTGTTTTGTGTCTCAGCGGCCAAAATAAGCAGAATGCAGCACACTTGCACGCTTTTTGCAGCACATGTGTTCTTGTTTTTTAAGTCTCAAGGGGTAAAATAGTTGCATAGGACAAAGACAAGACGTGACAAGGCGCCGGCGCGCAGCGCGCTGCGGCCGCAGGGACGGGGACAAGGATGCTTGAGATAAGACACCTTACAAAGATATACGAAGGACAGGGCGGGCAGGTGCGCGCCCTTGATGACGTGTCCGTGCAGTTCCCGGATACCGGCCTTGTCTTCATACTCGGCAAGTCAGGATGCGGCAAGTCCACTTTTTTGAACTGCACGGGGGGGGCTGGACGCTCCTACGGAAGGCGAGATAATAGTCAACGGCAGGAGCTCAAAGGACTTTACTGGAGCGGACTTTGACTCATACCGCAACACCTTCATAGGCTTCATATTTCAGGAATACAACGTCCTGGATGAGTTCTCGGTGGAGGACAACGTGTCCCTGGCCTTAGAGCTCCAGGGACAGAAAAAGACCTCGGACAAGGTCTTTGAAATCCTGAGGGAAGTGGGCCTTGAGGACTGCGCAAAGCGCAGGCCCAACACGCTGTCCGGCGGGCAGAAGCAGAGGATTGCAATCGCCCGCGCCCTGGTGAAGGACCCGCAGATCATAATGGCGGATGAGCCTACGGGCGCCCTGGATTATAACACCGGCCTGCAGGTGCTGGATACCTTAAGGCGGCTTTCAAAGACCAGGCTCGTCATTGTGGTATCGCATGACGTGGACTTTGCACAAAACTTTGGGGACCGCATCATAGAGCTTTCGGACGGGCGGATCATATCGGACATCTCCAAGGTCAAGGTGCAGCCGGCAGCGCTCGGAGAGGGCGCCGGGGTGAAGCAGGTGGGGGAGAACATGCTCTCAATACCCTGCGGAGCGGAACTTACCGAAGAAAACTTCAGGGACATACAGGAATACATAAACTCGCATGACGGGGACGTCGTGCTGGTGGCAGGGAATGCGGAGGCGGCGGAGATACGCGCCGCTTCAGGAATAACGGAGGATGACTGCCGCGAGTCCTTCAAGGCAACAGCGGAGACGCCTCAGGCGGCTTCCCTTGCGGATGAGTGCGCCAGGGCGGACGGAAGCGGCACAAAGTTCATACGCTCCACGCTCCCTTTGGGCAAGGCCATAAGGATGGGCGCGTCAAGCATGAAGGTGAAGCCCGTAAGGCTCGTCATGACCATACTGCTGTCCGTCATTGCTTTCACCATATTCGGCTTCCTTTCATGCATCATGACATACAACAACGCTTCCGTGGCGGCCTCAAGCTTTGCGGACAGCGGCTACAGTTACATCGGCCTGAACAAGAAATACACGTACTCCATAAAGACCACATACCTGGACGGCTCGTCTGAAGACAAGTATTCAGAACAAACGGACAGCACCTATTTCGGCGAGGAAGATGCGGAGGCTCTCGGATTCAATCCTGAGGGCATCCTGTACGGAAACACGTATTCTGAGGCCGTAAGCAACGCCATCCTTTCTTCAACGGACTATTACAGGCTGAACATAAACACGGCGCTGTACGCCCCGGAGGGCAATCCGGTCCGCGAGAACCTGCTGTATGGCACGTATCCTGAGGCCTTGGATGAGATATGCATAAGCTCGTTTACGGCAGAGTCCATTTTAAACTCCAGATTCTATACCGCAAAAGAGGGTGCATATTATGAGAGCGACTATACAAGCGAGGACCTGTGCGTGCTTGAGAGCATGGAGGACATTATTGGCAGGCAGCTCTCGTTCAGCAACACCGACACGATGATGACGGTAACGGGCATCTTTGACCCCGGGGATATACCTTCCGGATACGATGTCCTCAGGGATAACACCGTGGAGCATGACAAGGATCTGAGAACCACGATGACGTATTTCCTCCGTGACGGCATCTTCCTGAGCATCCTCGTGACGAAGGATTTCGTAACCGGCCTTGAAAGGAACACATCCACGGGCGGCGTGTACAACTACTACAACTTTGACAACGCGGCCCACACATATAACTTCTACCCCACGGAGGACACGGATTATTATGACAGCGGGTGGTACGGGACTCAATACACCTTCTGCATATACGATGACACTGCCTTTGAAACAACTTTCTTTGACCGGACGGAGCGGGATACGCTGGGCACGTATGACATAGTCGTCACCAATTATTGGCTGTACAACCTGTTTGAAAAGCAGGCCAAGACCGCAATGAACAACGGGGAGATAACTGAAGAAGAATATTACGCGCAGCTGTACGGCACTCTGGATGAAAACGGCGTCCTGGACCATTTCACGCTGTATGACGCCGCATATGCCATGTCCTATGGCAATTACTATTACATCCGGTATTATGAGGATGAGAACGGCAAAACACAGAGACAGTACGTTCTTCATGAAGTGGACAGTGCGGAAATGCAGGAGCTGGAGGACTGTCTGTGCGACTATTTCCTGGAGCATCCTCTTACTGTGGACGTGGTCCAGTATGATTACGGGACAAGCACGTCCACAGGGGTCACGGCCAATGTCGTCGGCTTCTACAGCGGAACCGGATCCGGCAACTACGGTGCGTACACATCCGAGTATTTCTATAACAACTGCGTCGAGATAAAGAGCAGAATGGAAGTCATATGCGACTACACCGTCCCGGATGACGCCGTATATTCCACACTGTATGTGCCCCTTGGAAGCGCTTCATACAACAGGGGCATCTTCACCAAACTGGAGGAGACGAACGCGGACGGCACATACTACACAACAGACAACCTGCTGTATGAGACCATTCTTATAGTCTCATATGTTATTAGCATACTGGACATAGTCTTCATAGTTGCCGGCATAGTCTTCGCGATATTCTCGGCGATACTGCTGTTCAACTTCATCTCGGTGTCCATAAGCAACAAGAAGCAGGAGATAGGCGTCTTGAGGGCCGTAGGCGCCAAGGGCACGGACGTGTTCAAGATCTTCTTCTCGGAGTCGGCCATCATAGCCGTCATATGCATCATACTGTCCGTCATCATATGCTTCCTTACGGCCTGGGGCTTCAACCGCTACTTCCGCGCCACAGTAGTGCCGGGCGTCAACCTGCTTGTCTTCGGCGCCGCAGGCATCTTCATGATAATCGGCATCGCCCTCGTCGTGACCATCCTCGGCACCATTGTGCCCGTTTACTCAGCTTCCAAAAAGAAGCCAGTGGAATCCATCCGCTCACTGTAGCATAGCAGCGTGCCTTTCCATGCATCCGCTGCAGAGCGGCGGAGCATTCCATGCTCCTGCAGCAGTGCAGCGGAGCATTCATTCCATATAGGTGCCATACAGCAATGCAGCACTGAACTTTCCATAAAGAGAACTTTCCGTATGCGCCCTTTAAGGGCCGCATATGCGGCATATATCATGTCAAACGGTGGAACTTATGCTTGAAGTAAGAAACCTCACAAAGGTATACAGGACCAAAGGCGGCAACGAAGTCCGCGCGCTGGATGATGTCTCGCTCTCCTTCGGGGAGACGGGGCTTGTCTTCGTGCTCGGCAAGTCCGGCTGCGGCAAATCCACCCTTCTCAACATGATAGGCTGCCTGGACGCGCCCACATCCGGCGAAATCATCGCGGACGGCAGGAGCACCAGGAACTTCTCCGCAAGGGACCTGGACGCATACCGCAACACCTTTGTGGGATTCATCTTCCAGGAGTACAACGTCCTCAACGAGTTCTCCGTAAAGGATAACGTAAGCATAGCCCTGGAGCTCCAGAACGAGAAGAACCTGGATGAGCGGGTGCATGAAATACTGCGGGAACTGGAGCTGGAGCAGTATGCGGACAGAAAGCCCAACACCCTGTCCGGCGGCCAGAAGCAGCGCGTTGCCATAGCCCGCGCGCTTGTAAAGAACCCCAGGCTCATCATGGCGGATGAGCCCACGGGAGCCCTGGACTCCAACACCGGCAAGCAGGTCCTGGACACACTTAAATACCTCTCAAGGACAAGGCTCGTTATGGTCGTGTCCCATGACAGGGATTTTGCGGAGAGTTACGGGGACAGGATCATAGAGCTCAAGGACGGTCGGGTTATCTCGGACGTCACCAAAGTGCATGAGCAGGCGGAGCCCCTCAATGACGCCGTCAAAAGAATCGGCCCCAACGTCCTCACCATAAAGAGCGGCGCCCGTCTTACCCCGGAAAACTTCGCCGCCATACAGTCCTTCATCTCATCCCGCAGGGACAATGTCATGATAGCCACGGGGGACGAGGATGTGGTCACCGTCCGCAAGGTCGTAAAAGTCACGGAACAGGACACCCTGGATGCGTTCATAGACACCGCAGCCGTCCTTGCCGGCAGCCAGGAGTCAGGCTCTTCGCCTCAGCCCGCAGACAGCTCCGCACCGCAGCGGACAAATGAGGCCGCACCGGAGATGCAGGCGGACAAGGCCGCCATGCAGCCGCAGACGGCCGGTGAGGCGCCCGCAGCGGAAGGGGAGTCCGGATTCCGCATAGCGGCGGACAGCGATGTGAAGACGGAGCTGATACGCCCCAGGCTTCCGTACAGGAAGGCCTTCAAAATGGGTGCAACCGGGCTTACGGTAAAACGCTTCAGGCTTGCCATAACAATCATCCTTTCCGTAGTGGCATTCGTGTTCTTCGGGCTTATGGCGTGCTTCATGACGTATGACGTGATGGATTTATTTGCGGACAGTTTCCTGTCCAGCAATTACAGCTGCCTCAACATCACCAAGAGTTACACATACACCGTAACCTATACGGAGTATAAGGACGGAAAGAAGAAAGGATCATCTGCATCCATATGGGGCATTGACACGTATTTCAGCGAGGATGACGTCTCATACCTTGGCCTTTCCGCAGGGGACGCGCTCTTCGGGTGTGACGTTCCCGGAACGGTCTGGAACGCGTCCATACCGCTGTCGAGTGATTATTACCCGTATTACAAGATATCCATAAACAAGGCCCTGTACGCCCCTGAGGAGAGCATATACCACAAGACTGCCTCAGAGGGCGGAGCCCTTCTGTACGGCACATATCCCACGGAGGACAACGAGGCCTGCATAAGCTCATACATGGCGGAAGCTCTGCTTGTGTCCTCATATTATAACTACACGGAGGGCAGGGATGACGACTCGCCGGAGTATGATGTCTCCACGATTGAGGACATTATAGGCACCGTGCTGTACATAACCGACAGGACTGAAGCAAGCGGATCGTTCGATGGCGCCACAGGGTTTGAGATAACGGGCATATTTGACGCAGGAGAGATGCCGGAGGAATACCAGAAAATACGCGACATCCCGGGCTATTCATCTGATGGCACGGCAGACTTCACGTATTATCTCCAGGACGGGCTAGAGAAGTGCATCCTTGTTACGGAGAACTATTTTGCCTCAATGGACAGGGATTATGAAGATGTCCCGGATTACGGCTTCAGCTCCGCAAGCGGCTATGAGTTTTCAGTTCTGGAAGACCCGTACAGCAATCCGGACGCTTCGACTTCCGAGTCCAACTTCATGTATTACAGCAGTTCCGCCGCTGAGACTTATTTCTTCGACGGCCGCGAGGGCTGCACATCTCTTGCAGATGATGAGGCTGTGGTGCCTTTCAGTTACCTTCTGTACATAGTCAGCACAAATTTTGACTCCGCCCACGCGGGGGATGAGAATTATGATGACGAGTATGAGGACTTCATGTACGCCACAATCGGTCCGGACGGGGTGGACATAGGAATTTACCCGGCTTTAAGCGGCCTGTACAACGGCTCCTTCATGTACTATGAGCCTTTGTCAAACGGCTCCGTGAGCGAGGGCACCTTCTATGTGGAATCGGATGAGATAATAGAGTACCTTATGGAAGTGGTTGCGGAATACTTCACGGAAAACCCGGCCTGTCTCACACTGTTCAAGGGCGGCGTATCACAGGACACACTGGTCGCGGGCGGCCTTAAGGTTGTGGGGTGGTATGACACTACCGGAATAAGCGGCGCCGGCGTGTACTGCTCCCAAAGCCTGTACAGCAAGCTGGACATCACCATGGAGCGCATCGTTTCCTGCGATTACGAAGTGCCGGAGGACGCATACTATGAGTGCATGGTCATACCAATCACAAAGACCGCCTCATGGCTCAACTCCGTCATAGGCAGGCTGGACGGCGGCACGGTACAGTTCACATCCACGAACAGGCTGTACACCGTGGTTGTCACTGTGGGGACCCTGCTTTCCACAATGTCTCTCATCTTCATGATAGCCGGCATCGTGCTGGCCGTATTCGCGGCCCTGCTTCTGTTCAACTTCATATCCGTGTCCATATCCAACAAGAGCAAGGAGATAGGCATCCTGCGGGCCGTGGGGGCGTCGGGCACGGACGTTTTCAAGATCTTCTTCACGGAGTCGGCCATAATAGCGCTCATATGCCTCGTGCTGTCCCTCATCATCTGCGCCATCCTTGTGCCTCTCTTTGACTCTTTCTTCAGATCGTCGTTCGTCACAGTCGTATCTCTCATAGTCTTCAACGGCTGTTGTGTCCTCATGATGGTGGGCATAGCCGTAATAGTGGCAGTCCTTGGCACCTTCCTGCCGGTGTTCTTCGCCGCGCGCAGGAAGCCGGCAGAGTCCATACGCGCTCTGTGACATCCATCCGGTCCATATGCAAGCAGCGGGCGTCCCTCATGCGGGCGCCTGTTTTCATGTTCCGGCGTGTGCGCCATCCGGCTGCGGCCCGGCTCCCTGGCACCGGTCTGTGCCGTAACGGCATGGGGGACGGTCCAAATACAGTTCAAAAATGCCTCTGTCCCGGCACATGCTGGAGTTTTGCATTCAAAGTGCGGTTGCTTTTTGGCACATATGCGTATATAATTGAAAATAATCCGGAACGGGATGCAACCCGGCCGGCCTGAATCCGTACATATAAATGAACAGGCACTTGTATAAGGGCATAAGCGGCTGCTTAGGGCAGCCTTCAGGGGAAGAACAGGATGCTTGAAGCAAGACATCTGACCAGGATATACAGGGACAAAGGGGGTGTGGAGACACGCGCCCTGGATGACGTGTCCGTAAAATTCGGCGACACAGGGCTCATATTCATCCTCGGCAAGTCCGGATGCGGCAAGTCCACATTTCTGAACTGTGTGGGCGGCCTGGACGCGCCCACTTCCGGCGAGATAATAGTGAACGGAAGGAGCTCCCTGGAGTTCTCAGAGGCGGACTTTGACGCATACCGCAACACCTGCGTGGGCTTTGTGTTCCAGGAGTACAATGTGCTGGATGAGTTCTCCATTGAGGACAACGTCTCCCTGGCCTTGGAGCTCCAGCGTGAGAAGGATGTAAAGGGCAGAGTGCAGGAGATACTGCAGGAAGTGGAGCTTGCGGAGTTTGCAAAGCGCAAGCCCAACACCCTTTCCGGCGGCCAGAAGCAGAGGATTGCAATAGCCAGGGCCCTTGTAAAGGACCCGCAGATAATAATGGCGGATGAGCCTACGGGCGCCCTGGATTCCGGGACCGGCTGGCAGGTGCTGGACACTTTAAGGAAGCTGTCCAAAACCAGGCTGGTTATGGTGGTGTCCCATGACAGGGACTTTGCGGAGGAATTCGGAGACCGCATCATAGAGCTCTCGGACGGCCGCATAATCTCGGATGTTACAAAGGTCCGTGAGGAGTCGGAGGAGTTTGAGGGCAACATACGCAAGGTCGGCCCCAACATACTCTCCATTAAGGGCGGAGCCTCTCTCACAGAGGAAAACATAAGGGACATACAGGCCTTCGTTTCGGCAGGGACGGGGGACATCATAATAACCAACGGCGAAGCGGAAGTGGAGGGGTTCAAGAAGGCCAACGGCATAACGGATGAGTATGCCGTGGAGTCCTTCATGAACACTCAGGAGACCCCGCAGGGTGCTGCCCTTGCGGAGATGCAGCCGGACGGCAGGGAAACTGCGTTCATACGCTCCAGGCTGCCTTTCGCTAAGGCCATAAAGATGGGCGCCTCAAGCCTCAGAATAAAGCCCGTCAGGCTGGTGTTCACAATCCTTCTCTCAGTCATAGCCTTCGTGTTCTTCGGCTTCCTGTCATCCCTCATGACGTACAACGTGTCATCCGTGGCCGCAAGAAGCTTCGCAAACAGCGATGACCAGTACCTCAATCTCACCAAGTATTATGAGTACCAGACGGAAACGTACACATACTCCACAGGCGAGACAAGCATCACTGATTATAAAAGGCACACATACTTCAACGAGGCGGATGCGGATGCCCTGGGCCTGCAGGACGCCGTGTTCGCCATAAATGATTACAACAGTTTCATATACAACGCGTCCTTTGAGGGGGATGAGATGTATTACAAGCTCCAGTTCAACAAGGCCGTGTACGCCCCGGAGGGGACTTCGGTCCGTGACAGCCTGCTGTACGGCAGCTATCCTGTGAACCTGGATGAAGACAATCCGGACAACAGTGAAGTGCAGGTGTGCATAAGCTCATTCCTCGCAGAGTCCATAATCCATTCCGATTTTGCGGACACGGAAGACCTCAGCGCATATGACGGAGGATACAAGGAAATAGAGTGGGGCGAAGGGGACATGGTATTCTCCGCCGGTTCCTCAGAGAGGTATTCCATGGAGAATGTCATAGGCAGGCATCTCGTAATGAACGACAACACGTATTTCACTGTTGTGGGAATCTTTGACGCCGGGGACATACCCTCCAGATACAGTAAGCTGAAAGATCCGGAATCGGGTGAATACAGCAAATATTCAGACCTGTATTATGAATTCAACCAGTACCTTGCGGACAGCATGGATGAGAACATACTGGTTACAAGGGAGTATATAGCGGCCCAGAGCAAGGCATATGACACCATGCCTTCGCCTGCCGCATTTGACATTGCAAGCGATGCCTACTACCTCGGGGTGATGTCAGAGGACGGGGAGACAATGGACAAGAACTGGACTGCGTCCCCCAATGCGTTCGCAGCATACGGCGAAAACTCCCTGGACACTGTCTTCATAGACGGCACGGAGCGCACATCCCTTGCGGATGATGAGATGATTATCTCAGTCGGCTGGCTCATGAACAAGGCGTATGCGGACTTTTCCGCCTCGGCGAAGGAGCAGTATGAAGAGGGCACCGCAGACTACATGGAAGCCTTCGAGAAGTTCACGGACGGGCGCTTTGACACCGAGGATGAGGCAACAACAGACAACATCAGCATATACCAGGCCATGCAGGGCCTGTTTACGGGGTCTTATGACTACACCGTATATGAGACTGAGACGTATACGGACAAGGACGGCACGGAGCAGGAAGACGGGTATTATGCATACCATACCCACACAGTGACGGAATCTGAGAGGGCTGAGCTCATACAGAAGGTGAATGAGTATCTCACCGAGAACCCTGCTTCAGTCACGCTGTGCCGCAATGCGATGGACTCCGGGGCAGCGGTTGGGACCTTCAAGGTCGTGGGATACTACACCGGGACTGCGTACACACTCGGAATCAGCACATACGGCGTATACCTTTCGGAGAACATGTATTCCCAGATTCCCATCTATTCCCATACAGAGCTCATGCTGAACTATGAGCTGCCGTCTGACGCGGACTTCTATTACATCATAGTACCCATCCAGCACAAGACGTCTTCATGGCTGAAGCCCTTGATGAAGCAGCTTGAGACCGCGGATGAGGCCACGGGCGTCATATACTCCATGGCCAACAATCTGTATGACACCATTCTGGAAGTTGACGAGGTCATGACGATGCTCATAATCATATTCCTTGTGGCAGGCATCGTCTTCGCAGTATTCGCGGCCCTTCTCATGTTCAACTTCATCTCCGTCTCCATAGCCGGCAAGCAGAAGGAGATAGGCATCCTGCGGGCCGTCGGCGCAAAGGGCGGGGACGTCTTCAAGATATTCTTCTCCGAAGCGGCAATAATTGCGCTCATATGCTTTGTCCTGGCCTTGATCTTAACCGGCGTTGCCGTGCTTGCCGTGAACGCCTACATCCAGGCCGAGTTCCTCATAAACGTCACAATTATAATCTTCAGCGGCTGGTGCGTCCTCATGATGCTTGCCATAGCCGTCATAGTGGCCTTTCTTGGCACCTTCTTCCCGGTATATAATGCTTCCAAAAAGAAGCCCGTGGAGTCCATACGCGCCCTGTGACGCCTTCCACGGCGCACATGCGCCCAGACCTTCCGCATCATTGTGCGGGGAGCCTCCCGCATCCTTGAGCGGGATGCAAAACAATACACTTATACGCGTTTAAAGGCCCTTTTGGGGCCTTGGAATGCAGGGACATGCAATGCTGGAAATCCGCAATCTTACCAAGATATACAGGGACAAGGGCGGCACGGAAATCACCGCACTGGACAACGTCTCGCTCTCCTTCGGGGAGACGGGGCTTGTCTTCATACTCGGGAAATCCGGGTGCGGCAAGAGCACCTTCTTAAACTGCGTCGGCGGGCTGGACACCCCGACAAGCGGGGACATCATTGTCAACGGCCGCAGTTTTGCGGACTTCACCGCAGCAGACCTGGACGCATACCGCAACACCTTTGTGGGCTTCGTGTTCCAGGAGTACAACGTGCTCCCGGAGTTCACGGTGGAAGAGAACGTGGCCCTCGCTTTGGAGCTCCAGAATGAGAGGCAGACCAAAGACAGAGTGGCCGCCATTTTGCATGAAGTGGACCTTGCGGAATACGCGGACCGCAGGCCAGGCACCCTTTCCGGCGGGCAGAAACAGCGCATTGCCATAGCCCGTGCCCTTGTAAAGGACCCTGAGATCATAATGGCGGATGAGCCTACGGGCGCCCTGGACTCCAGCACCGGACGGCAGGTTTTAGAGACTCTCCGTGCCCTTTCATCCACACGGCTTGTCATTGTAGTGTCCCATGACAAGGACTTTGCGGAAAGCTTCGCGGACAGGATCATAGAGCTGAAGGACGGCCGGGTAATCTCGGACGTAATCAGAGTGAAGGAGCAGGCAAAGCCCCTTGACGCAGATGAGAACGTAGAGCTCATAGGCTCAGACACACTCTCCATAAAGTCCGGAGCAGTCCTCACGGAGCAGGACTTTGCAGACATCCGGTCCTTCATCTCATCCGGCCTTGGCAGCATAATCATTACAAAGGGAGAGGCAGAGACGGTCTCCTTCAAGGCTGCAAACCGCATTGCGGAAGACAGCACATACGAGGCCTTCATCAAGACCCCCGCAGACGCCCCTGCGGAAGAGGGCGCCCTTCCTGCGGCAGACGCCGCCCCGGAGCAGTCTTCAAAGAATCAAACGGAGACCAGCTCGAACAAATGTTCACAAGGGGGTACAGACTCCGGGTTCATAAGCTCAAAGCTGCCGTTTGGAAAGGCCGTGAAGATTGGCATGGCCAGCGTAAAGGGGCATCCCGTACGGCTGGCATTCACAATAATACTGTCCCTTGTGGCCTTCGTGGTCTTCGGCCTGTTCTCTTGCATCATGACGTATGATGAGAATACAGTGGCGGCAAAGAGCTACATAGCCGGGGATGACTCATACTTCTCCATCCAGAAGAGAAGCACCATTACAAAGCATGTAACCAATACCGGAACAGGCAGCACGTATGACACTGTAACGCATGATTACACAGGCTTCGGGGAAGCGGACGCGGAGGCTTTGGGAGTGAGCGTCACGGATGCCCTGTGGGGATGCTCATGCTCCCCTTCATTATACAATGTCACCCTGAACCCGGAAGATGCAAAGCTGTCATACTATTCGCTGTCCACATACAAGGCCCTTGTTGTTCCGGAGGGGAACGCATTAAGGGACAGGATAACGGGCAGCTATCCGCAGACATCCTCCGAGGTCTGCATAAGCAGCTATACTGCCCAGTCCCTTCTGCGCAGCAGCATGACGTATGCCGCTTCATACAATGAGAGCACCGGCGAGGCAGCATACGGCACCAGGACCTTTGAATCCGCAGAGGAGCTCATAGGCGAGACGCTTGAGACCAGCATAGGGGACCTTACAATAACCGGAATCATAGACACCGGCACAGTGCCTTCCAGGTATGATTACATGAAGACGGATGAAGCAGACTATGAGGATGACCTGCTGCTGTCCAGGTATCTTTCCAACGGCCTGGATGAGAGCCTGTTCGTCACATCCTCGTTTGTGGAGGAGTACCAGGAGGACTACGCAGCCGGCTATACAGATGCGGATACCTGCTTTAATTACATGGCACAGAGCTTTCTCATGGCCTGCAGCGGGGACGGCACAGAGATAACAGACCCGTATAATGCCTCATGGAATGAATACCTGTACTACATCTCACCGTACAGCACGGAAAGCGAATATACACTTCCCGTCCATATCTCCGGAGGGGGAAGGGAGCTTGAAGGGGATGAGGCAATCCTGACCCTGGACAATGTGTATGACATAGCCGAGGCACAGGCCGGCGGGCTATCTTCAGATGGCAATCCGGAACAGTATGCTGCATATTACGGCTCATATGACGCCGCAAACAACTACATCCCCGGAGCGAAAGCTGCGATGGAAGGGGTGCTGAACGGATACTATACGTACATGACGGCCAGTGAGCAGGACGGGCAGACTGTATGGGGCAGCGCCACAAAAGCTGTCTCAGATGAGGACATGGAAGGGTTAATGGGAATCATAGAGGGCTATCTAAAGGACTACTCCGTAACATTTTCCCTGTATTCCAGCGATTATCCGGACACAAGCTATATGCAGGACCTTTCCGTGGCCGGCTTCATTCTGGCAGGCGAGGCGCATCTGAGTTCATACACAAACGTCATGTACTGTTCCGGGGACGTATTCTCAACCCTTGGCTCATACCGCCATACAGACTCTGTGGAGATTGCGGGAGACTGTCCGGACAGCCCGTACACCTTCATGGTTGTGCCCCTTAAGAAGGACACGTCCTGGCTCAAGGGCCTCATGTCCATGATGTACCACTCAGATGACCCAGTATATTACGTCCCCAGCAATTACCTGTACTCATCCATAAGGAGCGTCACGGACGTCATCAATGTCCTGTTCTACATTTTCCTTGCCGTTGGCCTCGTGTTCGCAGTCTTTGCGGGGCTGCTCCTGTTCAACTTCATAACCGTCTCCATAACGGGCAAGAACAAGGAGATCGGCATCCTGCGTGCCCTTGGCGCAAAGGGCACGGACGTGTTCAAGATATTCTTCTCAGAGTCGGTTTTTGTGTCGCTCATATGCTTCGTGCTGTCCGTCATAATCACGGCATGCCTTGCGGTATACATCAACAGCCTGCTTGCGTCCATGTTCTACATCTTCGTCAAGGTGGTTGTCTTCGGCGCGGCATCCGTCTTCATGATGCTCGCAATAACTGTCGTCGTGGCCTTCCTCGGCACCTTCTTCCCGGTATACATAGCCTCCAAAAAGAAGCCCGTGGACTCTATACGCTCACTGTAAACGCCATTGAAGGCACAGGGGCATGCGCAGGAACACCGTTTGCAAAGCACCCTCCGGGGTGCTTTTGGCATGCAGCGGGGTGCGCATTCAAGGCATTGCTGCAATAACGGGGCTTCATTTGCATATCCAGCATTATGGCAGGAAAACAGCGCATATGTTGCACTTATGCTGCATGCAAGGGTCCGAAGAGGGGCCCGGAAACAGAACGGGACAAAAGCGGGACATGGATTGTATTGATTTTTCCTTCCGCGCGTGATACTATTCATATGCGGCCCAAGCAGCGGGTGCCGCGGAAGATGCAGAGGCTGAAAGAAGATACAGAGCAGTATTTGAAGGATTATGCAGCATGCTTGAAGTAAGACATTTGACAAAGATATACAGGGACAAGGGCGGCACGGAGCAGATGGCCCTGGATGATGCAACGGTAAAGTTCGGGGACACCGGGATGGTGTTCATTCTGGGCAAGTCCGGGTGCGGAAAGTCCACGTTCCTCAACATAGTGGGAGGCCTGGACACGCCCACATCCGGTGAGGTCATTGTAAACGGCCGGAGCTCAAAGGACTTCTCCCAGGCGGATTTTGACGCATACCGCAACACGTACATTGGCTTCGTGTTCCAGGAGTACAACGTCCTCCCGGAGTTCACCGTGGAAGACAACGTGGCGCTGGCTTTGGAGCTGCAGAGCCAGAAGCAGGTTAAGGACAAAGTGGCGGAGATACTGCAGGAAGTGGACCTGGAGGCTTTCGCAAAGCGCAAGCCCAATACATTATCCGGCGGCCAGAAGCAGAGAATTGCCATAGCCCGCGCCCTTGTGAAGGACCCGCAGATCATAATGGCGGATGAGCCCACAGGCGCCCTGGACTCCAATACAGGGCGGCAGGTCCTGGACACCCTGAAGGCCCTCTCCAAAACCAGGCTCGTAATTGTTGTGTCCCATGACAGGGACTTTGCGGAAGAGTTCGGGGACAGAATCATAGAGCTTTCGGACGGGCGCATAATATCGGACATAACCAAGATCCATGAGCAGCCTGTGGAGGTAAGCTTCAATGTGAAGCAGATAGGCGGGGAGATACTCTCCATAGAGGACGCATCACAGCTTTCCGAGGCAAACTATGAGGCCATACGCGCCTTTCTCTCCTCCCAGGGCAAAGTCATGATAGTCTCCGGAGATGCGGAGATAACCAATACAATGAAGGCCAACAGAATCTCGGAGGACAACTCCAGAGAGGCCTTTATGGCAACCCGTGAAACCGCCGCAGCTTTTTTGGAAGCAGGCACAGCCACAGGAAAAAGCGGGGCACTCATACGCTCCAGGCTGCCGATTGGCAAGGCCATAAAGATGGGCGCCTCAAGCCTGAAGGGCCATCCCGTGCGGCTTGTTCTCACAATACTTTTGTCCCTTGTGGCCTTTGTGGTCTTCGGGCTCCTGTCATGCTTCATGATGTACAACGGCAACACTGTTGCGGCGAGCACCTTTGCGTCCGGGGATGAGGAGTACCTCACGCTGGAGAAGTCATACGCCACATATTACACGTACACGTATTACCAGCAGGACAACAAACAGGAGACAACGGTAAAGTACAGCGATTCATACTTCGGAACTTCTGACGCTGCATACTTCGGAATGGCGTCCAGCGATGTGCTGTACGGATGTCCGTACCGGTCCAGCTTCAGAAGCGCAAGCCTGGACTCAAGCCTTTCCGGTTGCACATACTATTCCCTTGCCGGCATAAGCAAGGCCATGTATGTCCCTGAAGGAAACAGCCTCAGAGACGGCATGACCGGCACCTATCCCGCAGCGGAGGATGAGATTGCGGTAAGCTCCTACCTTGCGGAATACCTCACGCACTGCACCCTTTACTCATACGAGTACAATGATGACAGTCAGAGCATGGAAGAGGTAAGCGTGACCCCTGAGAGTTACGGGGACCTCATAGGGCTTTCCGTGGATGACTTCACTATAACCGGCGTAATCGACACGGGCGAAACTCCCTCAAAGTATGATTACATGAAGGAGACATACGCTGAGGAAAAGGATTACAGCAACTTCTACGCATACCTGCAGGACGGAATCCAGGAAGCCATTTTCGTGACGCCGGAATTCATAGAGGATAATACGGACATAACAGAGGCGGGGGAATCCTACTCTGACTACATGTACTCCCGCTTTGCCGTCACGGACACAACCCTTTTCATGGATGTGGGGAATGTCTCCGGCGATGACATGGTTGGCGGGCAGTCCACACGCATGGCCAACACATACGATGAGAGCAGGTCCAACATAATCCCGGCCGTATTCCTGTCCGGCCATGACAGCCACACGCTTGCGAACGATGAAATCATTGTAGGGCTCAATGACCTGTACAGCCTCATTATGACCCAGTACAATAACGAAAGCCGCAGCTACACCGGCAGTGATTTTGACAGCACGGACCTCTACAGGGATTACAACGGATATACGGATGCGGACGGCACTGAAGTGCCCGCCATCCATAAAGCAATAAACGCATACAGGGACGGATACTATAAGAATGACAGCGGCTCGTATGTATATCTCACGGATACGCAAAAGACAGCTGCAGGGGATTTCATAGGCGCGTATCTTGCAAAGCATCCCCTTGAGATTACAATCTCCCAGTATACAAGCGGATGGAGGGATCTGCAGAAAGCCGGCACTTTTAAAGTAGTCGGATTCTACTACACGGAACAGATGGGAATGAGCAGCAACAACGGCATATACATCCCGGACAGCGCCTTCAACTCAAGCATCCGGCTGGATTACAGCCTGGATATAACATCATACTACGACCGCCCTTCAGATGCCTTCTATGAATACATGGCCATCCCTGTGCAGAAGGACCAGTCCTGGGTCAGGAAGCTCATGAACAGCCTTTACACGCTGGACGAGGCGACCACTCTGTATTACTCTCTGGACAACAATCTGTATGAGGACATTGAGTACGCCAATGAAACAGTGGCCACCCTCTCAATCGTATTCCTCGTGGCGGGCATAGTCTTTGCCGTCTTCGCGGCCCTGCTCCTTTTCAACTTCATCTCAGTCTCCATAACCTCCAAGAACAAGGAGATAGGCATCCTCAGGGCAGTTGGAGCCAAGAGCTCGGACGTATTCAAGATATTCTTCTCAGAATCGTCCATAATAGCCCTCATATGCTTCGTGCTGGCGGTAATCATAACCGGCATCTTTGCGGCCTGCGCAAACAGCCTCCTGTACTCGCTGTTCGACATGATGGTCAACATCGTGGTCTTCACGCCTGTCTGCGTGCTCATAATGCTGGCCATAGCCGTCATTGTAGCCTTCCTCGGCACCTTCATCCCTGTATACACGACAGCCAAGAAGAAGCCTGTGGACGCAATACGTTCACTGTAATGCCCTCACAGCTACAACACATCAAACACCAGGCACCCTCCGGGGTGCTTTTGTTTTGGCTGCAGGGCGCGGATATGCCTCAGATACTGCTTGGGGTGGCCATCCGGAACCGTATTTGGATGATTTGGCAAATTTACGAACGAATACTGTTTCTAAACGCTTCAACGTCTCGCGCACGCGCGCGTGCGTGCACGAGACCAAATTATTAAATGTAATACGTGTGCATTATGTTGCGCAAAGTTGAAACATATGTTTATAATTTTTGCCGATTGTCTTTGCTGGAGTAGTGATGAAGTGGGTAGTGAATATAGCGAACAGCCGTACTCGGAGGGGTACGGCTGTTCAGAGGGTTAATATGTGTATCTGTAGGATTAATCTGTTGTAATGCCACGGAGGGCGGTGAGGGGGTTACTCCTTGCCGGCCAGCTTCTTGTAGCCTTCGAGGCGCTCCTTGGAGGATTCCTCAACCTTGCTGTACAGCTCTGCTGCGACTTCGGGGCCCTGGGTCTTTGCAAGGGACGTGTAACGGGTCTCGCCTGCGAGGAATGTCTGGTAGTTCTCGAATGCAGGGTCTGCCTTGGAGTCGAGGGTGAAGACTTCGCCTTCGGGGTTGTAGCGGTAGAGCTGCCAGTATCCGCAGTCAACGGCTGCCTTCTCTTCGAGCTGGCTCTTGGTCATGTTGATGCCGTGGTTGATGCAGGGTGCGTAGCAGATGATGAGGGAAGGTCCGTGATAAGCCTCGGCTTCGGTCAGGGCCTTAAGGAGCTGTGCCTGGTTGGAGCCCATTGCGCACTGTGCTACATAGACGTAGCCGTAGGACTTGGCTATCATGCCGAGATCCTTCTTCTTCACGCGCTTGCCTGCGGATGCGAACTTTGCAACGGCTGCAATGTTCGTGGCCTTGGATGCCTGTCCGCCTGTGTTGGAGTATACCTCGGTGTCCATGACGAGCACGTTGACGTCTTCGCCGGATGCAAGGACGTGGTCCAGTCCGCCGTATCCGATATCATATGCCCAGCCGTCTCCGCCGATGATCCAGATGGACTTCTTTGCAAGGCAGTCCTTGTCCTTGAGGATGTCGGCAACGAGTGCGTCTGCCTCGCAGCCGCAGTCCTTGCACTCTTCGAGGCACTTTACGAGGGCGGCTGTGGCCTTCTTGGACTCAGGACGGTTGTCGAATGCAGCGATGTAGTTTTCGCATGCAGCCTTGCCTTCATCCCAGGAAGCCCAGGCTTCTGCAAGCTGTGCAACCTTCTCCTTTATGGCGCCGCGGCGTGCCTTGTATGCAAGGTTCATGCCGTAGCCGAATTCTGCGTTGTCCTCAAAGAGGGAGTTGGCCCATGCAGGTCCGTGTCCTTCCTTGTTCTTTGCATAAGGGCATG
>JAJPYR010000098.1 GCA_021204825.1 Clostridia bacterium | reverse complement strand
ATGGCCCTTTGGGCATCCTCTGTGCCGTAGTACGGCAGAGGGAACTGCTCTACGTACTGGGTCATGAAACGGCGCTTGCCGGAATAGAGCCTGGTGTTGAATCTGAGGTCGTAATAGCGCTCTATGAAGGTGCTGTTGGCCACTGCCAGGGCTAGGTATACTATGTCATCTGGAGTGTCCGGGCAGACGTCTATCCAGTAGCAGTCCCCGTTCACAACGGCTCCTGTGGTGTCCAGCCAGAACTCAGGGTGCTCTGAGATGTCCCGGAAGACTATCTTCCTGTCCTTCCAGGAGTCCGGATTCTGCGGCACCCAGATCTCATACCACTCGCGGCCCGCCTTTTTGAGGTATGCCCTGGAAGAGAGCTGAGAGTAGTTGGAAAGCAGGTATTCCCTAGAGGCAGGGCAGTCTTCCAGGCTGCAGGCCTTGCGTCTGCCGTCTTCACCGATTGTGCTGGTGTACAGGACCTTCCACTGCTCTTTGTCATTGGGGATGATACGGCCTGCGTTGCGGTGGGTTATAAGGGGCCGCAGGAGCTCCATGTCCTTGAGGTCTTTGCCGATGAAGATATTGTCCGCAGTGGTCTTTATGCCGACCCGCACCTTGCCAATGTCCTTGAACCTGCGCCATGCATGGGATTCCACACGGGAAAGCCATTCTCCGCTGTCCTCTGTGCATATGTTCCAGAGAGCATCCTTTTCCGCGCTCTGCAGGGTGCCTGCCTGCACCTTGTAATGCCTTCCGTCCGGAGCCTTGTATGTGCCCGGGGCATGCAGGACGGCAAAGATGTCATCCGTCTCAAGAGAGGCGTCCTCCGACGTTTCATACACAGATGTGAATGAGACTTGGGCGGGGTCTGCAGTTGTGCCTTTGGAGAAGATTATGGTGCATGGCAGCACGGATGCCGTAAAGAGCTTTGTGTCCCCCAGGTCCGTTATGCTCCGCAGAGAGTAATTCTCCAGCATGAAGTTGCGGACGCTGCATCCGGAACGGATGGTCATGAACTTGTTGGAGGTTATGTATCCTGCAATGCCGCCTTCCGCAAGGACCTCTTTCGTGAGAAGCAGGAATGCGTAATATATGTCCACACGCCCCTTTAAAGAGAGCCTTTCCGCAATGGAGCTCGCCCTGCCGCTTCCCAGTATCTGTGTGCGCACGTACGGAGGGTTGGCTGTTATTATGTCATACGTCCCTGCCGTTCCGCTCTCTGCTGCTTCCAGAAAGTCTTCATTGCGCATCCGGATATCCGCCATGGGATACCGTTCCTGCAGCATACGCTGTGTCTTTGCGCATGCATCCGGGTCTGTCTCAAATCCTGTGGCGGCAATGCGGCAGCCGTACCTTTCCGTAACAAGCGCCAAAGCAGCAGACAGAAGCTCTCCTGCTCCTGCTGCAGGATCCAGGATATGTATCTCATTCCCCTGCGGGTGCCAGTATGACAGTATCTCACGGGCCAGGTATTCCGCCAGGGGAGCCGGTGTGTACACTACGCCGTTTTTCTTTTGTATGGTGGTTTCCGCGTACCTCATCCCGGCCCTCCTTGTAAAATGATACAGATATGCCGCATGCAAGGCATGCGAGAAGTGGTTTGTCTGTTGGTCTGTCAGTTGTCTTCCGCAGGGAATGCACCCATGCAGGGGTCTCCATGGGATATCTCCAGACGGCCTGCAAGGCGGTCTGTGAGGGCGGCGTCAAAGGGGCCGGAGTCCTTTGCCTTGAGGCGCAGAATGAAGGTAACCCTGTCTGCATACAGGGTGTCCAGAAGCTCACATGGACTGGAGGATATGAGCAGGGATGCAGCCTTCACCTGTGAGTAATCCACGGTGTACCTGTTCTCTTCACAGAGCTCATACAGGACCCTTTTGGCCTGCAGAAGGTTCTCTGCAGTGCAGCCAGAATAGGCGCGCACAAGGCCTCCCGCTCCCAGCTTTATGCCCCCGAAATACCTCGTTACAACCACTGCGCACTGGCGCAAGCCGTTGTTGCGGATGACGTCCAGGATGGGCATGCCGGCAGTGCCCTGGGGCTCTCCGTCATCGGAAAAACGCAGCAGGTTCCCAGCATCATCGCCCACAAAGGCATAGCAGTTATGGGTGGCGTCCCTGTACCTGGAGCGTATGCCGGAAATAAAGTCCATGGCCTCCTTCTCACCCTCAGCGTGCGTGGATGTGGTTATGAACCTGGACCTCTCTATCACTTTCTCCGTCCTGCAAATGCCTTTAACGGACAAGTACTTATCCGGCATATGTCCTTTCTCCCTTGCCTTCCGGCTGTGGATATAAGATGTGCTCTCTTTGGAGAGAGCACTGGGTTGTCTGGGAATTTGAGGCCTTCCATCCGGGCCGGATGCATGCCGCAGCATTATAATACTTTATACGAGGTTGACCTTTATATGCACCTTTTTGCCCTTGTGGATTATGTCGCCGGACTTCACTTCTGCGTATATGTCCGTGACTTTGGTGTCATTGAGGGTTACTCCGCCCTGCTGGATAAGCCTGCGGGCCTCGCCGTTGGAGGAGCAGATGCCTGCGGCAACAAGCACGGGGATTATTGCAGGGGTCTCCACAGAGATGTCCTTGGAGGGAAGCTCCCCTTCGCCGCCGAAGGCTGCCTTGGCCTGCGCCTTAGCGAGGGTTGCCTTCTCCTCGCCGTGCACGAGCTTTGTGAGCTCAAAGGCAAGAATCTCCTTCTTCTCATTGATGCGCGAAGGGTCCCACTGCTCCATCTCATATATCTCTTCAAGGGGTATGAAGGTGAGCATCTTGAGGCACTTGGTGACGTCCGCGTCATCTATGTTGCGCCAGTACTGGTAGAAGTCATACGGGGTGGTCTTGTTCTCGTCCAGCCATACGGCACCCTTGGCCGTCTTGCCCATCTTCTTGCCTTCGCTGTTCAAAAGAAGGGTTATGGTCATGGCGTATGCGTCATCCCCTGTCTTTTTGCGGATGAGCTCCGTGCCGGCCAGCATGTTGCTCCACTGGTCATCCCCGCCGAACTCCATGTTGCAGCCGTATACCTCGTGGAGATGATAGAAGTCATATGCCTGCATTATCATGTAGTTGAACTCAAGGAAGCTCAAGCCCTTCTCCATGCGCTGCTTGTAGCACTCCGCACGCAGCATGTTGTTGACGGTGAAGCATGCGCCCACATCCCTGAGAAGCTCTATGTACTTGAGGTCTAAAAGCCAGTCCGCGTTGTTAACTATGATGGCCTTGTCATCCCCGAACTCTATGAACCTCTCCATCTGCACCTTGAAGCACTCGCAGTTGTGCTGTATGGTCTCAGGCGTAAGCATGGCCCTCATGTCCGTCCTTCCTGAAGGGTCTCCTATGTACCCTGTGCCGCCGCCCAAAAGCACCACGGGCTTGTTGCCCGCCATCTGAAGGCGCTTCATAAGGCACAGTGCCATGAAGTGCCCCACGTGCAGGCTGTCTGCCGTAGGGTCAAAACCTATATAGAAACGCGCTCCGCCTCCGTTGATGAGGTCCCGGATCTCCTTCTCATCCGTTACCTGCGCTATAAGCCCGCGCTCAACAAGCTCCTCATAAATTTCCATAAATAACTGTCCTTGGGATGTCCGGCCATGTCTCATCCGGTTCTGCGGGCTGCATGCATCCCTGGATGCACGCCTACCTTGCCTAGATTATACCAACCCTCTCTGCATTTTGCAAACAAAACAATGCTTGTGCACGAACAGATTACGTGCCTGTGGCTATTCTGTCGCTGCCCTGCGGCTGCTGTCTGCCTTAGAAGCACTGTGTACAAATTGCACAGAGCATGAAACGAAATGAAATGCTTAACCGGCAGAGTGTGGTATATCATTGTGATAGTTATACTATCATTTTGATAGACATACTATCAAACGGCTTGGAACGGAGGCTTGAAAAACATGACACTCAAAGACGCGCAGAACGGATTCATAATAAGCGAAGCAACGAAAATGTTTCTGGAATCTTCAATAGATAAAGTTACCATATCCGCCATAGCAAAACGTGTTGGCGTGGGCGAGGCAACCTTGTACAGAAGGTTTTCCACAAAACAGACTCTGGTCATGGAGTGCGCGCTGTATCTCGGCAAGGAAGTGTACGGCAGGTTCCAGGTGCCCTCAGAGGAAGGCACAGGGTATGAGAGGCTGCACAGGTTCTATGATTCATACCTGGAGATCTTCATAAAAGACCCGTCATATTACGCCTTTCTGTTCCAGCTGGACAACATGCTTCCGGAAGCGCCTGCGGATGAGATGCATGCATATGAGAGCGGCATAGACGCCTTCTGGGACCTGTACAATGCGGCATACGGGGCAGGCCTTGAAGATGGCACCATACGGAATGTGGGAGATGAGAGGCTCTTCTACTACTCCACCACCCATGCCCTCCAGAACCTCTGCAAGAAGCTTACCTGCCAGGGCAACCTGATTGCCCAGGACGCATCACTGGACAAGGCCGGGGAGGTCAGGTGCCTTATAGACATCATAATGTACAGCCTTCACGCATAATGCGCGGCAGGACCTCCGGAGCTGTACAGACGCCCGGAGAGAAAACGTAACAATGCTTCGCTTAAAGTGTTATGTGGGGGAGCTTTGGGCGGGTTGGAAAGCCCTGCAAAAAGGGCCGCAATACATCTTAATTAAAGCATACACTGGGGGAAAATGTATGAAGAGATTAACCACAAGGGACATGATTGTCTTTGCCCTGGGACAGCTGGGCTGGGCTCTCCTTTCCGGCATCATAACCAACCTGCTGGTAAACTTCTATCTGCCGGATGCTACGGATGAAGTCATGCAGAGCCACCTGTTCATAACGCAGGGCATAATTGCCATAGGCCTGACGCTCATAGGCATCATAACGGCCGGCGGCAGAATCTTTGACGCCATTACGGACCCACTTATAGCCTCCGCAAGTGACAAGTGCAAGAGCAAGCTCGGCAAGAGAATACCCTTCATGAGAGGCTCTGCCCTGCCGTTCGCAATCGTAACGGTGCTTGTATTCTGGTGCCCCGTAGGCCACGTGTCCACAGCAAACACCATCTGGCTTGTTGTTACCCTCCTTCTGTTCTACCTTTTCATGACAATGTACTGTACGCCGTACAATGCACTCATCCCTGTGCTTGGCAAGCATCCCAAGGACAGAATGAACCTCTCCACAGCCATCTCCGTAACCTATATACTGGGCACGGGCATTGCCTTTGCGGGCAAGATGATATGGCAGTGGCTTTCAGACCTTACGGGCATGGACATCATATACGCCGCACGTATAACCCTCATCGTTCTGGCAGTCATTGCGCTTGTCATGATGTGGCTCCCCGCATTCCTTATCAAGGAGACAGAGTACACGAAGGACAGCGCCCCCATACCCACAGAAAATGCCTTCAAATCCCTTGGTAAGACCTTCAGAAACAAGTCCTTCGTGACATTTATGATCTCTGATTTGGCCTACTGGATCGGCATAACTATCTTCAATACAGGTTTCCTGTACTACGTGGAGAACCTGCTTGGTACGAATAATTACATGATACTCTTCGTTTTGATGACAGTAGTATCGTTTATTTTGTATTTCCCTGTAAATACGATTACTCAGAAAATTGGCAAGAAGCCTATGGTAATCGCAGGCTTTATACTCTTTGCGGCAACATTCCTGGTGGCCTCGTTCGCAGGCAAACAATCCGGAGTTTCCAACGAGGTATACGGGTACATAATCGCAATTATGGCCGGCATACCTATGTCCATCCTCAGCGTTGTGCCGCAGGCAATTGTCTCGGATATAGCCGAAGCGGATGAGTACAAGAATCATGAGAACCATGACGGCATGTTCTTCGCTTCCAGAACATTCGCCATGAAGCTTGGACAGGCAATCGCTATGCTCGTCTTCACATCCGTGGCAACCATAGGCCAGTATACGGATGAGGTTACAGGCGAGGCCGTAAGTACAGGCCAGGGATACAGAATCACTCTTATCATCTCCCTTGTGTGCTGCGTTCTCGGTGCCATTGTGCTGTTCTTCTACAACGAGAAGAAGACCCGCAAGGCTATTAAAGAGGGCCAGGAAAAGCTCGAGGAAGAGCATGCCGCAGAAGAGGCCGCGCTCGCAGCAGCCGGTGCCGGTGCAGACGGCTCCGTGGTTGCTGAGGCAGCAGGCTCTGCAGACTCATCCACGGACAGCACAGACAGGTCCGGTCCGAATGACACCACAGGTGCAGAGCAGTAATGAACGGCATGGATTTCAAGCTCACATACGCCACGGAAAAAGGCACTTATACAGCTTTAAAGACAGACACCCGTGTGGTTTTGGACATCTATGAGGACGGCATGCGTACCGCCATTGCCGTCTTTGCAAGAGAGCCCGTGACACTCCTTTCCGCAACGATTGCCGTCCCGCATGCGTATGCGCAGGATGAGAGGATATTCGTAAACGGGTACCAGTCCTGGACGGACACAAGGGAGTATGCTGCCGGGGAGAGCCTTAATGACATAATGAGGCTTCCGAAGTTCCTTGTGAACATGTTCTCCCTGGACGGATACGGGGACAGTGCATTCAAGCAGTACCGGAAGAAGGTGCTGCACGGATATGACATAAGCTGGGCGAAGGACTTCTTTATAGGCTCATTCAACTCCGCCAGCGCATACCTTATTATAAACCATGATGTCCCGGAAAACAGGATTGTCCTGGAGAGTGACATATCCGGCCTGCATCTGGAAGCCGGGGGCTCCATATGTCTCTTCAACTACACCACGGACCGTGATTTCTTCATGAACGCATATCCGGAGAAGGACATTCCGGACATTCTGGGATACACATCCTGGTACAACTGGTATGAGGACATAGATGAGCATAAGATCTTAAGCGCGCTGGACGGAATCGGAGACCCGTTTGAGCTCTTCCAGATAGATGACGGCTATGAGACCGCTGTGGGAGACTGGATGTCCGTGGACCCCGTGAAGTTCCCCAACGGCCTGGAGGGCATAGTGCGGAAGATCCATGACAAGGGCCTCAAGGCCGGCATATGGCTGGCGCCGCTTGCCGCGGAAAGCAAAAGCCGGGTTTACAGGGAGCATCCGGACTGGTTCTTTGACTGGAAAGCGGGCGGCAACTGGAGCGGCTTCTACGGCCTCAACTCTGACAGCGAAGAAGCCATGCAGTATATGGAGGACTGCCTCCGCCACTATGCAGACATGGGGTTTGACTTCTTCAAGCTGGACTTCCTGTATGCCGTAAACCCCAGAAAAATAACCACACGGACAAGGGCGCAGACAACACAGCAGGCGTATGAGCGCATCCGCAGGGCTCTGCCGGACAAGCTTATCCTAGGCTGCGGGGCAATGATAATGAACAGCACCTTATTCGACTACCTCCGCATAGGCCCGGATGTCTCTCTGAAGTTCGATGACGTCTGGTACATGAAATACATGCACCGTGAGCGCATCTCCACCAGGGTTACCCTGCAGAACACCATCTACAGGTCCTTTATGGACAAGCGTCTTTTCGGCTGCGATCCGGATGTCTTCATCCTGCGCAACGAGAACAACAGCCTCTCCGAGGCGCAGAAAGAGGCCCTCATTACAATAAACGCTCTCTTCGGCAGCGTCCTGATGACCTCAGATGACGTCTCTGCATACACAGCGGAGCAGCAGGCTCTCTTTGCAAAGGCACTTTCCCTAAGGAAAGCCACGGACAGGTCATACAGCTGCACAGACGGCCGCCATATCTGCATCTCATACACCCTGTACGGGCAGAAACACTGCCTCACGTATGACACCAAAAAGGGAATCCTGCAGGAGGTCTGACAGCCTTCCGCCTTTCCTTCTTCAACCACATATGACCCAAAACGCAAGGGCTGTGTCTTATGCAAGACACAGCCCCTTATTGTCCGGAATATGCAAAACGGCATAGTTATGCGCAGTTCTGAGCCCTTGGAGACACCTGCCATACGGATGCATTGCAGCCACCTGCGCAAGGGTTATTCTTCTTTCTTCTGCCTTGGAGCTCGCTTGGGAGTAGGGAGGCTGAGATCCTGCAGCTCACGGCCCAGCCCATCATCCTTGGCAATAAGCAGGATGTCCTTATTCATGCCGTTCAGGGCATGAAGCACGGTCACGTATATGCCGATAGCCACAGAAGGGCTCCCTTTCTCCACGTTGTACACTGCAGCCTTGCTCACCCTTGCCCTGCTGGCCACAAGCTCCACGGACAGGCCGCACCTGAGCCTTGCAAGCTTTATCTGCCGGCCGGCCTGCTCCATCATCTGCTGCTGCTTGGGCAGCAGCTTAACCCCTCTCCGGCATTATACTTTCCCTCCGTGCAGACTTTATCCTCTATTATTATATACAAAACAGCATTTTATCATTATAGTAGATGTTAACACTGCCGGCATCTTTGCCTTCAGGCAGAAAAAAGCTCCCTGCATATGCAAGGAGCGCGGTGTCTGTTCTGTGGCTGTGCCGGATTAGTCATCATCCTCGTCTTCCTGGTCAAGGTATGCTTCATCCAGAGACTCAAGGGCCTCAAAATCCTCGTCCGTGAGGGGCTCTTCGTTGGTTATGTCACGTATGGAGACTATGTCGCTCATAAGGAACCGTACGGGCTCGGAGCCGTCATCTGGTGTGCAGACGGCTTCATCCTCGCGTCCTTCCCCGTCCTCTGCGGCATGGATAACACCCTGGAAGGTTCTGTCATCCGTCAGGGTGCACTCAACCTCGCGCCCTAAGAAGCGCTCAAACCAGGTGGCGTCCAGCTGGGAGCCTTCGAGTCCTTCGCTCATTATGTCATCGAAAACCATCTCGTAGTCATTCATGGCGTCTATGACGTCCACAACCTTCTTGGCAATGAACTTCACGTTCTCTGTGTCCGGGTTCACTATGATGCCTGTCACCTTGTGCTCCGTGCAGTAGTTCACGGCCTCCACGATGTCCGTCTCAACCAGCTCATACCTTGCAAGCAGGGCTGCATCCCTGCAGGCCTCGGGCCTTGTGTAGAGCTGCAGGGACTTGTCATAGCTGGACTTGCCGGTATAGGCAACGTCCTCGCCCTTTTCCTCGCGGACAAGCATGTAGAAGGGCACAATAACCATGCATGAGAACATGCTGTGGGCCAGGATTTCGTTGTTGCGCTGCTTCTTGAAGGCGCTTAAGCGGTCTTCCATCTCTCCTGCATCCAGCTCATCAAAGAACGTGGTGTCATGCAGTATGCCAAGCATTATCTCAAGGGAGTCTTCCTCCATGAAGTCTTCCTCAATATTGTGGGCTTCAAATATCTCTTTAAGGTTCTCTTTAGCGTCCATATCCCGCACTTTCCCTTCCGTATGATCAATCGGGGCCGCGTATTTAACGAAGCCTCCATAATTGTACCTTTAGACTTTGCGGGTGTCAACTTGTTTGCACCCCAGTCTGCAGATAAGCAGGCCCGTCATATGCCGTTTGAAGCTGCATATACAGCATATTACTGCTCCACAACAACGCAGTTCACAATGCCGCTGTACGCCGTGCAGGCGTCTATTGCCACGATGCCGGTGTCATAGTACGGCGTGAAGACGGCGTCCTTGCCAAGCTCCTCACCCACCCCTTCATACATGGCATGGCCGTATGAACAGTGGTAATGCCCGCAGAAGATGGTCTTATTCTCACGCACGCCTGCGTGGCAGGCCTCCATGCCGTTTATCCATCTGGCCTCGTACCACTCCTTCCTGGACGCATGCTTCCAGTTTTCCCTGGGGAGGTACATCCTGGAGTACTTGCTCATCTGGATTGCATAGCAGGGTATCCAACCGTGCACGAAGATGTAATCCTTTGTCTCATAGTAATCCAGCATGGAGGGGATTATCTCTTGCACGTACGGGGTCCTCTCAAAGGCGTCCCGGACGCCGTCCAGGTCCGTCATCATGACGGACGTGCTGGGAGTATGTGTAAGCTGCAAAGCTGTGTCCAGAGTGCCGTTTGTTATGTGGTGGTGCTCTGCATAGCTGCACATGTCCCACCCGTTCAGAAGCTCCATGGCCAGGTCTTCATGGTTCCCGCGCACAAGGATTATGTCCCCTGCATGCATGTGGTCCAGCACAAACTGCTGCACCTTAAGGGCCTCTTTGCCGCGGTCCATAAGGTCCCCGCATATGATGAGCTTCTTAGGCCCATTGTCTTCATAGTACCCGGCGCCCTTGAGCGCCTTCTGCATGAGCGTGCAGAAGCCGTGTATGTCCGCCATTACGTAATATCTCATGCCTCGCCCCATTCACCTGTCCTTCTGTACAGCAGGATGCCGTTCTGCAGGATGTCCTTTATGACGTCCACGTTGCCCTTGAGCTGGTCCGGATACATTAGATCCACCCTCTTTTTAAGGCTCTCATGGAACGTCTCCGCAAGGCCGCAGTACCTCAAGCCGTGCTCATCCAGAGACACGACAAGATCCACATCGCTGTGTCCGCTTGCACGCCCTGCTGCGTATGAACCGTACAGGTAGCAGTACTGCACTCTGTACTCCACGCATACCTGCACGCAGGCCTTCTCTATCTGCTCCAGGGTGAGGATGCCGTGCTCCTCATCTATGTACCCGTACTTCTCCAGCCTCTGGCAGACGTACCTGTACTTGATGCTGTCCTTGTACGCGTCCTCCCTCTCATACCTCTGGTATGTCCTTACGGGCATGCCTACAAACCCGGCGGCCTCCTTCTGCGTAATCCCCTTGGCCGCCCTCAACTCTCTCAATGTCATACAATTCCCTCCAGATGCACGCCGGTTCTGCGTATGCCTTAACTGTACCTTCTTCCGCTTTGCTCATGCAATTTTCCGATCTGTCCGCTGTGCAACCCCCGCACATCTTTTCCCCGTATGATACGCCAGGTGACAATGCGTGCATTATATTATTAAACATTTGTTTTTATAGTACTCCAATATGTCGGCGGTGTCAAGCACTTTTGCCGAAGAAAATTGGCCAACGTGCCAAATTTACACATAGTACGGCAAAATGGCGTCTTCACTGTTCCCGGACAAGACGCCAAAAGGTAGGAGTTAGGGCATCAAACGGCAGTTTTTTGAGCAAAAAAACTTGATTTTTAGAGATTCATTCGTTACAATATAGGCGTAAGGAGATTTCTCCAAACGTATGGAGGCTAAGCCTCTGTAAAAAGCAGTGAGTCCTACTGTGAGTGGAAGTTTTAAAAGCAGTGAGTCCTACTGTGAGTGGAAGTTTTTTTAGGGCTGCGTCTAAAACGCAGCCTTTTTATTTCCGGAGAAACTATGGAACAAGAAAGACTGAGAATATATACAATAGACATGAAGTATATCCTTAATCTTGCCAATGTTGATGATAATGTCTTGTCCGTATCCCCGCAGATTCATAAGGATACCAGACCGTTTGTTGGAATCATAATAATCTGTGATCAGAAAAAATATTGTGTTCCTCTTAGTTCACACAAGGCAAAACATCAAAACATGCGTAATGACGTGGACTTTACGAAGATTATCTATAATGGGCAGCTTATTGGTGTTTTGAACTTTAACAACATGATCCCTGTAAATGATACAGTTGTACAGCCTATTGACCTTAACATCACCAAAACGGACACCCCGGAAGATCGACATTACAAAGAATTACTTATGAATCAGCAGACATTCTGTCAGCAGAATCAGGATGCAATCGTTAAGAAAGCCAATAAACTCTACACTCTAATAACCACTGGTAAAGCAAACAGTTATCTTAAGAGACGCTGTTGCAACTTTACAAAGTTGGAAGATGTTCTCGCCAAATGGCATACATAAGACCACTTAGGAATTGCTGCATGCATTCGGTCAGGTATATCCTTTAAATAACTCATAAAAAGCACCGCCAGGATGGTGGTGCTTTTGTCATGCATTGAATGCTTTTGTGATGTGAATTGCATCACTTGGCCATGGGACTATAAGCTCCATGTCGGAGTCAGGATAACTGCAGCAGAGATGGATGTAGCCAAATTTGAGATCCGTGCCAGGCAGCGCTTGTCCGAGCCTGCTATGGAGAATGACCCGGACACGAGCATGCTCTAACAGAAGCCGCAGCCTCCGGCACGGCACTTGGAAGGGACGGAGAGACCCGCACGCTCCATAGCCGTGAGGATGGTCTCTGTGGGAGATGCAGGCACCCGGAAGGTGTCGAAGCCTATGTGTACCGTGAGGGTGTAAGTTATGTCATCCACATCACGCAGGCCTGCGCAGTTAGCCTCTTTCTTTATGCTCTTTATGGGCAGGCTGAAGGCCTTGAGCTGTTCGTCCTCGTATGCGTACATGGCCTGCGGGCCGTACATCATGACGGTGAAGCCCCCGAGATGTATCTGGAGATGATTTCGGCGGAGATGAAGCCGTGCTCATACCCTTCCTTTGCCTCATCGCTCAAGACGTAGACAACCCGGATTTTGCCGTTTGAGGCGGCTGCCACAGCGTCCAGACTGGACTTGAAGGTTATGTCAGCCTCTGTTTTGGCGCCTTAGAAAAGAACCAGTGAGACGTCCTCTGTGCCGTCCGAGATGGCCCGGGCAAGGCTCATAAACGGGGTTATGCCGCTTCCGCCTGCAATGCCCGCAATCTGCTTTGCTTCCTTTATGAGCTCATAGCAGAACTCGCCGGAGGGGTCCCCCACCGTGAACTCATCCCCCGCCTTTGCTTTGTCTGCAAGCCAGCCGGAGAAAAAACCGCACTTCTTAACCGTTAGAGACAGCTTTCGCTGCAGGCCCTCTTTGGGAGAGGATGAGATGGCGTACGGACGGGACACATTGCTTCCGCCTGTTCTGCACCCTAAGGTGAGGTACTGGCACTGCACGGAAACAGAAGGGCAGAAAGGTTTCAAAGGTGTATGTCGCTGTGTCCGGGGTCTCCTGGCGGATGTCCTTAAGAACAGCCGTCTGGTAGCCGGGATGAAGGATTTTGGCTGTATTGTTGACAGTGTGCTCCGTAGGCAGAGTGTCTGAGGAGCCTGCTGCAAGGGCCCTGCCTGTCCGTCACTGCGTGCTTTAGAAACGGAGGAGATCCATGAAGCCGAAAAGCTGCTTGGGGAACTTGCATGCAATTTCTTGCCCCTCATTCGCTATGTCGCCAACAGTCTGTCTGCCGGAGATGTCTCCGGAGTGGTATGCGCTGGAGTATCCGGAAAGGCGCATGGAATAGCCGCCCGCAAAGCGCAGGCCGCGTATGCGGTGGCCCTCATCCATGCATTATAAGGCGCGCCGTCAGGCTGTTCCAGGGCTGTGACTCATAACCGTATATGACGCCCTGCGGATGGCCGCAGTAACGTGCATATGTCATGGGAGTTGCCACGGAGATCTCCTCTATGCTGTCCCGTATCCTGCACCCGGTGCCCTTCTCAAAGCGGTCTATCATCTTGCTGGTCACGTATTTTTGGCCTAGTAATAGTTCTCCGGGGAAACCTTGGCCCAGTCATCGGGCATGCAGAGCGTTGTGATGTAAATCATGCAGGTGCCGTCCGGGGAGCACACCGGAAGGGCCCTGTTGAGGCTCACTGTCACCTGTGCGTTGTTGTCCTTTATGGCCTTCATCATCTCATACTGCTTTACGGAGTCCGTGATGTCATACAGGAAGTAGCCGTGGTTCTCAAATGCCCAGCTCATCCTCCGTCTTATTGACACCTAAGAACATGCTTAATCAGCGCCCTGCAAACTTCCTTGCATTCATGGCCTTTATCTCCGCCTCCGGCACTCTGTCCATCATCCTGCCGTACACAAGATGCAGAGCTCAGTCTGCCACCGCATGCCTGGTTTCTATCTGTGTGCCGTCATCCAGGATGACGCCTGCCACTCCTCCGTCCTTCTCATCCGTAAGGATCTTCACGGCCTCCGTTTTTATGAGCACATCTCCGCTCAGCTCCCTTATCCTTTCCACAAAGACAAGGGTCTCATGTGAGCGCAGACGGGCATTGCCGCGCCGTGCTCTATATAGCGGTTGACCATTGTGCCGTAATGCAGGAAGATCTTGTCATCCAGGTTGGCGCCGAGGTAGACTCAGTATGTTGCCAGAATGTCTATGGCCCTCTGTGGCATCTTCAACGCCTTGAACACCCCGTTGGCTGAATACGACCCGGTCCTTACGAAGTTGGGATACCTCTTGACCATCTCTCCAAAGTCCGCATGCCCGTTGCAGACAGACGTGTATGCCTGTGTCTCCTCCACTTCCCTGACGAGCTCAAAGAAGTTCTCCATGCTCTTTCTGCTGCCAGGAACATACGGCTCCATCTTATCTATGAACTCCTTCATTCCGAATGGCATGGCGGTGTCCTGGTTCTCATTCTTGCATATAATCCTGTATGAAGCCGGGATCTGAATCCAGTCTATCTTATCCGTTGCGCCAAGCTCATCAAAAAGAACCCTCAAATTCCCCGGGGGTTCTGCGGTCTCTAAGTCATTGATCTCATGCAGCGAGGCCTCAAACTCAAACCTGCCCCTGCGGAAGCCCGTTGCAAACCCTCCGGGCAGATTGTGCTTCTCCACAAGTGGCACTCTGGCTCCTCCCTGCAGAAGTCTTATTGCGGCCGCAAGACCCCCGTTGCCAGCGCCGATTACCGCGGCATCATACTTCTTCATCTGAAGACCTCCTGTCTCTCTATGTGGGATTCATCATAAGCCGCACCATATATCCGGCTCTGACCGGCTCCAAGGCCGGCCGTGTGCTCATGTGCCGTTAGTTTGATTTTAACCACATCCGTGGAGCCAAGTCCATTTGCCGTTGAACGGCCTTGCTTGCATATCCGCTCTCTGTTTTCATTGCACTTTACGGGGCATCCGCAGACAGAAAGCTGTGTCAAAAACAAACAACGCATAAAAGAAAAAGTGCCACATATGTGACACTTTTCCATGGTCGGGGCGGCGGGATTCGAACCCACGACCTTATGGTCCCGAACCATACGCGCTACCATCTGCGCTACACCCCGGCTACGTGCATTATTATATAGGCTTGACCGGCTTTCGTCAATTGATTTTACGCCCCTTTGGACAAACAATCTGAGGCTGTTGCTGCGGCTTTTCACCGCCACCCGCGGATGCCTTCATGCCCTCCGGACGCATCTTTTCTATTGGAATATTGAAAGCAGTGCATATCTTTTCAACAGACTCTTCGACAGAAACGGCGTCGCCGTTCTTGCACTGTTCAATGGACCTGAGGACCGCTTCGTCTGTCTCCTGCTTCGTCATTTTGCTAAGATCCATAATCCCTGGAATAATCGTGTCAACCGGCAACAGGAAGTCAAACGGCAGTCCATTGTAGAGAATGACCTGAGTATATAACATGTCTATGGCCGCGGCAGCAGACAAACCCAGCCTTTTGAAGACGGCCTCCGCCCGCTCCTTCTTTTGAGTCTTAATATTAACGCTTATAACGGATGTCTCGTCATGATTTTATCTCCTTGCAAAGATATTATATCACTTTCCGCACAGACATAAAGCAGTTTGATGTCTCATGACAACCGAATGGCGTTCCGTTCCCCTGCTCATAGACGCCATTCTGCAGGCGGAAGTCTCCCCTGCCTGCAATTGTATTCCAACATCCGTGCAAACCACTGCCATTGCTTAAGGCGTCCCGGATATGGTACAATGTGCAGGATATAAGACACTCCGTCAGCGGAGTGCCGCATATTTGGAGAGAGAAAACAGGAAAGGACGTGTATATATGCGCAAGTTGGCACGCTGGCTCAGAAACCTTCTTATTGTGGTCATAGTCATTGTCTGCATTGTGGTTGTTCTGGGCATATTCCTGCTTGTATGGTTCTATGCGGACTCATACAAGGACCTGGAAAGCTTCAATACAGAGTTCGCCATCCCCGGCCTGGAGGACGGCGTTGTGCCCCAGGGCTTAGGTTCTTATACGGATGCAGACGGCAACGCAACATTCTTCATGTGCTGCTATATGGTGGACGGATCCGCCTCCCGCATCTATGTCATAAATGAAGGAAGCGGCACGGAGAGCTACGTCACCCTTAAGACTGCTTCCGGCTCGGACTTTTCCGGACACTGCGGAGGCATTGCCTCAGACGGAACGCACGTGTGGCTTTCATCCGAGATGGACATCTATACAATGGATTATGACACCCTTGTGTCCAGCGCATCCGCAACAGGCGGCACAATGAACATAGGCACAGGGTTCGTTGTGGATGCAGCGGATGAAGGGGACGGCAAGGTCTTCAACGTCGCATATCTCTTCTATGACGCAGAAGACGGGGCCCTGTATGCAGGCGAGTTCTACCGCCCCGGCAACTATCCTACTATAGATGAGCACCAGATTACCACACCCGCAGGGGATGAGAACACGGCCATAGTATACAAGCTGGACATGGATGAAACGGACGCGAAGGGCTTTAAATCCATTCCTTCCTGCGCATACTCCACCCCTTCCCAGATACAGGGCTTTGCCATCTCCAACGGCAAGGTTGCCCTTTCCGAGAGCTACGGCCTTGCAAACAGCTACATTTACGTATATGACCTTGCCAAGGCCAATGCGGGAGAAAAGGACACTCTGGACCTGCTTACGGCAGACAGCACAACGGTGCAGCTGGACCTGTACTACCTGGACTCCTCCAGCCTGGATACTACATACATCCTTCCCTCCATGACGGAAGGCCTTACGGTCTCCAACGGCAAAGTGTACGTGCTCTTTGAATCCGCCGGAAAGAAGTACAGGATGTACGTCCGCGAGAGAATGTACAACGTGATCTCCGTATCACTGTAAGCCCTGCGGAAGAGTAATTCCATACAAGGCAAAATACAAGCCCTCATGCCATTGCGGTGTGGGGGCTTTGTGATATGCCTGGCAGGCGCGGGAAATTGCGCTTTTGTCAAAAATAGGCCTTTTTTGTATTGCGCTTTTGTCAAAAATAAGTCGTTTTTGCATTGCGCTTTTGTCTTTTATGTGTTATTCTTAATATATGAGGAGAAAATCATGCTTAAGAGGAAAGTTGAATCAGATATAGAATTTTGGATAGAGCACGATAGAGATGCCCTTCTGGTGACCGGAGCCAGGCAGGTTGGCAAAACATTTACTATACGCACTGTTTTTGAGAAACTAGGAATTGACTTTGTTGAGTTCAATCTCCTTGATGACTCACGCGTGGCGGAATGTTTCGCAAAGAGAACATCCATATCCAATTTGCTGGAGAGACTCTCTTACTTGACCGACAAAGAGATGATTGCCGGCAAAACTTTTATTTTCTTCGATGAAATACAGGTTTGCAAAGATATCGTCACTCAGATCAAATTCCTTGTGGATGAAGGCAGTTTCCGTTATGTTTTGAGTGGCTCACTGCTTGGTGTTGAAATCAAGCATCTTAGATCTGCTCCTGTCGGGTATTTAAGGGTCATCAATATGTATCCACTTGACTTTGAGGAATTCCTGCAGGTCTTCAAAATTTCCAGCAAGGGCATCCCAATGTTGCGCAACTGTTTTGAAACAAGAACCCCCGTTGACGAAATGATTCACAGGCAGCTGATTGAATATGTCCATGTTTACCTAAATGTCGGAGGCATGCCTTCCGCTGTCGAAATATACGCGAAGACCAAAGACATGCGTCAGGTGATGGCTGAGCATGACAAGATTAAGGATATCTATGAGATGGATTTTACTCAGTATGAGGAAGAAGACAAAAAATTGCACCTTCATACCATATATGAGCTTATACCCAAGGAAATAAACGACACGAACAAAAGGTTTAAAATCTCAGACATCAAAATCGGCTCATCAAGGAAGAATGAGGATGTTGCTGCTAGAATGTCCAGGGTTGAAGGCAGTTTCCTGTGGCTTACAAACGCTGGCGTTGCAATACCAGTTTATAATGCTGAGGAGCCTAAACTGGCCATCATGCTAAACGACGAGAATACTTTCTTCAAGCTTTTCCTCTCAGATGTTGGGATGCTTACAACTATGGCAGGGAAAGGCACTAAGTATAAAATCGTTAATGAAGACCCGGACATCAATAAGGGGGCAATCTATGAGAATTTTGTCGCACAGGAACTGTATGCGCACGGCTATGCAAAAAATGTATTCTACTTTTCAACAAAAAAGATGGGCGAATTGGATTTTATAATAGATTATAAGAACTCGCTGTTGCCAATCGAGGTCAAGAGCGGTAAAAATTACAATCGTCATTCTGCACTCAACAATGTTCTCAATGTGAGAAATTACGGGATAAAGGAAGCGTTTATTCTGACAAACGATAATATCTCTGTTGATGGAAACAGAGTATATTACCCTATCTATATGACAATGTTTATAAAGAACGATGCGGAACTTGGCATAGTTGATCCCGGGCCCGCAGTATTCTAGGTGTCAGCAGTATCAGCAACATAACATTTTGAATTTTGAGCAAGCTTAAAGCCCTCATGCCTTATGGCGCGAGGGCTCTTTTTTTCGTTTCATGAGACTTATGACGACTTGCCGGCCATTTATGCATTGCCTTTAGTCAAAAATAGAACTTTTTTATATTGCGCTTTTGTCAAAAACAGGCCTTTTTTGTATTGCGCTTTTGTCAAAAACAGGCCTATGTCGTACTGCGCTTTTGTCAAGATCACCTGAATGGGCTGCAAATGGCTAGCAGAGGAGCTTAGATACTATGTGCTTTATGGTGTCTGCCATCTCAGTGGCAGTGGCGTTGAAGCCGTTGTTGACCCAGTCCTTTATAAGGGCGTATCCGCCGTGGCAAATGAAGTAAAACATCTGCTGGAAGTGAGGGTCTGCCGGGCCCTTGTATTCCTGCCGGATGAGTTCACTTATCTCCGGCAGAGAGAAAATCTTCTGCGGGAGTGTGTTGTCTATGCCTGCGTTGAAGATTACGTTGGAAATTTTGCCGTTATCTTTGATAAAGTTGAACAGTATCTCAAGACAGTCCAGACCATGCACGGAAAGGACATTGCGCAGCATTTCCAGCACTTCATTCTGGATGTCATAGTACAGCGAAATCTCGTCCGTGTAGTGCTTGTAGAAGGTTGTGCGGTTTATGCCGGCCTTGCCGCATATTGCGGAGATGGTAACCTTCTGCATGGGCGTGGTCTGCAGCAGGTCTATGAGGGCGTCCTTCAAAAGCTTCTTCGTAATCCACACCCTCTGGTTCTCCTTCTCCGGGGCAGTCTGGGATGAAATAGACAAAACCAGCCTCCTTTGTTGCTTTAAGAGACAAAACATCCGGATTTGTCTTCTTCACAACTAAACACAACTCTTTTGAAACAGCCGCAAAAAGGGGGCTCTCTTGACTGTTTCCTATACCTTAATTATAATTTGGGCAGTAATTTTTGTCAACATCATGTTGCTTTCACATTGAGGTGTACACTTGAAAAGATTTGCTCATTTTCTTGTAAAACACCGGCTCTGGTTCTTTATCATTACGCTGGTTGTGATGGCGGGATCCGTAGTGATGATGTTCTTCGTGAACATAAACGAGGACCTCACGGCTTACCTTCCCGCAGACTCTTCCATGCGGCAGGGCCTGGACATTATGGAGAACGAGGACTATTTCCCTGCAACCGAGGTCAACTGCACCTTCAGGCTCATGTTCTCGGACCTTACGGATGACCAGATGACAGAGATCTATGATGAGCTCTCTGACACGGACGGCATCTCATCCGTTGCGTGGGAACCGGATACGGAGCGCTACAACAAGGACGGCTACACACTGTACGTGATAACCACAGTGACAACGGACGAGTCTGAGGGCCAGGACCTTATGGCAGAGCTTGCGTCCAAATACAAAGCCGAGGGCTACACGCTCCGGTCCTACTTCACCGTAAACGGAGACGACTCCATGTCCCTCGTTTCCACGCTGATACCTGAGGCCGTGGCCATAGTCCTTGTAGTCCTGCTCATTCTTTGCCATGCGTTCATGGAGCCGGTCCTGATGCTTGTAACCCTTGGAGTTGCGGTGCTCATAAACATGGGCACGAATCTGATCTTCCTGACCATCTCGTCCATGACGTTTGCGATAGGCGCCGTCATGCAGCTGATACTGTCCATAGACTACTCCATAATGCTGATGACCCGCTACAACCAGGAGCGCAAGACCCTGGAAGGGAGGCTTAGCAAGGAAAAGGCAATGGAGAACACAGTCGCAAAGTCCTTAGGGTCCATTTCCTCCAGCGCCTTCACCACCATCGTAGGGCTCCTCGTGCTGCTTCTCATGAGCTTCACGATAGGCATGGACATGGGACTTGTGTTCGCAAAGGGCGTTCTGTTCTCGCTCATATGCGTCTTCACCGTAATGCCCTCGCTCATAATCTGGTCTGACAAGGCTCTGGAAAAGAGCAGCAAGGCATACATCATGCAGAAGATCCGTGAGCGCAGAGCACGCCGCAAAGGCACTCTGCCCCCTCCGGACGGCTCCGGAACAGACACCGGGGAAGACATCACATCTCCTCAAGATGCGCCGGAAGCCACTGCATCCATTACAGAGGATTCCGCAAAAGACCCTGTACTGTCTGTAGAATACGGGGCAAAGGAGGCGACGGTATGATAGACAAAATCGCTTCCGCCATAGGGCGCTTCTGCTACAGGTTCCGCATAGTCCTCTCCATCCTCGGCGTGATAATCTTCGCCGTTGTAATCTACACCGAGTCCCTTGCCACAATCACCTACACCAACGACGCCCAGATGGACTACATAATGGACGAGTTCCCTGAGGACACCCTGGTTGTCATATACACGTCCGAAGACGAGGACAAGGTCGTGTCCATAGTCTCCGACCTCGAGGAAAACGACCCCTATGTGGCCGAAGTCCAGGGCTATTACAACACGCTGGGCCTTGAAATGACCGCCTCCGAAATGTACGGCATGATGGAATCTTCCGGCATGGAGGGACTTAGCCAGTCTTACATAGAATTCCTGTATTATCTGTATGAGACAGGCATAGACAATGCCGGAACAATGACCCTCTATAACTTCATAAACTTTGTAGGCTCAGATGAATTCCTTGAAAACGACATGGTCTCATCTATGACAGATGAAGACTCCCTTTCCATGATAACGGAGTACAAGGATATCATAAATGACATCCATGACGATACGCCGCTCACCGCATCGGAAATGGGTAATCTGTTCGGAATCTCATCTTTCCTGATAAGCATGCTGTACGGGCAGAATGAGAAGATGACCATTTCGGAGTTCCTTGAGGCCACATCAAATTATTCCTCAATGCTTGGAAGCTATGCGGACACAATCAGCCAGTACCAGACTCTCGTCACAATGATCAAGAATGATACGGCGTTCTCTCCTTCAGCGCTTGCCGCAATGCTCTCGGCTATGACCGCTGGCGAGGAAACATCCGGTACATCCGAGGAAGGCACTGCACTGCAGCTGGACGCCGGCACCATTACCCTTCTGTACCATTTGTACGGATTCATGCAGGCGGACATGTCAGATGTGACCGTGCCTATGTATGATTTCTTCCTGTTTGTATGCGATGATGTAGTCACGAATGACGCCTTCGCGTCATTGATTCCCTCTGAATACACTGCAATACTGGACACATACAAGACAATGATGGTGGACAACAAGGCACAGCTGCAGGGAGACACGTACTCCAGAGTGGTGCTCACCATAAATTACGTGCCTGAGTCTGATGAAATATACAACTTCTACGAGACGCTGAACGAGAAGCTGGCGGACGCCAATGTGGCCGAATACTACCTCGTGGGCTCCACGGCAATGTCATATGAACTGTCCCTCACCTTCCACTCCGAGTACATGCTGATATCCATTCTCACGGCCGTGGTAATCTTCATAGTCGTATGCCTCACCTTCCGCAAATTCTCCGTAGCCGCCTTCCTTGTGTGCATTATCGAGTGCGCAGTGTTCGTAACCATGTCCGTAATGGCTGCAATGGGCAGTTCAATGTACTTCATAGCCCTCATGATGGTGCAGTGCATCCTCATGGGCTCAATGGTGGACTACGGCATCCTGCTGTCCTCATACTACAGGGAAATACGCAGGACCCTCTCCAAGAAAGATGCCCTGCCGGAAGTCATGAAGAAGTCCATAACGGCCATCATAACTTCCGCACTCATAATGATCTGCGTATGCTTCATAATAAGCTTCACAATCTCCGGCGCCATAGCCAGCATCCTCAGAATCCTCGGCATAGGCTGCCTCTCCGCTCTCATTCTCATAATCTTCTTCCTGCCCGCTCTCCTTTCCGTCTCGGACAAGCTTCTGACCAAGAGCTGGAAGGACATAAAGCCCTTCAGAGAGGCACGCAAGGCCCGCAAGAACGGCACCGCAGCCCCTGTGGAAGATACCGCAGAGCCTGCCGATGCAGCGTCTGAAGATAATACAGCCCCTGATGCAGAATCCGCGGCAGACGGGGATGCAGAGCCCGTACCCCAGGAAAACTGACAGCTTTATACACTCCGTATGACATGCCGGCCTGCAATGTTGCAGGCCGGCATTTTCATATCCTTCCATTGAAGTCCGCACGCAGGAATCATATCCCGGCCACGGATCAAAGCCTCATGATTGGGCTTGAGTGTGAACATTTGTTTCTTAGCGTGTCCATTCAAGAAAAACGCATGGATATATGGCGCAAACAATGGCTAGCAGAGGGCATGCAATGAGCCCGGAGAAAGGTCCGGGCCTGGGTGCTGTATTGGGTTTTGCTGCGGGAATCAGCTGAGGCCGAAGAGGCTCCAGGCGTCCGCGTCATCTATGATGCGGGGGCTGGGCTTGCTTTCGTTGGCGAGCATCTCCTCCACTTTGTTGTTTATGGCAATTGATACGAAGCGGTCCGGGTCTATGCCGCGGAGCTCGAAAAAGAGAAGCGGCTTTTCATCCAGGCGGGCGCCGATGCCGTACAGGACGGCGGCAACGTGCTTGCACATTATGGCCCAGTCCGGGCAGGAGCATGAGAAGCTCATCTCCTGCGGAGTGGGGAACAGTCCGTCTTCCCCGAGGATGATGTCCTGCATGTCCTGCGGGATGTTGCCCAGCATGAGGTCTTCTATGTTCTGGATCTTTTTCTCACAGCGTGAGATTATGCGCTGGCACTTTTCCTCTGAAAGGGGGCTTATGTGCACTTCCACCTTGTACGGGGTGCGCCTGGAGCCCTGCACCTTGGCAAGGACTTTGCCCTTGTTTATCTTGAGGTCCAGCACTGTGCCGGAACGGACATAGCGCTTGCCCCTTGGAAGACGGTTGTCATAATCCGCATACTTTTCCAGATTGCGGCACCAGGCGTTGCCCCACCAGTTCTTCGTGATGTTCCTGCCCTGTATGATGACAGGCTCTAAGACGGTGCCCTTCTTTGCGGCCTTGCGCCTCGTATTCTCACTGTTGGCCTCAAGCTCTGCAGTTGTGGGCTGGCTGAACATGCCGCTCTCCCAGTATTCTTCTCTCATATGAGTGTCTCCGCTGTATGAATACGCGCCTTTGAACGCGCATAAGTGCTTTGTTTTGACCCGGACGCCCCGGACGGGTTCCGGACGGAGCCTGGCTTGCCCGGCTTTTGCCTGCCACGCGGGCCGGCTAGGCGTCCAGGCGGAGCATGGACATGAGCTCGTCATTGGACAACTCGGTGAGCCACTGCTCCCCGCCGGAGCCTATGACGTTCTCTGCAAGCTCTGTCTTGGAGTTTATGAGCTCATCTATCTTCTCTTCAATGGTGCCCCTGCAGACCAGCTTGTGCACGATGACCGTCTTCTGCTGGCCTATGCGGTACGTCCTGTCTGTTGCCTGGTTCTCCACGGCCGGGTTCCACCACCTGTCAAAGTGGATGACGTGGTTGGCCTTTGTGAGGTTGAGCCCTGTGCCGCCTGCCTTGAGGGAGATGACCATATAGGGGATGTATTCATCACTTTGGAACTCCTCCACCATCTGCGTGCGCTTCTTTACGGGCGTTCCGCCGTGAAGCACGAAGCCCTCGCGGCCGAAGATGCCCTTCAGAAAGTCTGAAAGGTACTCCGTAATCTCACGGAACTGGGTGAAGACTATGACCCTCTCGCGCTTCTCGTATATGGTCTCACATATCTCGCGGAGCATCTGCATCTTGCCGCTCTCAGACTCCTCAAAGGCCTGCTGGCCCAAGTACTGGTCCGGGTGGTTGCAGATCTGCTTGAGCTTGGATATTGCTGCAAGCACCATGCCCTTTCTCTGGATGCCGTCCAGACCGGATTCCATGACGGCCGCAAGGTCATCCGTAACCTTGTGGTACAGCACGACCTGCTTCCTGGAAAGGGACACATAGTCCACCGACTCCACCTTGTCCGGAAGGTCCGCGATAATCCTCTTGTCCGTCTTCAAACGGCGCAGAATGAAGGGGGATATCATGCTCTTGAGCTTTCCGTACCCCAGCGGGTTGGCTGAAAGCCCCTTGCAGAACTTGGAGAACTCCTGCGAAGTGCCAAGAAGGCCCTTGTTGAGGAAATCGAAGATGGACCAGAGGTTTGTGAGGTCGTTCTCTATAGGCGTTCCGGTCATAACGATGCGCTTGTCCGATTCTATCTTCTTGATCTCCCTGGTCTGTTTCGTGCCCGGATTCTTTATGTTCTGCGCCTCATCCAGTATGACGCAGTACCACTTCCTCTTCTGCAGCTCCATAATCCTGGCTGCCATGCCGTATGTGGTTATGGTTAAGAATGCACCGGAAGATCTGAGCATGCCGCTCAAGGCATCCGAAGGCGCCCCGTGCAGCACCATATAGTCCATCCCCGGGGTGAACTTCTCTATCTCTTTCTGCCAGTTGCCGATAAGCGAGGCAGGGACTATCAGAAGCACTTGGCTTTCAGGCTTCTCCTCACGGACCTTCTCCAGGTACGCCAGAACCTGCACGGTCTTCCCGAGGCCCATGTCATCCGCTATGCACGCCCCGAAGCCTATGCTGTCCATGTAATCCAGCCAGGTGTACCCTGTCTTCTGGTACGGGCGCAATGTGGCATTGAGTCCCTCCGGAAGCTTTGTTGAGCGGAGCTTCTGGGGGCTCCTGAGCTTTCCAAGGAACTCCGACAGCCACTTGCCGTTGGTGATGAGGGCGCCTACATCTGCGTCCACGGCAGGCTTGTCCAGGCCCATCTGCAGGGCCTCTTTCAGCGTTACCGTCTCCGGGTATTTGTCTATCTGCTCCAGAAGGGCACGGAGCTTTGCGTGGTTTACCTCCACCCACTTTCCCTTCAAAAGGGCAAGACCCTCGGACTGCTCCAGAAGGTACCGGATGTCCTCACGGGTGAGCACAACCCCGTCCACAACGAGCTGCGGCCTCAAGGATATGAGGGTCTTGAAACCCAGCAGAGAGGGCTGCTCTTCGCCAAGCTTTATTGACACGGAAGGGACGCCGCTTTTCTTGCGCCACCAGTTCGGTATCCTGCACAGAATCCCCGTCTCCTCTATCTTCTCCACGTCCTTTAAAAACTCCCAGGCTTCCTGGGGCGTGAGCCTCAAGGGGTGGAACATCTCGCCGGATGTCACGAATGAGGATATGAGCGGGGACACGTCCGCAGCCCTGTTGAGGCAGGACAAAAGGTTTAAAAGCCTTGCATGGTCCGACTTGAACTCCGTCAAAGCGTACTTCAGCGGCATGTGCTTAATCTTGTTCCGCTCCCCTGTTGTGGCATACGTTGCCATGAAGGCAAAGGGAAAGTCCTCATCCTTCTGCTCCACAAGATGGAAGTATATGCGCTCCGGGACGCGAAGGTGCTGGGACTTTTCCGCGATATACATCGCGACAGTGCCCTCATACTCCTTTATCTCCCTTGCAAACTGCTCCTTGAGCCCTTTAAAGATGCCCTTTATCCACTTCTCCGTAATGTACTCCGTGCCTATTGCGTACGGAATGGAAGAAAGCAGCATCTCCACCGTGTCCCCGTCCGGGCTCACGTCCGTCCTTTCCCTCGCAAGCTCTATCTCCGCTTTGGACGTAAGGCAGCTCAAAAAGCCGGACGCCACCAGGTACAGAAAGCCCGCGGACGGCGTAACAGAGTCCGGCCTCTCCTCAAAGCCTGCTTCATACAATGCCGCGAACCTGTCCTCCCTGAACTTGTCCAGCCACTCATTGCCGGCCCCTGCCGGCTGGTCCAGCCTGAAATCCGTGTCCGTAAACACGAACTCCAGCTCTCCGAATCCCTTGCTCATACTCCGTATCCCTGCCGCAGCTTTTGCGACTTAATCTCATACCGTATGCCCCGCTATACGGGTCACATTTCTTGTCTATACTATACTCTCACAAGGGAAGCGCGTCAAACATTTCCCTCACGTAAGCACATTTCCGCCATATCCCGCACGGCAGCTAATCCGGAAGATATGCCGTATCTTTGTGCAGTCTGCACAAGTAATTTGTTGGAATTCTTGTCAAAACAGGGCTGTTTTTACTCGGACTTTTTGTCAAAACGGGGTGCTTTTTACCTTGACTTTTTGTCAGAACCAGATTCCGACTGCAGAATTCCGCCTGTATAAGTGAATAAAAACGGCCCGGACATGCTCCAGGCCTTTCCTTTCCGCAAGGATCCTGCGAGGTTACTTTTCATACGCATCCGCGCATTGTTTGAGGTACTCCGTAACAGGCAACTGCTGGGGGCAGGCGTTCTCGCACTGCAGGCAGCCTATGCACGAGGATGCCTTGCCGCCTTTCCTTGTTGCCTCTTCATATGCGGCCTTTGCCTGATCTTCCTGCCCGTTGCCGAGGTCCTTGTTGCGGGCCGCGAAGATTTCCGGGATAGGTATCTGCTGCGGGCATCCCGCAGTGCAGTAATGGCACCCCGTGCAGGGTATGGTGCTTGTCTTGCCAAGGATGCGCTGCGCCTCCTGGATTATCTTCTGCTCTTCGTCATCCAGCGGTGTGAAATCCTTCATGTATGAGAGATTGTCCCGCATTTGGGCCACATTGGACATGCCGGAAAGAACCGTTATGACCCCGTCCAGGGAGGCCGCGAAACGTATGGCCCATGATGCCGGGGACATGTCCGGATGGGCTTCCTGGAACATCTTCTTTATCTCTTTTGGAGGATTGGCAAGTTTGCCGCCCTTCACCGGCTCCATGATTACCACAGACTTGCCATGGGCGCGGACTACGTCATAATTGGCGTGCGAGGCCACCTTCCTGTCCTCCCAGTCCGCATAGTTTATCTGCAGCTGGACGAACTCCACTTCCGGATGCTTTGTGAGAATATCATTCAGAAGGTCCGGGTCTGCATGGTATGAGAATCCGGCGTGCCGTATCAGCCCCTTGGCCTTCTGCTCCTGCACGAAGTCCCATATATTGTATTTGTCATAGCTGGTATAGTTGTTGGCCATAAGGGCATGCAAGAGATAGTAATCGAAGTACTCCGCGCCTGTGCGCTCCAGGCTGGTGTAAAACTGCTGTTTGGCTTCCTTCTCCGTCGGGGCAAACTGCCACGCGCAGAGCTTTGTGGCAAGCGTATAGTTTTCCCTGGGGTACCTGGATACAAGGGCCTTGGCTATGGCCTTCTCCGAACCGGGATACACGTGGGCGGTGTCAAAGTACGTGAACCCCGCATCCATGAACAGGTCCACCATCTTCTTTGTTTGCTCCACATCTATGACTCCCTTCCTGGGGAGCCTCATTAGCCCGAAACCGAGCTTGGGTGTCTCTTTGCCGAACCAGTCTGCCATCTTATGCCCTCCTGCCAGTGCGCTGTACATATTGTACAACCTGAAGCCGGGTTGAGGTCAATACCCTGCGGCATCTTTTTTGCGCCCCGGATTACTGCCCCAGGTAATTCTGCTCCTTTGAAGGCTTGTCTACCCAACGGCGCTCCTCCAGGTATTTGCCCAGGTTCCAGGCCACATCATCCGGATGGATGAACTCCATTATGCTCTTGGCCTTGAGGAACATAACCATGTAAAATGGCAGGTATATGATGCGTTCATCCCTCCTGTCACGGCTTATGTTGCCGCTGCAGAAAACTATGGCCTGCTTAAGGCCGTATGCCTTTGTGTTCATAATCCTGCTGAGAGCCTTGTGCTCCGTGTAATTCTCTCCCGGAATCACCATTACGGGGACAAGGCCATCCGGCTGCTGCAGGATAAAGCTCACCTCACTGAGATCCTTCATGCTGCAGCACTCCAAGCCACGAAAGCTGTCAAATCCGTTGCCCTTGAGATTCAGTGCCATGAGATTTTCCAGAATGCCGCCTTCGTTTGCACCTAAGTCTCCGTTCATAATGTTGAACTGCAGCAGCTTGTCCGGGTACAAGGCAACAAGCAGTCCGGCATCTGCCATATACAGTTTGAAAGTATCCCACCGCTGGCTGCAGGACAGACGGTCCCTGTCCCTTTTCATGGCAAAACAGGGGATGGCGTAACCCGAGTCTTCAAGCCAGGCATACGGCATGGTGAAATACGGCCTCTCACGCAGTTTGCACGGAGCATTGAGGTCTGCAGGAATGGCATACATTGCCTTCAGAATGCCTTCCACGTCCTCCGGATCTGCATATCTGCGTACATCTTCACGCATAATGTCCAGGATCTTCCGCTGTTTCCTTTTAACCGCAGCCATATCCCCATTTGTATCCAGAAATGTCTTAACCACAGCAGGCATGCCGCCCACACACATGTACTGGGCAAAGTCCTCAAGCATCCCGTGATGGGTAAAGTCGTCCACGGGTGTGAGGTTGTCATAACTGTCCCTGAGGCTGTCTATGCATACCTGAGGCACTCCCCAGGCAAGCAGGAACTCCTCAAAGTCCATGGGATACAAGGTTTCCTCATGTTCATATCCGGCCGGATATGAATCCACTTTGTCATACATAACACCGGAGCATGTTCCTGCCTCTATGTAATCATATCTGCCGTCTTCTGCGAGAAACTTGATGGCTGTCCTCTCATCCGGGCACTCCTGGACCTCATCAAAGAAGATGAGCGTTCTGTGCGGGGGAAGCGACCTGCCGGTATATGAAGTAATCTCCTTTATGAACGTCTCAGCACTCCTGTCCAGACAGAAGAACTTCTTTGCCTCCGGGTGCTTAAGGAAGTTGATCTCAACGAAGTTCCTGCCATAATACTTTCTGCCGAACTCACGGATGACAGTAGTCTTGCCGACCTGCCTTGCCCCGTTTACCAGCATTGCCTTGTGGTTTTCGTCTTCGCGCCACTTTTCCAGCACCTTCATGAACTTTCTGTACATCATATTACAGCTCTCTTTGCTCTCATTAGCTTTCGCCAATAATGAACATAATGCATTCTACAAAACACTGATACATCTCATAGTTTGGTATGCGGACTTCCCCATTGTCATATGTGAGATATCCGAGATAAACAAGCGCGGCAAGCACCTGGTCTGCGGATGTTAGTTTTTCGAGGTCACTGTTGAACTTTGCAGTGTCCACGTGCCTTGGAATCCCTCTAAGCAGATTTATAACGGCTTTCTGCAAACCCTCTGCCGTTGAACCGATATAATCCGCAAGTGCATACATTGCACCGGAGCCGGCCCATACGGGTTCCAGGCAGCTCTTTTTCATTGCCACAGCAACAGACATTGGGTTGTATGCAGTATGACCGTTCACAGAATAGCCTTCAAACCACATCCGGATGTCATCATATGACTTGCCGAACCTTTCGCAAAGAGCCTTTACCTCTTCTTCCGTGAACCCCATGAACTGCTCCAAAGGGTATGGGTTCACTATGGAAATCTCATCAAACATGTCCAGTGAACAGTCACTCTCCTTGTACTTTTTAATGGGAAGCACGCCTGTCATATAAACCAATGAAATGAATTCACTGTCCGTGAACAGCCGTCTCACCATACTGAGATATATCATCTTTTGATCCTCAGACCTGCCGGAATCCCTGATGACGCAGTCCCACTCATCCACAACAAAGACAAATGGCTTCCCTGTTGCTTGACACACATAACACATCATTAAAATGAAATTATTGTCATCCACGAAATGGACATCTGGATATTCCTGTTTCAACTCAATGCACAAATGCGTGTTCAGCTTCTTTATGGCATTTGAAACAGTTGTGCCCGACATGAAAAAATCCTGCATGTTGAGGAACACGGCATTGTACTTGTTGAGATGCTCTTTATAGCTTGGATCCCCGGCTATTTTGAGACCGGTGAAAAGCTCCCTGGAAGCACACCCGCAGCTGTAATATGCAGCCATCATGGCTGCATCCGCTGACTTTCCGAACTTGCGCGGCTTTGAGACACAGATGAACCTGCGGTCCGTGTCTATCCTGCTGTTTGTAAAAGCCAGCAGCATGCTTTTATCACCATAGGTATCGGTGTTGGCGCTCATCCTGAAAAGCCTGTTGCCCGGGTTGATATATACTCCCATTCTGTACTCTTCCAAGCGCCGTATACGGCGTCCAAACGGCCTTCCTGCGGCCTGTTTCTGCAGCTTTGTGCGGTTGGAACGGAAAGGAATATAATATACAACTACACAAGAGGGCTGTCAATAGGATTTTATAAAAATATTAAAATATATACGTTATTTACGGATTTACTACTTGTTTTGTATACTGCATAATGCATAAAAACAAAAACCGGGCGCTCAGGTCCGGTCTTGCGTTCGTATGGTGTTGTGTATGGCGTCAGATTCTTTCCAGGAAGTCTGCGATTTGCTGCATCACGGCAGGGTCTTCCTCTGTGGCCGCAGTGAAGTCAAAGGATGCGCAGAAGGCCTCCTTTGCCTCGCCCTTCAGGGAGGCCGCCTGGCTCAGCTCATGGAGCTTTGTCTCGGCAGGAATGGTGTTGTACGGGTTGTGGTACTTGCCGGGAGCCAGATACCTGGAGGCTTTTGTGTCCGGGATGGCTGTATATGCAGAGTCCTTCAGGGGCACGGCCCTGTCCAGCTCTCCATGGATTAAAAGCATGGGGACGTCCGTCTCAGAGGCGGCCTTGTGGCACTTCGTTGTGCCTTTGGAGCCAAAGGCGCAGAAGTCTATGAACTTAAACACAGGCACCATGGCATACGCAATAAACTTAGGAATGTATGAACCTGCGGTTACAGCCAGTATGGACGGGGAGTCCGGCGCAGAGACGGAGACTACTCCGTCTCCCTGCGCGCATATGGCAGAGTATGCGCCCCAGCTATGACCAACCAGAAGAACCTTGCGGCCTGCAAAACGGGGGTCCTTGCGTATGTACCGGATGGTGTCCTGCACGGCTATAACCCCGGAATAGAAGCCGCGGGCCTTCCTGCCGGGGGACTCCCCGCATCCGCAGTAATCTGTGGCAGCAACGATGTAGCCGAGGCGGCACAGATACGAGATCTCGGTCATGTATGCACAGTGGCCAGGCCCCAAACCGTGGCAGAAGACAATTATCTTGTCCCTGTGGGTGTCTTCCCCATATGAGTATATGTACCCGTGCAAGGCGGTCTTTTTGGAGGGCACTTCAATGGGCTCCGCGGAGAGGCCGAAGTCCTCTGCGGAGAAGTACACATACAGCGGATTCCTGTCATACCGGTGACCGAAGGCTATGTGGTGCACTACTAGGGCCAGGGCTATGAGGAGCAGGATTATGAAGGCCAGGGCGGCCGCTATTGTTATTACGGCAATCTCCCATGCGGGAAGGCCGGCGGATAGAAGTGTCATGCGGGTGCCTGTTCAAAAGGGCGCAGCGGGAAGCTGCGTCCTTTGTGTCAGAATTGATGATATGTGCCTGCGTTTGAGGCCTGCAGGGAAGGATCGGAGTCAGGCGATGTACTCGGCCTTGGGTGCAGGGGCGGCCTCCATCTCAGCTTTCTGGGCCTCGTAGCCGTTCTTTCCGAGGAGGGCGAATGTGGCCTTCTTGCCGTTCTCCACGCCGGGCTGGTTGAAGGTGTTGATGTTGAGCATAGCGCCAGCGTATGCGGTCTGGAGCTCAAACATGAAAAGGAGCTCGCCAAGCGTGAAGGCATTGATCTCGGGAACGCAGATGGTGTAGTTCATGCGGCCCTTTCTGGAAAGGGCGTATGCGGTGGCCTTGTTCTCGGCCTGGATGAGCTCTTCCATTGTGTGCCCGCCGAGGAAGCCTACGTCCGGGATGTCCTCACAGCCGTGGGGGATGGGGCTCTCGCATGCGTATTGGTCCACAGAGATGAAGGTGATGACCTTGTCATACGGGCCCTCTATGTACAGCTGCACCTGTGAGTGCTGGTCCGTGACGCCCAGTGACTTCACAGGGGTCATGCCTGCGTTCACTGTGACGCCGTCGAGGTCCTCGGCCTTGCCGAGGGACTCTGCCCACAGCTGGCAGTACCAGTCTGAAAGGAGCTTCAAATTGTCTGAGTACGGCATAAGGACGTGGATGTTCCTGCCCTTCTTCATGGCCACATAAAGGAGTGCTGCCTGGGCAAGCGCGGGGTTGTCATGGATTGTCATGCCGCAGCAGATGCTGTCCATGTATGCGGCTCCTGCAAGCATGCCCTTGATGTCTATCCCCAGCACTGCTGCGGGGAGAAGGCCTACCGGGCAGAGCTCTGAGAACCTTCCGCCTACTCCGTCCGGAAGGATGTACTTCTTGAAGGTTCCGCCTAAGGATGCGTCTATCTTGTTGAGGTTGCCGCGGGATGCATCCGTGGTGAAGATCATGTTCTCAGAGAGGTTCACGCCGGCCTTTTCAAGAAGGTCTGAGATGATGAGATACTGGGTCATGGTCTCACTTGTGGCGCCGGACTTGGAGATGACGTTGAAGCATGTCTCCTTGGGGTCTATGACATCCAGAAGGGCTGCCATGCGCACGGGGTCCACATTGTCCTCCACATAGAACTTGGGGCCGCCTCTCTTGGCTCTGGGAAGCTCATTGTAATGCAGGTGCTTCAATGCCGCGAATGCCATTGAAGGCCCCAGCGCACTGCCGCCGATGCCAAGCACCACGAAGTTTTTGAACTTCTTTCTTACGGCCTTGGCTGTCTCCAGTATGTCCTCCACTATCTCATCCTGGTTGTACGGAAGCTCCGTCCAGCCCATGTACAGCTCATCCTTGCCGCTGTTTGCAGCAACCCACTCATATGCTTCTGTAGCGATATCTGAGACATTTTCCAGCTCTTCGTCCGTAATGCCCTTCTCTCCTATGGAGGAGGCCATCATGTAGTTGTAATCCACGCGGACGCGCATTGAATCACGCCATTCCTTAGACTTATATGCCATACTTCATATATCCGTCCCGAATTTATTTTGTGCCCGCATTATACCGCAAAAGGCAGAGGCAAGTCAATAATGTTCAAAACATATGCTGCATTTTTCACAGCTTTCGTGTAAAAGCTGCATATCCCGCCGGAGCTTTGCATCCCGGCCAAAGGCAGCATAAGACACGGCCTTAAGCAAGCCGGAGGCCTTCCAATTGCGGTTTTGCAGGAGACTTAGAGCGTATTTTGACGCAAAACGCACAAACAGGTTGATATTTCCGCTCTTGAAGCGTATACTTTCCTGTATGGAAGCAGCGTGCGAAAAACGTGCGGGCTTCAGCATTTGCGGGCATATGATAGAGCTTACGGAAGACCAGAAAAAAGCGGATGAGCTCATAGTCAAGTGGTTCCAAAAGTCCAAGCGCCAGGTGTTTGTCCTGGCAGGATACGCGGGAACAGGCAAGACCACGCTTGTGAGGCACACGGTTACAGAGACCCTGAAACTGGTGCCGGACAAGAGCGTGGCTTTCGTCACGCCCACAGGCAAGGCCGCAACAGTCCTTATCCGTTCCGGCACCCCTGCCTCCACTCTCCACAAGCTCATATACCAGTCCATAGTACGCACGGAAGAGGTCCAGGTGGCAGGAAAGACCTTAAAGGTGGACAAGCTCATCTTCGTCCGGAGAGAGTCCATAGACGAGGACATAAAGCTCATAGTCCTGGACGAGGCCTCCATGGTCTCGGACGAGGTCCTGCAGGACATCTGCCGCTTCGGAGTCAAGGTCATTGTCTGCGGGGATCCTGCCCAGCTTCCCCCTGTGGAAGGATACGGCAGCTGCCTGCAGCTCCCGGACATCACTCTGACAACCATTGTGCGCCAGGAGCAGGACAATCCCATCATTATGCTCTCCAAAAGGGCCAGGGACGGAGAGCCTATAGCGTACGGCAAGTACGGAAACACCGTGCAGGTCATACCCCGCCAGGAGTTTTACGGCAACCGGAGACGCAAGTTCCTCCTGGGCGCGGACCAGATCATATGCGGCATAAACCGCACCAGAAGCCAGGTGAATGATGAGGTCCGCAAGCTCCTGGGCTATGAATCATCCCTTCCGCAGGACGGCGAGAAGCTCATATGCACCCTTAACAACTGGGAGCTGTTCATAGATCCGGACATGCGCTTCAACCTGGTGAACGGCATCATAGGCACCTGCTACAAGCCCTTCTATGTAAAGGAACCGGACATGGGCTTCCTGTACTTCAAGCCGGACTTCCTGGACGACATAGTCCCGGAGGAGATACCCTTCGACACCGGCATCTTCACCGCCGGCAGGCCGAACTTCCAGCGCGGGGACTACTTCCAGAAATTCAACGAGAAGGGCGAGCCCGTGGATGCCTTCACCCTCAACCGTTTCGAATACGGCTACTGCATCTCCTGCCACAAAGCCCAGGGCAGCGAGTTCGGAAACCTTGTCATCTTCGACGAAAGCTGGGCCTTCAAGGAAGACCGCACAAAATGGCTGTACACCGCCATAACAAGGGCCAAAAACAAGCTGGTCATAGTACGCTGAAGCCTCACACGAAGTGAGGCTTTTCTGTTGCCTGCAGACTGCTGCTGCAATTATGCATGCTCTCTTGAAAAGTCCGTTTTTTTAAGGCTCGATCTTTGTTGAAAAGTCCGATTTTTAAGCCTGTTTTTTATCGAAAAGTCCAAAAAACAGCTCATACGGGTTCATATATGTGCAAAACAAGGGGTGCACAGAGGACAGATGGCGCTGTCAAACTTTCCCAAGCAAAAAGCCTCCGCTTTGCGGAAGCCTTTTTTGCTTGGATTGTGTTGCTCTGGATGCCTGCAAAGGGGACTTTGTCAGTCCTCTTCGTAGTGCACAAGGTTGTCCCCGTTCTCCCAGAGGCGCTCAAGGTTGTAGAAGTCGCGCTCTTCGTCGCCGAAGATGTGCACCACCACGTCCGCATAGTCCAGGACGGCCCAGCGGCCCTCGCGGATGCCTTCGCTGCGGCGTGGAGTGAGGCCGTACAGCTCCTCCATCTTCTCATCCACGGTCTCGGCAAGGGAGCGGACCTGGATTCTGGACGTGCCGCCTGCCACTACAAAGTAGTCGCAGACGCTGGACTGGTCCTTCACCTCTATGTATACTATGCCCTTTGCTTTCTTCTGTGCAAGGCACTTGCATATGGCAAGCGCTGTTTCTTTACTGTTCATACTGCTCCTTTATGTATTCATAGGCCCGCTTTGTCAGAGGATATACGGGCTTTCCTGTGCTCTCCAGGTATGCCACCTGCTGCTTCAGTGACTCATACAGGCACCTGTCTATATCCTTCGCGAAGACCTCGCGAAGGTGGTCCACGCCTTCAAAGTCCCTGCCCTCCTCCAGCATGTCCGAAAGGAACAGGAGCTTCTCAAGCGGCCCCATGTTCTCCCTTCCGCTGGTATGGTAGCGTATGGCGTTCAATATGTTCTCATCCGTTATGCCGAAGACATGCTCTGCCATATACGCCCCTGTAAACTGGTGCAGCACAGGCTCCGGGACATCCGGCGGGCACACGAAGCCCTTGAGGTCCGGAGAGTCCAGGCTGGTGTACTTGGCGCAGTCATGAAGGCCGCCGGCGATTATTGCGTCTTCTTCAAAGATGCCCATGCGTCTGCAGTTCTCCGCGGCCATTACAGCCACACGGACGGAGTGTTTCCAGCGCTTTTCCTTGATGTACTTCCTGCAGGAGGCTATTCTAGGCATGAGATATATCCCGTGGTGCTTTATGTACGTACGTACCTTTTCCGGCACAAGATCCCCCAGATCCTCGCCCAGCGCTGCCAGGCAGCGGACTCTTGTGGAGGAGACTTTGGAGCCGGTGTAACCCACGGACACTATCTCGCTATGAGGGAACTTTTTGGCAAAGGCCAGGATTAAGCTGCGCAGGTCCTTTTCCCCTTCACGGCCTGCGACAGCCAGGGTTACACATTTTAGAATCTCCTCCGGCTCCTTCCAGCTAGAGAAGGTCTCCAGCATGTCCGCGCCCATTATAAAGAACAGGTCATCATCCGGGTACTTCTTTTTAAAGTGCCTGCACGTTACATACGAGTAGCTTATGCCCTTGCGCTTCAGCTCCACATTGGACACTTCCGCGCACGGCATGCTTTCAAAGGCATGCCGGCACATCTCAGCCCTGTCCTTGCCCCTGGCCATAATGTCCCCTTTCTTGTGCGGGGAAATGTATGTGGGAATTACTATTAACTTGTCCAGTCCAAGGGCCTCCACCGCCGCCTGCGCCACTCTCACGTGCTCGCTGTGCACCGGGTTGAATGCCCCTCCGTACAGGCCTATTCTCATGATGCCTCTGTATATAAAAGCTCTGCGTATGTGCTCATACCGGCCCCTTTAAGGGCCGGATGCTGCCTTAGTCCAGCTTGATGTGCTCCACGTCCTTGCGGGATGAGCGCCTGTACAGGACAGCCTTTCGGCCGATGACAATGACGCACTCTGCATTGAGGAGGCGCGCAAGCTCCCTGCCTGTCTCTTCCGCCTCATCCGGGGAGTTGTTCTGAATGGCGACCTTTATAAGCTCCCGCTTTTCAAGGCAGTCTGAAAAGCTCTTGAGCATATTGTCCCCTATGCCCTCTTTTCCTACCTGCCCCACAGGCTCCATAACGGATGCGAGAGACTTTAACCTGCTTCTCTGTTTGGATGTCAGCATATCATTCCTTCACGCCAGCTTGCATCCTTAAGGATGCCGCCAGAAGGCGTTGTTTAAAGCATATTCTGCGCCGAAAGCGCCCCTGCAGGACTTTTGTCCGCAGGCTTGCGGCAGGGCTTCTGGAGCCCTGTGCGGTCTCTTAGAAAGGGCATTGGTTGCCATTAATCCCGCCTGCGGGATTTAAGGGATGTACTCGAACTCCACGTCCCCTATGGAGACGGTGTCCCCTTCCTTGATGCCCATCTTTATAAGGCGGTCTATGATGCCCTTCTCTCGGATTACCTTCTGGAAGTACGCCATGCTGTCCGCGTCCGTGAGGACTACGGAGCGGCAGAGCATGTCCACAAAGTCTCCCACAACCACGTATGCGTCCCCGTCCACGAAGACGTCATATGAGAGATTGGAGTCCTTGCGGTATGTGAAGGTCTCATCCGCCTCCATGCGCTCCACAGGGGGAAGTGTGTCAAGCTTTTCAAATACGGCGTCCAGGAGGTCCTCAAGGCCTTCCGCCTGGATGGCTGAAATCTCGTATATCTGGTACTTTTTGCCGTATTTTTTACGGAAGCGCTTTATGTTCTCTGCGGCGCCGTATATGTCGCACTTGTTGAGGCCTATTATCTGCGGAAGGCCCGCAAGCAGCTCGCTGTATCCCGCCAGCTCTGAAAGGATGGTTTCAAAGTCCTCTATGGGGTCCCTGCCCTCCACTCCGGATATGTCCACGATGTGAAGAAGCATGCGCGTGCGCTCTATATGGCGGAGAAAGTCATGGCCTAAGCCTGCGCCCTCCGAGGCTCCTTCTATGAGCCCCGGGATGTCCGCTGCAACAAAAGAGCGGTCATAGCGCTGCACCACCCCTAAGTTGGGCGCAAGGGTTGTGAAGTGGTATCCGGCAATCTTGGGATGGGCTCCGGAGATTTTGGAAAGGAGCGTGGACTTGCCGACATTGGGGAAGCCTATGATGCCCACGTCCGCTATGACCTTGAGCTCCAGGACTATCTCATGCGGCTCTGTCTTCTCGCCCTTCTGTGCAAAGTTGGGGGCGTGGCGCTTTGCCGTGGTGAAGCGGATGTTTCCCTTTCCGCCGCGGCCGCCCTCCACTATAAGCTTCATCTCGCCGTCCTCGAACATGTCCGCAATGACGGCATCCGTCTCACGGTCCCTTACAACCGTTCCTGTGGGGACCTTTATTATGACATCCTCGCCGTTATGGCCGGTGCACATGGCGGAGCCGCCGCGCTCGCCGTTTCCGGCCTTGAACTTGTTCTTGTAGCGGAAGGCAAGCAGGTCTCCCATGTCCTTGTCTGCCTGCAGATACACATTCCCGCCGTTGCCGCCGTCCCCTCCGTCCGGGCCGCACGCCGGCTTTCCTTTATACGACTTGAAGGAATTCATTCCGTCTCCGCCGTCTCCGGACTTGACCGTTATCCAGATTTTGTCCGTGAATATTTTCCTGTCTGCCATCTGTCTCCTAAATTCTGGTTATTCTCGTCATTATGACAACTTCCGGCTGTTCCAAAGAGGCAGGGTCCGGGACTTCATATATCCCGTCCGGCTTCTCCACCAGGTACTCTTTCCTGAGGCGCTTTGAGAACTCACTGACCCTGTCTATGTTGAGCGTGCAGCCGGGAACCCAGTAATGCATGGGTATCACAATCTTTGCGCCGATTGCGTCCGCATACATTTTGGCCTCTTTGGCGTCTATAGTGAAGACGCCCCCTACGGGTATGAACAGTACATCCACATGGCCAAAGCGTGCTGCAACCTCAGGGCTGAAAGTCTCCCCCAAGTCTCCCAGATGGCACACGTCCAGTCCGTCCAGCCTGTACTTGAACGCCACGGAAGGGCCTCTCAAGCGGCCCTGCAGAGGGTCATGCCAGCATGCTATGCCTTCCACGTCATGCCCTGCAACCTTGTAACGGCCGGGCTTGTTGGCGCCCACATACTTTCCCGTAATCTTCTCTATGGCGTTGTGGTCATAATGATTGTGCGATATGGTCACAAGGTCCGCTTCTATATTGGGCATGCAGAAGCCCACGTCCTCCGGGAACGGATCTGTCACAATACTGAAGCCGGCGCTGTCTGTAATCCTGAAGCACGAATGCCCGAAATACTCAATCTTCATCTTATTCCCCCACACATATACTCATTTTAACTGTATATTTTTCTTTCGCGGGCGCCCCGGAACTGTACACAACCTCCAGCTCCGTCCGCCCGTTGTTCCTTGCAATGTCCGCTCTTTCCGTATACACTTCAAACTCTCCGGCCAAAGGCCCCGTGCCTATCCTGCACAGCGTCCATTTGCCCGCCGCGTACACCACATCTACATACTGCCTTCCGCGCCTTGCATAATGCACTCCACCGGGAACCAGCTCCACATCCACGCTGTCCCCTTCATAGCGGAACGAAACCTTGAAAGACCCATCTTCTGCATTATCATGCAGAAGGCCCCTTGTCTCGCATCCGTGCTCTCCTTCTATTATAACCCTGCAGGCCTTTGGTTTCATTATGCCTTGTCCTGCAGCCGTATGAGCTCTGTTTCCGGGCTGTACTTCACTTCCGTAGCCTGCCTGCTTCTCTCCACTCCGCCTGCAAGCACCTTTTCCAGCTCTGTTTCATCCCCGGCCGCTATTGCGTCCCGGACCTTTACAAGATTCTCCACGAGGTTGTCTATGTCCCCCAAAAGGGCGTCTGTGTTCTTCATATAGAGGGATGTCCACATGTCCGGGCTTACCCTGGAGATCCTTGTCATGTCCCTGAAGCTTCCGCCTGTGAAGCCCAGGCAGTTCTCTATCTCGTCATTCTTTACGTAGCAGTTGGATATTATGTGGCACAGCTGGGACGTGTACGCTATCTTCCTGTCATGGACCTCTGAAGAGCACTTCACCGCAAGCCTGAAGCCCATAACCCTGGCGAGGCCTATTATAGTATTGTATGCATCAGGGTCTGTCTGCGGTGCCTCAACCACGACTATGCTGGCACCGTCAAAGAGTGCCGCGCTGGCGCTCTTTATGCCGCTCGTCTCCTTGCCGGCCATAGGATGGCAGCCCACATACCTGAAGTTGCGCTCCCTCGCATACACCCTCTCTTCCATCCAGCCCTTGATGCCGCACGCATCCGCAACTATGGCCCCGTCCTTGAATGCAGCCTTGTTGATGAAGTCTATGGTGGCCTCCGGCGGAAGGGCTATGATTGCGACATCATAATCTGTGAAACTTTCTGCCTTCCCGTCTATAATGCCGTTATCCAGGGCATACTGCAGAGTGTCCTTGGAGCGGTTCCAGCCGTCCACGCTGTATCCGGCACGCTTCAAAGACATGCAGATGGATCCGCCTATAATCCCGAGACCTGCGACAACTATGCGCATATCCAAGCTCCCTATACCATTCCTTGACCAAATTATACCACCTAACATGGATTTGTACAATGCTTTTTGCCCGGCATACATTCCCGCTTGCCTTGCATTATGTGCTAATCTGCAGTGCTTCATGCGCCCTTCATCAGTTCTTCAAAGCCGTTATAGGCACAACATAAACACCATCTGGTCTCAGATAGGCGGCATTGCTTAAACCGCATATTACGCAAAGGACAGACGGAGCCTTGTTTTTGTCATCTTTGCTGTTTAAAAAACTGTCTCTGATGGCTACAAGCTGCTTTGCTGCATCTTCAACCTCATTATGTCCCAGTTTGATTTCAAATGCACACCATGAGCCATCATCCAACTCTATGACTGCATCTATTTCATTATTCTTGGTGTTGTAATCCTGGTAATGATACAGCTTGCCGCCAAAGGACTGCGCATATACCTTGAGATCATGTTCCACTAAAGCTTCAAACATGAAGCCAAATGTATTAAGATTATTCACTAACCAATCAGGGGTTTTGACATTGAGAAGTGCACATGCAAGAGACGGATCACAGAAATGTCTCTTCTCCATTTGCTTGACGCGGATAGAGGATCTTATGTTTGGATGGAACGGAGGCTGATTGTCTGTGATGAACATATTATCCAGTTCATCCAGATACAGATTAATTGTCGCTGCATGTAACTTTTTATCTTCTACATCAGTATCGGCACTATCCTTATTATCAGCCCCATTTTTGCCACTTATATCATTACGCAGTTTGTTTTTGCTAGCAGCAGTGCTTTCATTCCTTGCCAATGATTCCAGCAGCAAAAACATCTTGTCGGCATTATATCTGGTTTCTTCATTATTCTCCGATATAAATTCTGCATTCTCTAATTTGTAAAAATCATTATGCAGAATTGCTGTAATATAATTCTGCGGCAACTCATGAATTTGGTCGTCAGGAAGATCAAGATTGTTCGGCCACCCTCCCCTGATAACGTATTTTGCAAGATCGTAAATGTTTACTTCACCTGTTAATACAGTCGTAAAAATACCATTGCATATATCACTGAGGGATATCTCCCCACTAGAATCACCCGTCTCATACAAAGTCATGGTGTTCATTCTGATAAAGCCGTACCTTCCAGCTCCACTATGAAGGACGCCTTTCCTTTGAGGAGTTGAGGATCCAGTTAGAATAAATTGACCCCTTAATCCCCTTACATCAACCTCGTGTCTGACAGCATCCCACAATAATGGTACTTCCTGCCATTCATCAATAAGACGTGGTGCCTCACCGGCCAAAACTGTATATGGAGAGAGTTCCGCAAGCCTGCGGTTCTGAAAACCACCTCCCGGATCACCAACAAAGAACTGACTGTTGCAATGATATGATGAAGTCCAAGACTTGCCGCACAATTTCGGACCTTCTATGCAAACAGCCCCAAAGATAGATATGTATTTGTCAACCAGCGAATCAATTATACGCTTTTTATACTTCTCATTATCCATAATCAGCCCTCTTACTTAACCTACTATAGCATATTGTCAAAGATTTTGCAATAAAAATAGCAATGATTTTACGATAAAAATATCAAAGATTTTGAAATATTAATATCAAAGATTTCATAATTTTATTGTCAAAGATTTCTAA
>JAJPYR010000009.1 GCA_021204825.1 Clostridia bacterium | reverse complement strand
GAAAAGTTATCCGGCGGCATCAGCCCTTTTTGATTCCGTACATAAGGCTTATGCCAGCGGCAACTGCAATGAGCAGGGCGGGCTCTGCAGAAAGAGCCAGATGGTTGTTGAGGCCTATGATGACGCTTAGGGCAAAAATGAGATTGATGGACTTGGAGCAGCGCTCTTCAAAGGACTCGCCTGCAAGAGCGGCAATGTCCTCGTCAGTGAGGAAGGTGTCTTCACGGAGTGTTGCAGCCTCTTCCTGTACATCCTGCAGGAAATCTGCGGTTATGGCTGTATAGCCATACTTTGCAAGAACGTCCAGGGATGATTTCATGTCCGTGCACTGGGTGATCTCTGCAAGAAGGGCTTCATCGGAGCCGGAGGCGATGACTTCGTTTATGAGGTCAAAATTCTCCTTTGCCGTGGACACGCCGTATGCAGCAAGCTTTGCGCTGCAGCTGTCGTAGTCCTTGTCTGCGAATATTTCCTTAAGATCACTCCAACTCTGGGAAAGCGCTATGGCCTTGTATGCCTCGGAGAGGTTTTTTTCGCCAATTGTTGTGATTCCGCCCTGGTTCAGTATGATGCGCAGCTTTTCCTTGGACTTTGCACCAGCCACGGCCTCAACAAACCTCCTGCCGCTTGTGAGCTTCTTCCCCTTGTCCTCAGCCTTGGCAGCATTCTTTTCTGCCTTTATATTCTTCGGAACAAGGCCTTCTGCCACAAGCCATTCTGCTTCATCGCGGAGAGTGTCTGCATAGGGGCGGGTATGGTATTCAAGCTCGTTCTCGGCCTTGGAATAGTCAAACGTATTGTTGCGCGCGAGGTTGTATACGGCGAAATTTGTCATAAGAGGCTTCTCGCCCGTTTTTTTGGACTTCTTTTCCATCTGGTCTGCAAGTTTCCATGCCATCCAGATGGGCACGTAGAAGTACGGAGTCTTGCATCCGCTGGCATCATGCAGCAGCTTGCACATCTCCTTCATGGTGACTTCCTTGTTGCCTAAGATGTAGCACTCCCCTTTACGGCCCTTGTCCGCAGCTGATATGCAGCCGTCTGCAAGATCTCTTACATCACAGAGGTTGAAAGATCCGCCCATGCCTATGGGCATCTTGCCGGTCATAATCTTTATGACGGTTCCCGTAGTCTCTCCCACAGCAAAGTCCTTAGGTCCCAAAATGCCGCTGGGATGAACTATGCAGGCATTGAGTCCGCGCTCATGCACGGCATCCAGCACTGCCTGGGATGCCATGGCCTTTGTCTTGCTGTACCAGCCTACCACCTTGTCACTTTCAGAATCGAAATGGTCCACTTCCGTAATGGCCTGGCCCTTTGGAAGCTCCGGAATGGCTCCTGTTGAGCTGACATAAACCATTTTTTTGCACTCAGGATGCTTAAGACACTGGTCTATCATGTTGTTCGTTCCGCCGACATTGATGTCTACAAGTTTCTGGCTGAAATCCGGGTTAGTGGTAACCATGCTTGCACAGTGGATAACAACTGTTTCCGTGCCTTCAGGGACATCAAAAAACCTGTCCAAAGAGGCCATGTCGCAGAGGTTTCCCTCTACAATCTCAACTTCCCTGGGAACATACTTCACTGACTTGTCTCCGGGAAGCACGAGAGCCCTCACACGGTCTCCGCGCGCCAGAAGATTCTCACAGATATGGCTGCCAAGAAACCCGGCGGCGCCTGTCAGAAGATAAATCCTGCTCATATTACTTTCTCCTTCACGGGACAGGACACCGCCACCCTTCCGGGAAGCCTGCCTGCCCATTTCTATCCTGAGCCCAATTGTATGCGGAAAGGTAAAATGAAAGTAAAATCCGCACCCCGGTGACGCAGCTTTCTCATAACTCCGGGCAAAATGCAATGCCCGAAAGCACAGCGCAATACCGGCCCGGGAGACCCGGGCCGGATTGTCTTAAAAACTGCATATGGGGGCCGTATGGGATTCCCAGGAGAAGGACTGCGTCTTTGTTCCAGCTCTTTAACTGTGGATAGTTTCTGTACTGCCCTGGGAACTATTACATGGAGAAAGGTTACTGTACATACCCTGAACCTTTTACAAAGCAAGGAGTACTCTGCAGACCGGGGGACTTTACACGGGAAGAATTACAGTGAAGCAGCTGCCCTTGCCTGGCGCGCTTTCCACACGTATCTCACCGCCGCAGAGCTTCACTATCCTGTCTGCTATGGCAAGGCCTATGCCGTTTCCCTGCACAGCGGAGATGCTGTCATGCTGATAATACTTCTCAAAGACGTGCCTCTTTGTCTCTTCGTCCATTCCAATCCCGGTGTCTTTAAACTCCAAAGTCACGGTGCCGTCTGCCTCTTTACCCAGAACGGATATCTCACCGCCTGAAGGGGTGAACTTGATGGAATTGTTCAAAAGGTTTATCCAGACGTGCTCCATGAGTTCTTCATTTCCGGAATAAATTATCTCTCCCAGGTCCACGTCCAGCTGTATGCCCTTTTCTTCCATGCGCGGCAGCTGCAGAATTATGCATCTTTTTACCTGCTCTGAAAGGTCATATTCCGTCTTTCCGGATATAATCTCGCAGGCCTCCACCTTAGACAGAAGCAGGGCGTTCTGCGCAAGGGATGAAAGGCGCATGGATTCATCCTCAATGACATTAAGATACTCCATGCGCTCTTCTGATTCTGTTCCTTCCCCGGTTTCCGCAAGATAATGCGCAAAGCCGGCTATAGAGGCTATTGGCGTCCTGAACTCATGCGAGAAGGAGTTTATAAAGTTTTCCATCTCACCCTTGTTTTTTTTAAGCTCCGCGGTCATCTTGTTGAAGCCGTCAAAGACGGGCTTGTACTCTTCCTCGTTTTTGCACTCAACATGCACGTCAAGATTGCCGCCTGCCACAGCCTGTATCCCGTCCAGGAGCGCCCCCATCCTTCTGCGCATGAGGCGAAGTATAATCCAGGTGCAGAAACCGGCAGCCATGGCCATGAGAGGCAGCACAGCAACCATGCTTAAAGCCGTCTTCTCCGTAAGCCCTAAAAAAAAGAATGCGAGAAGACCGTATATCATCGTTGCCGCTATTACAATAATAGTGTCAACAAGAAAAAGCCAGCGGAACTTTATGAGCCGGAATGTCTTTCTCCGGCTTTGCCCGGACGGGGAAACAGACTGCTTTGTCATGCCTTACCCCCTTCTCTGCCGGCGCCGCTTTCGTGGATGACGGCCTTGTATCCGAGCCCGCGGATGGAGACCAGCTCCACTTCCGTGCAGCCGTCCAGCTTGCCCCTTAACCTGCTTATATACGTCTTTATGGTGTCATAATCCGTTTCCGTGTCATATCCCCACACGTCATCCATTAGCTGCTGCTTCGTAAATACCACATCCGGATATGAGAGAAGCTTGTACAGGAGATCAAACTCCGTCCTGGTAAGCCCCAGGTTCTTCCCCTCATATAATGCCGCCACCTTGTCCTCATCCAGCACAAGGCCGCCTATTTCCATACGCTTTTCCGTGGCAATCCTTGAACGCCTGAGCAGGGCGTCTATACGCCATATGAGCTCATCATAGTCTATCGGCTTCACCATATAGTCATCCGCACCGGACTCAAATCCTTCACGCTTATGCTGCATGGTCCCCATGGCGGTAAGCATTATGACAGGCCTTAAATCCCCGCCGGCCCTAATGCTCTTAAGCATCTCGTACCCGTCCATGACGGGCATCTGTATGTCCAGTATGACGAGATCCACATGTTCATGGGACATAATCTCAAGCGCCTCCGCTCCGTCTGCCGCTTCCAGCACCCTGTATTTTGTTCCCAGCCTGGCCTTCGTGAGAAGACGCACCATGCGGTCATCATCCACAATCATAACTGTGACCATTCTGTCTTTCGCCTTCCGAATTACCTGACATCCTGCGGACCGTCCGCTCACATGCCGTATAACAGCCGCACTCCTCCCCCATGGCGCCCCTGCTGCGCGCGGAAAAAGAAAACACCCGGACATGGCAACATATCCGGGTATTTTGGTTGGAGCAGAGAGATTCGAACTCTCGACCTTCTGGTCCCTAACCAGACGCGCTACCAACTGCGCTATGCCCCAATTCCCTTGGCAGTGACATCATTATACACAATCCGGCGGAAAAATCAAACTGTTTTAGGGGTCTTGCAGACAATATTTTCCGCCAAAGTTTTCACCAAAGTTTTCATCCAAAGCTGACGCCCTGAGAAAAAGCCGCGCCGGAAGATATCCTACACAACCCCCCGCGATATATACTAAATCCGGTCACACTTTTGCATTTGCAAAAGTATGTGCAGGAAGCACATGATCCTTGTGCACAATACCGCCGGACGGCAGGAAAGGCAGGCCCTTCCCTGCTTGTGTTTTGTCCTGGTGCAGGATATAATTTAGGGACACACGCGCATATTGAGAGAGCAAACGGACACATGCAGAAGAACACAGAGGCCCGGATACGGGCTGTAACGGCACAGGCTGGAACATTCTTCTCCCCTGACTTCCAGGGGACCCTTTTTGCGTGGAACACATGGACACCGGGTACGGCTGCAGCATAGTCTGCGGCCGTATCTTTTTGCATATGCCGCCATTTTCGGGCGGCAGGCGGAGGATCATATGAGAGAGAAAGGAATACACATTGCGCGCCTGAAGCGCAAAACGGAGCCAGAAGAGCCGGCAACCCTGTTTGATGTGGCCGTTGGCCAGACGGTATGGGTTACAGCCATAAGCGTGGAGGACCCCAACATGAGGCGCCGGCTGCAGGATCTTGGCATCATCTGCGGGACGCGAGTTCTGTGCAAGCAGAAGGCCCCTTCCGGGAACCCCAAGTCATACCTTGTGCGGGGGGCTACGGTTGCCATCCGCAGGGATGTATCTGAGCTCATCTCCGTTACCACCACTCCCCCGGAGTACGCTGAAGCGGACTGAGCAGGCCTAACAAAAGGCCCGTACTGCCCTTATTGGCAGAATTCCTGCTGAATTCCCACAAGAAGACAGGGCCTCAAATCATAACATATAACAGCATATTCCGCAATTTCGCAAGGATACAGGAGATGCAAGAATGCCCCTTTTGCAGCGGTCCAGGGCCGCAGTATTCGGAGGCATATACTGGAAAGTTTCTGGAAAGGAGGACTCATGAGACTGTTAAGCGGATGCGCAGGGTGCGCAAATGAAGAGTGCGCCCAGCGCAGAAAGAAAAAGGACACGGCGGCAACGCAGCTTAAAGGAAACAGGCTGAAGCCGGATGACCACGTAATAGCCCTTGCGGGCAACCCCAACACCGGCAAGAGCACAACGTTCAATGCACTCACCGGCATGCACCAGCATACCGGCAACTGGCCCGGAAAGACTGTGGCCACGGCAGAGGGCAGATATGAATACAACGGCAAGGGATTTGTCCTTGTGGACCTCCCCGGGACATACTCGCTTCTTAGCCGCTCACAGGAGGAAGAAGTTGCGGCGGACTTCGTGATAAACGGCGGCGCAGAGTGCGTTGTCGTGGTATGCGAGTCCGTATGCCTGGAACGCAACCTCGTGCTTGTGCAGCAGGTAATGGAGCTTCATGACAAGGTAATAGTGTGCCTGAACCTCATGGATGAGGCGAAGCGCCACGGGATATCCGTAGACGCTGAAGCGCTCTCCGAGTCCCTTGGAGTCCCGGTCCTTCTTACGGCCGCCGGCCCCAAATGGGGCCTTGAAGACCTGAAGCAAACCATCCAGGACGTGTGCGAGGGCAAAACCCAGTGCTGCTGCAAGCGCACCATATGCACCGGGGACGAGCCGGGGCCCCTTAGAATGGAGATGATGCGGGGCACCAGCGAGGAAGAGTCCGACACCGTTGCGGCCAAATTCGTGCACCGTGCGGAGCGCCTGTCTGCGAAGACGGTGTCGCAGAGCGGAGAGACAAAGGCCATAAAGCGCCAGCGGATCATGGACAAGCTAATCATGGGCAAGCTTGGCATCCCCATAATGCTGGTCCTCCTCTTTTTCATATTCTGGTTCACGCTCTTCGGCGCAGACCTTCTCACAGACCCCCTCCAGTGGTGCTTCAATAAGATATACTGCTGGAACGATGAAACCGGCATGGGCCTGCACCACCTTGTAACCCTCGCGGGCCAGACCAGCTGGTCCGGGTGGTACTACATAACCACGGTCCTCATAGACGGCGTGTACGTCATAGCCACAAAGGTCATTGCCGTAATGCTTCCGCCCATGGCCATCTTCTTCCCGCTCTTCACCCTCTTAGAGGACTTTGGCTACCTCCCCCGTGTTGCCTTCCGCCTGGACAACGTATTCCGCAAGTGCGGCGCCTGCGGCAAGCAGTCCCTCACCATGTGCATGGGCTTCGGCTGCAACGCGGCGGGCGTTGTTGGCTGCAGGATAATAGACTCACCCCGTGAGCGCAAGATAGCCATCCTGACCAACAACTTCGTGCCCTGCAACGGCAGATTCCCCACCATAACGCTTGTCATTGGCGTAATGTTTGAGAACACCCTGCTGGACTCCATGAACATAGTCCTCTCATCCCTGGTCTCCGCAGTAGTCCTTGTTGTGGTCATAGTCATAGGCATCCTGTACACCATAGGCGTCTCCAGGTTCCTCACAAAGACCATCTTAAAGGGCGAGCCCTCTTCCTTTGTCTTAGAGCTCCCTCCGTACAGAAAGCCGCAGGTCCTCAAAGTCATCGGCCGCTCCATCTGGGACAGAACCCTCAAGGTCCTCTACCGCGCCGTAGTGGTTGCCGCCCCCGCAGGCCTTATCATCTGCATCCTGTCCCTCATAACCTTGAATGACGGCAACTCCCTCATAGTGCACATAGCCGAATGGCTGAACCCCGTTGGCACGGCCTTGGGCTTCGGCGGCACAATGGCCTGGGGCGGCGTCCTTGGCGGAACTCTCTTAATTGCCTTCATCCTCGGCATCCCTGCCAACGAGATAGTAATCCCCATAGCCATCATGATCCTCACCATGTACGCCGCAGGCGGCTACGCCCCCATGATAACGGAGATGGGCGACGCCACAATAGCGGAATATCTTGTCTCAGCAGGCATGACCTGGAAGACCTGCATCTCCGTGATGCTATTCTCCCTCCTGCACTGGCCGTGCGCAACCACAATCTTAAGCATAAAGAATGAGCTCAACAGCTGGAAATGGGCCGGCGTCTCCGTACTCGTGCCCACCCTCTGCGCCATAGCCACATGCCTCATCCTGAACTGGGGCATCCTTTGGTGGATACCCGTGTAATCCGCACGCAGACCTCATACAACCCTGCAGGCAGAGCCCATGGCCCTGCCTGTTTCCTTATGCCGTTCCGCATATAAATTCCAGCCGCAGGGCATGCCGGCAACGGCACACTAATGGACAACACTGTATATTTATACAATTAAAATGTATATTTATACACTCTAGAAGCGTCTATACAGCCCCGCAAATCCGCAAAAGTGAAAGCTGTGTAACGGAATTTGAAAAATAGCGATATATATGTAAATCTGATTTGATTTATAGTCAAAACAAATGTTTCTACTCTGTTTATATAAATGCATAATTATGCAGAACGATCCGGCCATATAATGCAAAACTATAACATGGGCCTGTGGAAATCTGCACAAGATCCATTGCTGTCTTGACATGCAGTGCATGAGCGCAGATCAAAGATGCATCTTGGGACAGACCGGCATATCCGTCCCCGGGTCTGTCTGCTTTTATGTGCTGTTCCGTGGGGATATTCAAGAAGTGTGTGTTTTCTGAGATGATAGCAAGAGACGCACCAAGCCGGCTGGTATTTTGCGGTAAAACTCACGAGAGAAAACAAATCAGCCAGATTTACAGTATTCAAGCGATCTGTTTGCTGAGTAAAGTTCTACAGAGATGCTGCGAAGTGCCTGAAATATGCATAATCTTCATGTTCCGTGGGCCTTCATTACTGGATATTGCGCTTATCCAGACACTTGATGACATGTGTCTTAACGACTGGTTCACAACATCATTCAAACCAGTGTCCTCTGCAAGCTGGATATAAAAACACACTTCTCTTGAATATCCCCTAAAGAGAGCATATAAGCAAATAAACGGCTCATAATGAGCACTGAGAGGCTGCTTTTTGCTCATTTAAATGTTCATTTGACGTCAAATGAACAGGATATGAGCAGGCTCTCGCAAAATTTAAAATTCGGGCGTGAATTTGCGGAAAACGCTTTAATTCCGCCCGTTCCGGTGTTAAAATAAGCTTGCATAATGTTAATGATGCAAGGAACATTGGTATGAGAATTACGGATTTCACAGTGGAGAATCTTTCCAGCGGCTGCATAACGGACAATACTGCGCCCAGGTTCTCATTCAAGGCCGAGAGCGAAGTCAAAGGGGCCTGCATAGAGGAGGCCGAAATCACTCTCAACGGCTGGAATTACAAGGGCAAGGACCAGATACTTCTCAAGTATGAAGGCAAGAAGCTGGAGCCCTTCACCAGTTATACGGCAAGGCTCCGCGTGCAGGACAACGCAAGGGAGGAGTCCGAGGCCGAGCTCACTTTCCGCACCGGAAGGCTGGATACTCCATGGGCGGCAAAATGGATTACAAACGGGTCATACGTCTTCAGGGAAAAGAAGGTGTCCCCCGTGCCCATGACCTTCCGCAAGAAGGTCTCTCTGGACAAAAAGGTTAAGTCCGCCATAATATGCGCCACATGCATAGGGCTGTATGTGGTTGAGATAAACGGAAAACAGGCCGGGGACATATATCTTTGCCCCGGGTTCACATCATACAAGCACACGCTGCAGTACCAGACATATGACGTCACGGACATGCTTGCAGCGGACAATGACATAGTGGTCACCGTATCAGGAGGATGGGCCGTCGGGGCATTCGTGTTCACCAGGAAGAACAGGATCACGGCTCCCAGGCAGGCACTCCTTTTAGAGCTGCGTGTGACGTACGAGGACGGGACAACGGAAGTCATAGGGACGGATACAAGCTGGGATGTCTCCATGGAGGGGCCCTTCAGGGCGGCCTGCATATATGACGGCGAGACATATGACGCCACTGTGGACCTGGATGCCATAAATTGGGTAAAGGCCAGCGTGGAGAAGGTCAGGATAAAGCCGCAGATAGTGGCAGGCTTCGGAGACCCCATAAGGGCTCATGAAGTGTTGAAGCCCGTAAAGGTAACCCATGCAGGCGGCGAGACCATATATGATTTGGGACAGAATTTCGCGGGAGTAGTCCGCGCTGAAATAAAGGGAAAAGCCGGCCAGACGGTCATATTCCGCCATGCGGAAGTGCTGGCGGAAGACGGCACGCTGTTCACCCGGATCCTCCGCTCTGCGAAGGCAACGGCAACATATGTGTGCAAGGACGGGGAGCAGGTGTATTCCCCCAGGCTCACATACATGGGATTCAGGTATGTGGGCGTGTCCGGCATTGCGGACGAGGACATAAAGGTGGAGGGCCTCGCACTGTATTCGGACATGAAGCCCGCAGGGACATTCAGGTGCTCCAGCGAGCTCTTAAACCGCCTCAACGAGAACATCCTCTGGAGCTCCAAATCCAACCTCATGGATCTTCCCACGGACTGCCCGCAGAGGGATGAGAGGATGGGCTGGACAGGAGACATTGCATTGTTCGCCCCTACTGCATGCTTCAACTTCGACACGTCCCGCTTCTATGACAAGTGGCTCAATGACCTCCGCGCCGAACAGCACCGCTCAGGCGGAGTGAACAGCACTGTGCCTGCACAGGGCTACCACTTCCCGGCCACCATGCCTCCCATTGCCGTGGATTTCTGGGGAGACGCGGCGGTTCTTGTGCCCTGGGCGGAATACCGGTCCAGAGGGGACGTGGAAATACTGGAGAAGAGCTATGACTCCATGAGAAGGTACGTCAAGGCGTGCAAGTTCTGGGCAGGGCTCTTCAGTTTCGGAAAGCGCAGATACATCTGGAAGAACCTCAACCCCCTGCATTACGGAGACTGGGTCTCTCCGGACGCGCCCAAAATGAGCCAGTGGCAGGGCAGGCACAAGTACACAGCCACAGCCTCGCTGCAGCATACCAGCGGCATCCTTTCTCAGGCGGCGAAAATCCTTGGCAAGGAAAAGGACGCGCAGTATTTTGCAAAAATGTCCGCGCGCACAGCGGAAGCATATGTCTCCGTCTTCACAGACGGCAACGGCAAGCTTAAAAAGGAAGAGTTCCAGACGGCATACGTCCTTCCTTTGGCCTTCGGCATGTTCCCGGAGGGGCAGAGGGAGAAGGCCGTGCAGAACCTTACAGACCTGGTTGCAAAGGGCGGGTACCGCATAGGCACCGGCTTCCCCGGCACCCCGTTCATCCTCAACGCCCTTGCAGACAACGGGGCGGCGGATGTGGCCTTCAAAATGCTGGAGTGCACGGACTGCCCTTCATGGCTGTATGAAGTGAAGTCCGGCGGGACAACCATCTGGGAGCGCTGGGACGGCCTCAACCCGGACGGGTCCGTGAAGCTTCCCAATGACGGAACGGACTGCATGATATCATTCAACCATTATGCATCCGGCGCCGTAGGCAATTTCCTGTACACCCGCATAGCAGGCATTGAGATGACAAAGCCCGGCTACAAGGAGTTTGACATCAGGCCCCTCACCGGAGACCTCACATACGCCTCGGCCACTCACGAGTCCCCGTACGGAGAGATTTCCTCCAGCTGGAAGATAGAGGACGGCACTTTCATGCTGTCCGTCAAAGTCCCTATGGGCACCACCTGCAACGTCACCCTTCCGGACGGCACCGCACGCTGCGTGGACAGCGGCACATACGCATTCACATGCGCCATGCCCGCATAATGCCAGCAGGACTGCATGCATCCGCGGATCCTCTTTCGGAGCAGCAAAGCGGCCCCAATACCCGGGCATGCGCACAGAGCGGCCCAATGCGCAGGGCATGCACACAGAGCGGCATTTTTGTGCCGCAGACAGGGGATATGCGCCTTTAAAGCGCTGCAGCCCGCATATAAAGCATTCACGGCCCGGCCGCCAACCCCCTAAACGGCCAGGCCTGGATATAAATCAGACATTACAATACAATAATAGCAGGAGACATACTATGGGCTTCAAAGAAAGCATGAAAAGTTTGACCCGAAAGAACATTCTCACGGCGCCCTTTATGAAGGAGTTCTGCGCCACTGCGTCCAACATGTACCGTCTCGGATGGGATGAGAGGAACGGAGGCAACATAAGCCTTCTGCTGGACAACACGGAGCTTGAGGAGTATCTGGACCTGAATCATGTGGAGAGGACCATACCCACAGGCTTCAAGGCAGACGCCCTTATAGGCAAATGCTTCCTGATAACCGGCACCGGCAAGTATTTCAAGAACGTTGAGAAGGACCCGGAGAACAACCTGGGAGTGATACGCATAGCCCAGGACGGAGAGACTGCGGAGCTGCTGTGGGGATACTCAGACGGCGGGAAGTTCACGTCAGAGCTTCCGGCACATCTTATGAGCCACATGGCGCGCCTTTCCGTGGACCCGGACAACAGGGTCGTGATGCACTGCCATCCCACATACACCCTTGCCATGAACTTCGTGCATGAGCTGGATGAGAAGAAGTTCACGCATACACTCTGGGAGATGTGCACGGAGTGCATAGTCGTGTTCCCGGAAGGCGTCGGCGTCCTTCCCTGGATGCTCTGCGGCACCAACTCCATAGGCGAGGCAACCGCTGCCAAGATGAAGGAGTTCCGTCTTGTTGTCTGGGGCATGCACGGCATCTACGGCGCGGGAAAGACCCTGGACGAGACATTCGGCCTTATTGAGACCGTTGAAAAGGCGGCCCAGATATATATCCTCACGATGGGCAAGCCCCGCATCAACACCATCAAGGACGAGGAGCTTGCGCAGCTTGCAGAGTTCTTCAAGGTGAACTGCCGCAAGGATTTCCTTAACTTATAACTTCAGTTTCCGCAAATGACAAATACAGCAGGCCCCAAAAAGCCTGCTGTATAGTGTTCATTTGCTGTCCTGTTTTTCCATATCCGGACTCCGGACCGTCCCGCATTTCCCCTGCGGGCCGCAAGCCGCAGGGCCGCGTGCCGGAATTTCAATTCCCCGGAACGGAAATTTCACACAGCCGCGCCTTAAGGCCGTATTGACATCATTTCCCCCGTTTTGCTAAAATACACAGGCAAAACGGCATTGAACGGCACTCTGTCCATAAGCTTTTGCGCACCGGGGGATGCCCCGTCCTGCACGCGGGAAGGCAGAATCAGAAGTTGGTGATTTTGATGTCTTTGCTGATCTTCCTGAGCGGCTCCGTCTCCTTGTTGGAGGCGTTGGTAATCAGCATGTCGTAGTACTCAAGAGGGGCGGTGCAGAATGTCGTGCTGGTGCCTATCTTGGTTCGGTCGAAAATGAGCACGCGCTTTTTGGCGCGCTCCATGGCCACCTTCTTTATTTCCATTGCCTCAAGCGACGCCTCATATGAGCCCCATGAATCCACGGCGCTGCATGACATTATGGCTATGTCATAGTTGAATGAGGCAATCATGCGGGCAGCAAGGCTTCCGTACATCGCGGACGTGTTGTACTTGAGCTCCCCGCCGGGCAGGATAACGGATGCAGTGTCCTGCTGGGACACGGAGAGGGCTATCTGGAGTCCGTTAGTGAAGATGGTCTTGTTGCGGAGGTTCATCCTTTCGCAGAGGGCGAGGCAGGTGGACGAGTTGTCCATGAACGCCGTATTGAAATCCGGCAGGTTGTGGGCGGCAATGTATGCCACCATGCTCTTTTCCTCCGGATTGCTTGCCTGGCGCAAAAAGATGGACACTTCATCCGTCTTCTCCATATAGACCACGCCGCCGTGCGTCCTCCTCACAATGCCGGCCTTTTCCAGGTCCGTAAGATCCCTTCGTATCGTGGCAGGGCTCACGAAAAGGAGCTTCGCCAGATCCTCCACGGAAGCGGCTTTGTTTTCCTTGAGAAGGGCTATGATGTCCTTCGTCCTGTCATTGACTTTCATCCCATGCGCCTCGGATAATGCTCATTTATGCCCGCATTGTAGCGCAAATGAGCAGGGCTGTCAATACACCCTCCGTGTGCGCCACACATTCAGCTTGTGTGGAAATCAAGGGATATATGCTAAAAACCGTCATTTTCGCAGATAAGCATTTTTGCCAGCGGAAGTGCGCGGATGAAACCAAATGAACACAACTCCCTGCGCGCCCGGGCGCGCAGGCAAAAAATTACGGCGAATGCCGCATACCAAGGTCAAGGGCACATATGTTAGAGTATTTTCTGGCTATAGACATAGGAGCTTCCAGCGGCAGGCACATAGTGGGGCGCTGGGACGGAGACAAGATAGAGACGGACGAAGTGTACAGGTTCCCCACAGGCGTATGCCGCAAGGACGGATGCCTGGAGTGGGACATAGACCGTCTCTTTGAGTGCGTGGTTTTAGGCATCCGGGAGGCCTTCACAAAGCATCCCGGCATCAAGTGCCTCGCAATAGACACCTGGGCGGTGGACTACGTCTTAATGGACGCTGAGAACCGGCCCATAAAGCCCTGCTACGCGTACAGGGACCTCCGCACGGAGAAGGTCATAGACGAAGTGCACTCAATAGTGCCATTTGAGACGCTGTACAAAAAGACGGGCATCCAGTTCCAGCCCTTCAACACCATATACCAGCTGTACGCAGACAAGAAGGCAGGGCGCCTGGACAAGGCCGCAAGCCTTCTCATGCTCCCGGAATACCTCGTATACCGCCTCACAGGCGAGAGGCGCCGCGAGTACACGAATGCAACGGCCACAGGCCTTCTCAGCACGGAGACCGGGGATTATGACAGGGATATCACAGACGCCCTGGGGCTTCCGGAGAGGTTCTTTGAGACCCCTGTGGCTCCCGGCACCCCTGCAGGGACCCTGAAAAAAGGCATAGCGGAGTACGTCGGCGGAAACTGCAGGGTGGCAATGTGCGCCACGCATGACACGGCAAGCTCCGTGGAGGGCATGGACATAGAAGGGGACAACCCGTACATCTCGTCCGGCACCTGGTCCCTTTTGGGGCTCAAAGTGCCCAGGGCGATAACCACGGACGAAAGCCTCAAGGCCAACTTCACCAACGAGGGGGGCGTAGGGTACATCCGCTACCAGAAGAACATAATGGGCATGTGGATCATAAACGAGCTCAAGAGGGACATATGCCCCTTCCTGTCCTTCCCGGAGATTGTGGCCCTTGCAAAGGCCAGCTCCTTTGAAGAGACCGTGGACGTGAACTCTGAGACGTTCCTGTCCCCGCAGAACATGAAGAAGGCTTTCGATGACACCCTCACACAAAAGCCCTCATGCGTGGGAGACTATTTCCGCTGTGCCACTCTTTCCCTTGCCCAGGGGTACAAAAAGGCCCTGGAGGAGCTTTCCGCAAACACGGGGAAGACATTTGACAGGCTCTTCATATACGGCGGCGGAGCCAAGAACACGCTTCTCAACGAGATGACGCAGGATGTCTGCGGCATACAGGTTGTGCCCCGTCCCGTGGAGGCCAGCGCCCTCGGCAATCTCAAGGTCCAGATGAGGGCATATTACAGAAACAGGCGCTGACGGCAGGCTTCATGCCTGCAGGCAGCCCCAGGCAAAAGGGCCGCCTGCAGCATCCCTGCTGCAAGCCGCATCAGCCCCGCTACCCCAGGGGCGGAATGCGGCATACATACTTTGTTCCGCAGGCCGTCCGGGGCCGGCAAATCACCCGGGCGGCGCATGGAGCACATGATACTTAAGAATGCACATAAGGTGAATTTATGAGCGAGTTGTATGATTTGGCCAGTGCCAAATACGCCATGTACGGAGTGGACACGGAGGCTGCCATCACGGCGCTGAAGGCCATTCCCATTTCCATTCACTGCTGGCAGGGCGATGACGTCCAGGGCTTTGACACCACCGGAGCCCTCTCCGGCGGAATACAGGCAACGGGCAACTATCCCGGAAGAGCCAGGAACTTTGATGAGCTCTGTGAGGACATTGCCTTTGCATGCTCCTTGATGCCCGGAGTGAAGCGCCTCAACCTGCACGCAAGCTATGCGGTTAAGCCCGCGGGGGATTTGTCAGACAGGGACGAGGTCAAGCCGGAGTATTTCAGGCCCTGGGTGGACTTTGCAAAGAAGCAGGGCCTTGCAGGCATAGATTTCAATCCCACGCTGTTCTCACATCCCATGGTGAAGAACGGCCTCACCCTTTCATCCCCGGATGAAGAGGTGCGCGCCTTCTGGATAAAGCACTGCATCTCGTGCCTCAGGATTTCAGAGTATCTTGCGGATGAGATGGGCACCCCGTGCCTTATGAACATCTGGATTCCGGACGGCTTCAAGGACGTGCCTGCAGACCGTCTGGGGCCCCGTCTCCGCCTTAAGGACTCCCTGGACAAGATCCTTGCCGCAGGCTATGACAAGTCCAAGGTCTCTGTGGCCGTGGAGAGCAAGGTGTTCGGAATAGGCATAGAGAGCTATACGGTGGGCTCAAGCGAGTTCTACATGAACTATGCGGCGAAGAATGGCATCTGCTGCCTTCTGGACAACGGCCACTATCATCCCACAGAGATGGTGTCGGACAAGATTCCGTCACTTCTTGCGTTCTATGACAAAATCGCCCTCCATGTAACGCGCGGCGTCCGCTGGGACAGCGACCACGTGATCCTCTTTGAGGACGAGGTAAAGGAGATAGCGAAGGAGATAGTCCGCAATGACGCCATAGGCAAGGTCATGCTTTCAATAGACTACTTTGACGCCAGCATAAACAGGATTTCCGCATGGGTAACGGGTCAGAGGGCCCTTGAAGAGGCGCTCCTCTATGCCCTTCTTCTGCCCAACAGGGACCTCAGAAAGTTCCAGGACGAGGCCCGCTGGACAGAGCTTATGGCCCTGCAGGAGCAGTACAAGATGCTCCCTCTCGGCGCCGTGTGGGAAGAGTACTTAAGGCGCGAGGGCATGCCGGTATGGTACATGAAGGCCATACAGGAGTACGAGGCAGGTGTCCTGTCCAAAAGAGTTTAAGTCCGCTCCGTGCCCCGGACGGCTGCCTGCCGCCCGGGCCGCAGGGGGCAGAGGTCCTAAGGCAGGACATGGGATGCGGCCGGCGGATCAAAGCCGCGGCCAAAAAATCAGAAGGGACGCGCAAGCCGGGCACATATCCCCGCATAATGCATGCCCTGAGGAAGAAATTTTTTAGACATATTGTCTATCAGTGTTGAAATTCTTTCTCAATTTATGTAAATTTGCAAACATTCTAAGGAAATAGATATTGCAAACGGATTTTCCGTGTGCTAGAATTAAGCAACGGTTGCGGAGTCTTTCCGGCTCTTTTGGCAATTGTTGCCTGTGTTATGAAAGATATGTTGCATGGGAGGAAAAATAATGGCCAACAGAATCGTGCTGAATGAGACCAGCTATCACGGCGCAGGATGCATTTCTGAAATCGCAGCGGAGGCGGTAAGAAGAGGCTTTACGAAGGCCTTCGTCTGCTCAGACCCGGACCTTGTAAGGTTCGGGGTTACAAAGAAGATTTTTGACGTCCTGGACGCGGCTTCTTTGCCGTATGAGCTCTATTCCGAGATAAAGCCCAATCCCACAATAGAGAACGTGCTCTCCGGCGTTGAGGCGTTCAAGGCAAGCGGGGCGGATTACATCATAGCAGTAGGCGGAGGCTCCTCCATGGACACTGCCAAGGCTGTGGGCATAATCATACGCAACCCCGAGTTTGCAGACGTCCGCTCCCTTGAGGGCGTGGCTCCCACAAAGAATCCGTGCGTTCCCATCTTCGCCGTTCCCACGACTGCGGGCACGGCTGCAGAGGTTACCATAAACTACGTCATCACGGACGTCCAGAAGAAGCGCAAGTTTGTGTGCGTGGACGTTCATGACATCCCCGTCATCGCTTTCGTGGACAGCGGAATGATGTCCACAATGCCCAAGGGCCTCACGGCCGCAACCGGAATGGATGCATTGACTCATGCCATTGAGGGATACATCACGAAGGCTGCCTGGGAGATGACGGACATGTTCCACTTAAAGGCCATAGAGATAGTCTCAAAGTCCCTCCGCGGAGCCGTAAAGGGCGAGAAGGAAGGAAGAGAGGGGATGGCCCTGGGACAGTACATCGCCGGAATGGGCTTCTCAAACGTAGGATTAGGGCTCGTTCATTCCATGGCTCATGCACTGGGTGCCGTATATGACACCCCTCACGGCGTTGCGAACGCAATCCTGCTTCCCACCGTCATGAAGTACAATGCGGATGCCACAGGCGAAAGGTACCGCGACATAGCCAAGGCCATGGGCGTTGAAGGAACGGAAAAAATGACGCAGGAAGAGTACAGGCAGGCGGCAATAGACGCCGTTGCCCAGCTCTCCAAAGACGTAGGCATACCGCAGGACCTCAAGGGAATAGTAAAGGAAGAGGACATAGACTTCCTTGCAGATTCCGCAATGGCCGATGCGTGCTGCCCCGGCAACCCCAAGGACCCCACAAAGGAGGATGTAGTGGCTCTCTACAAGTCACTGCTTTGATGTTTTGAAGGAGGATGCAGTGGCTTCACATAAGTCACTGCTTTGATATATCTCATGGAAACTGAAGCTGTAAAAAAGAAAAGCGGTGGTTTCAACAGTCCCTTTTTCCGTAGCCAGATAAAGACCGCAAATGTCTCATTCTTCAAGGAAGGAGTTGTTGGATACCTCGTTGGACCGGCGCTTGCCCTTCTGGCAAACTCCGTCCTGCAGAACTACTTCAACAAGTACATGACCGATGTCCTCGGAATCAGCAGCTGGTGCTCCTGGTTCTTCACATGGCTCCCCGTTATCACAGTCGTGTTCGTAGTCCTCGGTAATATACTTGTAGGAAGGCTGATGGATAAAATGCACACCCCGATGGGCAAGGCAAGGCCGCTCATCATACTGGCAGTGCCCATCATGCTTGTCGCATTGATCATTCTGTTCATATGCACGCCGAACATCACCGGCGCTGATTATGCGGTTGCAGAAGGCAGCGTATTTGATTCAGAATTTTCCGGCAGATACGTGAGCGTGCTTGTCTGCGTTGCCATCGGCTACATCGTATGGTTCGGACTTGCATATCCCATGTACTTCACGTCACACGGCACAATGGTCAGCGTATCAACGCGTGAAGGCGGCAAGAGATCACTCCTGGCAACCCTTTCCAACGCTGCAACCCTCGGCGCCGTCGGAATCGCCCAGATGATCATCCCGTTCTTCTATTTCTGGCTCTTCCCGTCAATGACAACCGGTACATTCGATAAAGACGGAAATGCCCTGACAGTCGTAAACGCCGCATCATCATACAGCGCATGGAAGACATTCTCAATCTGCCTGATAGTTGTATGCTTCATCGGCGCTCTGCTTGAGTTCTACTTCACACGTGAGCGTGTAACAGAAGAGACACTCAACAGCGGACTCAAGACCACGAAGGTATCCGTTCCCATGGGCAAGCAGGCAAAGGCTTGCACAAGCGATGCTTACTGGTGGATCATGATGGTCTTCTTCCTTCTGTACCAGATGGGCGGAATGATGAAGAACGTGTCCATAAGCTACTACAGCATTTCACACTTCTGGAACAACGGCGTTGTTGACCAGACATACGGCGGCAACCTTCAGGGAACTCTTGCAATCATCGGTGCAGTGCCCACAGCACTCGGAATGTTCATCGCCGCTCCTATCGCAAGCAAGCTCGGCAAGGTAAGGACGATTATATGCGGTGCAGTCATCGCAGTAATAGGCGGCTGCATAGGATTCATTGCTCCGTACAATTACGGATGCATAGTTGCATCTTTCGTAATCAAGGCACTCGGATCCACTCCTGCAATGTACCTGTCACTTTCACTCCTTGCCGATGTCCATGACCATTCAGAGGCAAAGCACGGATTCCGTTCCGACGGCTTCTCCATGATGGTATACGGCGCCATAATGGCAAGCTGCTCCGGTCTTGCAACAGGCATCCTTAACCTGCTCATCACAGGATACGACAATCCCGCATACATCGACATATACAACAACCCTGCATTCCAGAACGCCGTTATGTGGCTCTTCACCGGCGGCGAGACAGCATGCTATCTCGGAATCCTCATCATCATGCTCTTCATGCGTGTTGAGAGATTCTCAGCCCGTGACCATGACATGATCACTGAGCGCCAGATGGCAGAAGCCGTTGCAGCAGGCGTTGAATTCGTTCCCGCTGCAGAGAAGCTTCGTCAGCAGGAAGCTGCAGCCAGGGCTCAGGCAGACGAAGAGAGAAAGGCTAAGCTCAAGGCAGACTGCGAGAAGAAGGGACTTAACTTCGAGGAAGAAGAGGCCAAGTACCAGGAGCTCAAGGCCGCTAAGGATCAGGCCAATGCCATCAAGAAGGCACAGGCAGCTGAGGCCAAAGCAGCCAAGAAGGCAGCAGCAGCAGAGGCAGCCGCAGCTAAGCGCAAGGCAGCCATTGAGAAGCTTGCCGCATCCAAGAGCCTGAGCTTCGAGGATGCCGAGGCAGAGTACCAGGCAGCAATCGATGCCAAGGCCGCCAAGAAGGCAGAGGCAGACAGAGTTCTCTACGAGAAGGAAGACGCAAAGGACAAGGAAGCGCGCGACAACGACATCCGCTACGACTACAAGTCCACACCGAAGCTCCTTGCAAAGGCTGAGAAGAAGGCCGCAGCTCTTGCCGCCAAGTCTGAGGCAGCACAGCAGGCAGCCCAGGGCGGAGACGCAAAGCTTGTTGCAAAAGCCGCAGCTCTTGCCGAGAAGGCAGCTGATGCAGCTGACATGGTTGTATACTGGCAGGGCCAGGTAGAGCTTGCAAAGCAGGCATACGAGGCACTTGAAGGCACAGCAGCATAAATAAACAGCACCACTGCATCCTACCGGTGATCCCCTGCAACACGGGGTCATGCACAAACGACACAACACGGTCTGGTGGAGTGCCGCCAGACCGTTCGTTTGGCAGGACTGGAACAGTGAATATACATAATTTGCCTGTGTTGGCTCACGCCTTTCGTCCCGCGCATGCCTTTGCTGCTGCGGAAACGAAGTACAGGACATGAAGGACAGAAGGTAAGGGATGAGGAACCTTTTCGTAGGGATTGACATAGGCGGGACAGGCATAAAAGGCATCCTGACGGATGAGGACGGAAAGCTGTACGCAGAGGCTGACATAAGGACAGGCGTCAAGGACGGCAACCAAGCCGTATGCGACAACATAGCCTACCTTATAGAAAAGCTTACGGAAGGCAAAAACCGCAATGACATCCTGGGCATAGGAATGGGATGCCCCGGCATCATAGACCGCCGGCACGGCGCTGTGGTGTTCTCAGCCAACCTCAATATGAGGAATTTCCCTCTGGCCAATGAAATTGAGAGAAGGGTCATGATGCCCGTGGTAATGGCAAATGACGCTCACACGGCGGCTCTCGGCGAGTCCGTGTTCGGCGCCGGATCAGACTACCGCAACAGCATTCTGGCAACTCTCGGAACAGGCATAGGCGGCGGCGTGGTCATAGACGACAGGCTGTTTGAAGGCGGCGGGTCCGCCGGAACCGAGATAGGCCATATGGTCATCGTGGAAGGCGGCGAACTGTGCGCCTGCGGCAGGCGGGGATGCTTTGAGCGCTATTGCTCCGCATCTGCTTTAACCAGAATCACCCGCAGGGCCATGGAGGAGCATCCCGGCTCCGCAATGTGGAACACATACAACCTTCTGACATGCTCTGCAAAGACCGCTTTTGATTACATGGACACGGATCCTGTGGCAAGGGAAATCATGGATGACTTCTTCCACAAGCTTGCCACGGGGCTCGCAAACCTTGCGAACATATTCCGTCCGGAGGTCATAATGATAGGCGGAGGCATGGCGGCGCAGAAGGAGAGGCTTACGGCCCCTGTGCAGAAGCTTTTTGACGAGCAGCTCTATGGCGGAACGGATTACATGCCTGTAAAGATAGTCACAGCATCCCTGGGCAACAAAGCCGGCTCATACGGCGCAGCGGCCCTGATGATGGGCGGGGATTAAAGCCTGCAGGAGGCGGTCCTTCGGCACTGTCCCGTGAATGCAGGAACTCATGCATCTTTACGGCACCTGGTGATGCGCAGACCGGATGATTTGCAGGATATCCTCATCAATACTTGAAACACAGCATTTTTAAACCACACAAAACGGCTGATGCCCGGCATCTGAGCGGCACGGGTGGAAGAATTTATATACAGATTATGGAATTAACAATTCCTTGCTTACAACAAAGGAGGATGTAAGGAATTTTATGAAAAAAGGAAGTAAAGTGCGCAGGATATGTCTTTGCGTATGCGCCTGTGCGGCAGCAATTGCACTGGTTGCCGTTGCTGCATGCGCCGAAGACATGACAGTGCATGAATTTGGGGCCGATGATGCCACAACGTTCAACAGCGGCATGACCAATATAACCGCTTACTCCGGAGACTATACTGTCGGCCTGACAAAGACTGAAGGAGATACTTCGGACGGATATGTCTTCTCATATGAGGCGTCCAGCGGCAGACTGATTACTCAAACACTCAAAAATGGCGATATCGTTTCCGGCCTGTATTTTGATGGAAATGCAGATAGCGTATACACTTCCGCATCAGCTTCCGCCAGCAGTACAATGTTAATGACTCCCGAAGGTGAAGACGGATCAACTATTACATATAGTGAGTTTACGTCTCTTAAGTGGCTGCCGTACTTACTGGTTCAGAAGGGAAGTGTTGATACAGTATCCGACCAAGAAGACATTACGGATTTTGTTACTACCGTAATCAGCGGTGTAAAGACACTGGTAGACGTTGATGCATCCGCTATTTCGAGTGACAGTCTTGTAGTGGAGTCAAACCAGTACTGCGAGGAATTCGTTCTGTCCGGCGGCGCGCTGGAGTACACTATGCAGTTTGCTACCAGCCAGGCTTCAAATATTGGCGATGTAACATATCCTCTGTTTACTTATCTCAGCATTGATATCGCCGGATATACAACGATTGAATGCTATATTTCATTCAATTACAAGCCTGCTGCCTGGAACGGCCCGGCATCTGCATCTGACTGATATCAATTTTTGATGCTGTCATAGGCAGACCTTTATATATGGGTTCAAACATCCTTCCGGAATAACTCCGGAAGGGTGTTTTGCTGTACGGGGTTTTTACTGAAACGTCTCCTGCTGCTGTGCTCATACATATCTCCCCGGAGGCTCAGGGCGTGCATTTCCGGGTGCACGTCCCTGGCGGCCGAAATCATACCTTCTTCCGGGGCAGCAAAGCCAGCCGGCACTGCTGTACTGCGGGATTCATGGCGCGCAAAATCAGGCATCCCTGCAGCAGAACACCAGTCACATAAACAGGGTACAGACACATAAGCTCACGGATAGATCTTCCGCGGGCGTTTTTGCTTCCTGTCTGCAGGCCTCTGAGAACAGACAGGCATCACCAGCCTTCAGGTGTGCTTGCAAAGTCGCATTAGGCGCCATTTAGGGCGGCGTCGTTGCAAAATGACAGGATCAGAGCCATTATGCAAGGCCTTTTATGGTCTGTAATAAACCTGCAGAATTTTGGGACGTTTGGCAGGAAAATTCTCACTCATGCAGGAAAAATGACCATTTAGGAGACGAATATTGAAGATTTCCGGCCTGCCTGTGTATAATCCGGGTGCAGAAAGGAAGTGCGGATACGCGTTCCCGGACAGTTTCAGATGATCATACAGAGGCAAAATCTCTCCTTATTTATTGCGACACACGGCGGCTCATACGGGCCGCCTATGTTGTATATGCAGGCAATGCATGTGCATTCTGTATATGCAGGTCCGCATTCTGCTTATACATGGGCAGACTTATTTGAAGCGCTGTTGAAGGCGCACGCTGACGCCGGGTCTGACGCCGGGTCTGACGCCGGGTCTGAGGCCGGGAGTGAGAGGCGGGTGTCTTTTCGTGCGGGCGGAAGGACTGTTTATGCCAGCCAAATTGCAGTACTTGCCTGCCCGGTTGTATAATGCGGCAGGAAAGGGCAGAATTGATTTTGCCGGAACGTGGCACGGCAGGCGTAATGTACTGGTAACGGGTACCATTGTAGGCGGACGGGCGTTTTTCCGTTCATGTACAATTGCTGACTAAAAAGGCGGGCTTGCTTGACACTTAGGCCCCGGTTATTGTAAAATATGTTACGGAAATTGTCCTTGCGGGATGCTTTTTGAGGTCTGGATTCGCAGGCCTTTTGGCGGACCGGAAGGTGTATTTTATATAAGGTGGTACAAGGGAGATATTATGACTGAAGAAGAAATCAAGCAAATAGTTGCCCAGATGACCCTGGAAGAAAAGGCTTCGCTGGCATCCGGCGAGGACTTCTGGCGCACCAAGCCCATAGACAGGCTCGGAGTTCCCCCTATTTATCTTTCAGACGGTCCTCACGGGCTCAGAAAACAGGAAGCCGCAGCAGACCAGCTGGGCCTCAATGAAAGTGTAAAGTCAACTTGCTTCCCCACAGCCGTAACAATGGCCGCAGGCTGGGATACGGACACATGCCACACAATGGGACAGGCGCTCGGCAAAGAGGCCGCTGCGCTTAAGGTAGGAATGCTGCTTGGCCCCGGCGTCAACATCAAGAGAAGCCCCCTGTGCGGCAGAAACTTCGAGTATTACTCAGAAGACCCGTACCTTGCAGGAAAGATGGCGTCAGCCCTCATCTCCGGAATCCAGGAGTATACGGCTTCCGCGTGCGTGAAGCACTTCGCCTGCAACAACCAGGAGACAGGCAGAATGTACGTGGACTCCATCGTGGACGAGAGAGCTTTGAGGGAGATATACCTTGAGCCCTTCGAGATGGCGGTCAAAGAGGCCCATGTAAACTCCATAATGACATCATACAACCTTCTCAACGGCCAGTACACCAACGAGAACGAGCATCTTCACAAGGACATCCTCCGCGGCGAGTGGGGATATGAAGGCGTCGTTGTGACAGACTGGGGCGGCTGCAATGACAGAGTGGCCGGCTATGTCTGCGGAAACGAGCTTGAGATGCCCACAACGAGCGGTGAGAGCAACGAGGAGATCGTGAAGGCCGTAAAGGACGGAGTCCTGGACGAGGCCGTTGTGGACAAGAATGCAGTGAACCTTCTGAAGCTTGTGTACAAGTCTGAGGAGTACTTCGGCGAGGACAAGGGCTATGACAAGGAAGAGCACCACTTAATCGCCCAGAAGGCAGCCATAGGCTCCGAGGTCCTTCTTAAGAATGACGGCGCGCTGCCCCTCAGGGACAACGAGAAGGTATGCTTCATAGGCGACTTCGCAGAGACCGCAAGATACCAGGGCGGCGGCTCTTCATGCGTCAACCCCACTAAGCTTGACAACGTGAAGGACCTTACAGAGACTCTGAGCAAGGAGCAGAACCTGCCCATAGATTACATAGGATGGGAGAAGGGCTTCGACCAGTACGGCAAGAAGTCCAAGAAGGCCGCAAAGAAGGCCGTTGAGCTTGCGCAGAAAGCTGACAAGATCGTTCTTTTCATGGGCCTTGATGACGTTACCGAGAGTGAGGGCAAGGACCGCGCGGACATGAAGATCCCCGCAAACCAGCTTGAGCTTCTGGACCAGCTGGCAGCTCTTGGCAAGCCCATCGTGGTTGTCCTTTCCTGCGGTTCCCCCGTTGAGACAGACTGGGACGAGAAGGTCAACGCACTCCTCTGCGTATACCTTACTGGCCAGGCAGGCGCACAGGCCATCCTGGACAACTTGACCGGCGTTGCAAACCCTTCCGGCAAGCTTCCCGAGACATTCCCTGTAAAGCTTGAGGACAACCCCACATACAACACATGGCTCAAGAACGACAACACGTCCGAGTACCGCGAGTCCATCTATGTGGGCTACAGATACTATGACAAGGCCGGCATAGAGGTAAAGTATCCGTTCGGCTACGGCCTCTCATACACCACATTCGGGTACAGCGACCTTGACATAACCCCTGAGGGCGTATCCTTCACAATCACCAACACCGGCTCCGTTGCCGGCGCGGAAGTTGCCCAGCTCTATATCGGCGCAAAGGATTCCAAGGTGTTCCGTGCCGTGCGTGAGCTCAAGGGATTCAAGAAGGTCTTCCTTGAGCCCGGCGAGAGCAAAAAGGTTGAGATACCGTTCGAGACATATTCCTTCAGATGGTTCAACGTAAAGCACAGCCAGTTCGAGATTGAGGACTGCGACTACAACATCGAGATAGGCTCTTCATCAAGAGACATACGCCTTGCCGGCACATTCCGTCCCGAGGGCGGGGTTGCCGTTGACACCGATTATGACGAGACCCTTCTTGCCGAGTACTATAGCGGCCAGATAGCAGAGGTAGAGAAGCAGACATTCGAGACCCTTTTGGGCCGCGACCTTCCTTCCGGAAAGCTCAACTACTACAAGAAGAAGAGGCTCATTGTGGACATGAACACGTCCATAACCCAGATGAAGCATGCACGCGGCTGGGTAGGACGCCTGTTCGGCGGAGCCATCATCTTCGCAGAGGGGTTCCTGCGCAAGATAGGCAAGAGAAAGCTTGCAAACCTTCTCAAGATCGGCGTATACTACATGCCCATCCGCGGCCTGTTCGGCTTCACAGGAGGCATGTTCTCCAAGGGCCAGCTGCAGGGCTTCCTGCTCATGTTCAACGGCCACTTCTTCAGGGGCCTTTCCGAGTTCTGCCGCTACGGAAGAGTCCGCAAGCTTAAGCGCAAGGCACAGAAGGCAGCCGCAGCTCTGGACGAGGCCAAGAAGGTCAACGATGAAAAGCAGGACGCAGCTTCAAAGAAGGCTCTGGACAAGGCCGGCAAGAAGTGCGTAAAGGCCACCGGCAAGGCTGCAAAGAAGCTTGCAAAGGCAACTGCAATAGACGAGAAGTATGCCGCAAAAGTGGCTGCCAAAGAGGCCAAGAAGGCCGCCAAGAAGGCTGCAAAGGAAGGCACAACAGAGTGATTTCATTCAGTCATAAAATGACCGGCACGGCAGGCGAGGGCTTTAGGCTCCCGCCTGTTCTGCACTTATCCGTGCACTTTTTTATCCGTTTCAGACTCTCTAAATGACACTTTTTCATGCTTTTCAACCCACAAAAATGACACTTTTTCGGGAACAAAATCAACACTGTTCATTAAGCATAATTGCCGTCTCATTCAAGTGTTTTACAAAAAGCCAAGTAAAAAGCACCCTTGTTTTTACAAAAAGTTAAGTAAAAAAGCCTCTGTTTTTACAAAAACACAAGGCCGGTTCATTCATGCTTTGCTGTGCGGAAAACTGCAAGGGCCGGATTTCATTTGACTATCCCGCACCGCAGGAGTACACTTTCCTGTGGCGGGACAGAGCGCATGCGCGCTCTGCGGCCGGGGACAGACAGTATGGAAGACATGTATGAAAGGGAAATGGTGGTCCGTTATACGGACATAGACAGGTACGGGCGTCTTGCCGTTATGGAAGTGCCCATGATAACCCAGGACATGCTCACGGAGTATTACGGCACCCTTGGCGCAGACAACGGCACCATGAAGGAGAAGAGCAATGCCGCCTGGGTAATCACCAAGATGAAGATAGCCTTCGGCAAGCTTCCCGTGTGGATGGGCAGGATGACGGTTTCCGCATACACAATCCGCAAGGACGGCATCCGGATGGTAATAGAAATCAAGGCAACGGATGAGGACGGGAATATGGTCTTCACAGGGGACTTTGAGACCTGCGCCATAGACCTCACGGCCCGCCGCATACGCAGAATCAACACCACCTGCCTGCAGGAAAACGTACACATATATGACGGAAACCCCTCATTTGACAAGCTCCCCCAGGATTTTGAGGACACGGATTTTGTCACCAGGACCGCTGTCAACTGGTATGACATAGACTTCACCCGTCACACCAACAACACCCGCTACATAGACTACATGCTCCGCACCCTGGACCCTGCATACCTAACTGCAAAGCGCATATCCTCGCTGGACGTGAACTTCATAAAGGAGAGCCGTGAAGGGGACACCCTTTCAATATACCGCATACAGGAAGGGGACACAGCCTCGTTCCAGATCCGCAAGGACGGCACAGAGATGCTCCGCGCACGCTTCTGCTTCACGGATGAGACAGATGAATAGCCTGCATATGCGGCACATATGAACTCATGGCGGGGGTACTTAAGCTCCCGCCTTTTTCTGTGCCGGGGCCGGGCCGGATGCAAGGCCAAAGGGGCCTGTCCTGTTTCCCTGTGTGGATATGGGATATGCGCCCTTTACGGGGCAAATTTCCGCCCGCTGAGGTCCGGAAAGCTTCGCATTTCATTTGACATTCCCCGTTTGGTTTGGTAAAATTGCAATTGCTTGTTATGCCGACAGGTGTTTTTGCGTACTGCAAAAATTTCCACAGAGCACTACATATTTATTAATAATGCAGGCCCTTTCAAGGGCTGCGCAGGATCAGCATGTTCCCCTGGAGGCCGTTTTAAGGGTACGGTGCGAAAGGGCAATATATTCCGCAGAGCGGCGGACGCCTGTCCGCGGCTTGAGCAAAACAAGGAGGTTAAGATATGCCCACAATCAATCAGCTCATCAGACATGGCAGAGAGAGGAAGGAGTATAAGAGCAAGTCTCCTATACTGGACTCGTGCCCTCAAAAGCGCGGCGTGTGCCTTTCCGTATCAACCACGACTCCTAAGAAGCCTAACTCAGCAATAAGAAAGATTGCCAGAGTGAGATTGACCAACAAGCAGGAAGGTATCGTATACATTCCCGGAGAAGGCCACAATCTTCAGGAGCATTCTTCTGTGCTTATCAGAGGCGGAAGAGTCAAGGATCTGCCCGGTGTGCGTTATCACATCATCCGTGGCGCGCTGGATACGGCCGGAGTTTCCAAGAGAAGACAGTCCAGGTCCCTGTACGGCGCAAAGAGACCCAAGTCCTGATCCGGACTTCAGGCCTGTGTACACAGACAGAACCGTAATGCAGGCAGCTTGAAAAGCTGCGATATTTAAGGGATTCATAATGAATCCATCCTACTTGCTTCGGAATATATGACCCTTTATAACCGATGAAAAGTAGGCAGTATTCGCCGCCGTGATTTGGCGGGCGGCGGAGAAGGATTGCTACCTGATGGCAGCGATGCCCTGCAGGCGGGCCTCTGAAAGAAGGTGCGCATGAAGGCTGTTGCCGGAATGCGGTGCCGGAAGGAAAGGGACCGGAAGTCACAGGGACGGGAGCTTAGCGTCAGGCAAGTAACGGCTTATTTAAGTCAAGACCCTTAAATTTATTCAGGAGGATGACAGAATGCCCAGAAGAGGCAGTGTTCCCAAGAGGGACGTATTGCCCGATCCCGTGTACAACTCCAAGGTTGTGACCAAGCTCATCAACCAGATCATGGAGGACGGAAAGCGCGGGACGGCGCAGAAGATAGTTTATGACGCGTTCGAGACAATGAGCAAGAAGCTTAATAAGGACGCGATGGAGATTTTCGACCAGGCGCTCGGCAACATCATGCCCGTGCTTGAGGTCAAGGCCAGGAGAATCGGTGGCGCCAATTATCAGGTGCCCCTCGAGATAAGACCTGAGAGACGCCAGACTTTGGCTATCAGGTGGCTGGTAATCAGCACAAGGAAGCGCTCCGAAAGGGGGATGAGCGCCAAGCTTGCCGCAGAACTTATAGATGCATATAACAATGCGGGCGGCGCAGTGAAGAAGAAAGAGGATACCCATCGAATGGCTGAAGCGAACAAGGCGTTCGCACATTTCAGATTCTGATGATAGAGGTATAGCATGGCCAGAGATTACGATTTGCTTCATACGAGAAACATTGGCATCATGGCGCACATAGACGCCGGGAAGACTACGACTACGGAGCGAATTCTGTACTACACCGGCATAAACCACAAGATCGGTGAAGTGCATGAGGGCGAGGCCACCATGGACTGGATGGTGCAGGAGCAGGAGAGAGGGATTACCATTACCTCCGCCGCAACCACGTGCCACTGGACAAGGTCGGGCCAGACCAAGAAGGATGAGTGCAGGATAAACATAATAGACACGCCGGGGCATGTGGACTTCACAGTGGAAGTGGAAAGGTCCTTGCGCGTTCTGGACGGAGCCGTTGCGACTTTCTGCGCCAAGGGCGGAGTGGAGCCGCAGTCTGAGACCGTATGGAGACAGGCAGACAAGTATAACGTGCCCAGGATTGCGTACGTTAACAAGATGGACATTCTGGGAGCGGATTATCACAGGGCCATTCGGATGATGAAGGAGAGGCTCAACGCCAACCCTGTGCCGGTGGAGCTTCCCATAGGCAAAGAGAATACATTTACAGGCATTGTGGACCTTGTGGACATGGTTGCCGAAGTGTATGACTCTGAGGACGGAAAGCTGTACCACAAGGCGGAAATTCCCGCGGACATGATGGATGAGGCCATGGAGGCCCGCATGAAGGTCATGGAAGCGGCCGCTGAGGCGGATGATGAGCTCATGGACAAGTTTCTTGAGACCATGGAGCTCACTCCGGACGAAATCCGCAGAGGCCTTCGCAAGGCCACGATAGCAATGCAGTGCACTCCGGTGCTCTGCGGCTCTTCCTACAGGAACAAGGGAGTCCAGATGCTTCTGGACGCCATAATAGATTACCTTCCCTCCCCTGTGGACGTGGCTCATGTCCTGGGCGTCAACCCCAAGACGGGCGAGCAGGAAGAGAGGAAGACGGACGATGAAGAGCCCTTCGCAGGGCTTGCGTTCAAGATAGCCACAGACCCCTTCGTGGGCAGGCTTGCATACTTCAGAGTATACTCCGGCACTCTGGACGCCGGCTCATACGTGTACAACTCCACAAAGGAGATAACGGAGCGCGTAGGCAGGCTTGTGCAGATGCACGCCAACTCCAGGACCGAGATACCCAGGGTGTATTCCGGGGACATATGCGCAATCATAGGCCTCAAGAACACCACGACAGGCGACACCCTCTGTGACAAGGACAAGCCCATTGTCCTGGAGCAGATGACATTTGCAGACCCCGTCATCCAGCTATCCATAGAGCCCAAGACCAAGGCCTCTCAGGAAAAGATGACGATGGCCCTCATAAAGCTCGCCGAAGAGGACCCCACATTCAAGACATATACAGACCAGGAGACAGGCCAAACCATAATAGCCGGAATGGGAGAGCTTCATCTGGACATAATCGTGGACAGGCTGCTCCGTGAGTTCAAGGTGGAGGCCAACGTAGGCGCCCCGCAGGTTGCATACCGCGAGACCATACGCGAGGCCGTGGACTGCGAAGGCCTGTACAAGCGCCAGTCCGGAGGCAAGGGCCAGTACGGACACTGCAAGCTCCATCTCATACCCGCCAAGATGGGCGAGGGATACAGCTTTGAGGATGTTACCGTAGGCGGCTCCATCCCCAAGGAGTTCATACCGGCCATAGACAAGGGCGTCCGCGGCGCAGCCAAGAACGGCTTCCTTGCAGGGTACGAGGTAGTGGACTTCAAGGTGCAGGTGTATGACGGCTCCTTCCACGAAGTGGACTCCTCTGAAATGGCCTTCCAGATAGCAGGCTCCATGGCCTTCAAGGACGGCATGGCCAAGGCCCATCCTGTCCTTCTGGAACCCATAATGCGTGTGGAAATCATTGTGCCCGAAGACTACTTCGGAGACATAATGGGCAACATAACGGCCCGCAGAGGCACCATAGTCTCCACGGATGACCGTGCAGGCGCCAAAGTCGTGGACGCGCAGGTGCCCCTTTCCGAGATGTTCGGCTATGCAACGGACCTTCGTTCCCGCACCCAGGGCCGCGGCCAGTTCACGATGCAGTTCGACCACTACGCAGAAGTTCCCAAGTCCGTGAGCGAGAAGGTCATCGTGGCCCGCAACAAGCCGGCCGGCAGATAAGCTTTGGCCGGGTGCTCCGGCACTTGCCATAAACTGACACGGCTGGTCCGTGCAGGACACTGCAAGTCCGCGAGGGCTCAAGGCATTTGGCGCCTTTTCAAGGGCGTCAAAGACGCCGGCAGGACGTCTGCGCGGAAACAAAATTTGTATTTTGACCGTGTTTTAATTGTGTTTTTCAGATGAGTAAGATATAATGGGAAGCACAAGAGGCAAAAATGCCGATTGAAGGACCATAAGGTCCGGACAGGCAATAATGTCAATGATAGATAGCTGCGATAGCCCAAGGGGCGAGTTAGTTATCATTGTATATAAATTTTAAAGGAGATTTTAAAATGGCAAAGGCTAAGTATGACAGCAGTAAGCCCCATGTCAACATTGGCACGATCGGACATGTTGACCATGGCAAAACCACCCTGACCGCAGCTATCACTATGATATTGGCGTGCAAGGGGCAGGCTAAGAAGATGAAGTACGAGGAGATCGATAAGGCTCCCGAAGAGAAGGCACGTGGCATAACAATCAACACCGCACACGTAGAGTATGAGACAGACAAGCGTCACTATGCACACGTTGACTGCCCGGGCCATGCAGATTACATCAAGAACATGATCACCGGCGCAGCACAGATGGACGGCGCAATCCTCGTTGTAGCCGCTTCCGACGGCCCGATGCCTCAGACAAGAGAGCACGTGCTTCTTGCCCGTCAGGTAGGCGTTCCTTACATCGTAGTCTTCCTCAACAAGACAGACCAGATGGATGACCCCGAGCTCATCGAGCTCGTAGAGATGGAGATAAGAGACCTGCTCAACGAGTACGGATTCCCCGGCGATGACATTCCCATCATCAAGGGTTCCGCCCTCAAGGCTCTCGAGAAGTCCACATCCGGCTGCTCTCCCGAAGAGATTCTCAGCGCTCCTGAGTGCCAGTGCGTTCTTGAGCTCCTCGATGCAGTAGACACCTACATCCCCACTCCTCAGAGAGACACCGACAAGCCGTTCCTTCTTCCCGTAGAGGACGTGTTCACTATCTCCGGACGCGGCACCGTTGCTACCGGCCGTGTTGAGAGAGGCAAGGCTCATGTAGGCGATCCCGCCGAGATCGTTGGCCTCGTTGACCGTCCCGTCGGAACAGTCATCACCGGACTTGAGATGTTCCACAAGAGCGTGGACGAAGCAATCGCCGGATACAACATCGGCGCACTCCTTCGTGGCATTGAGCGCCGCGGAGTTGAGAAGGGACAGGTTATCGCAAAGCCCGGCTCCATCAAGACATCCACGAAGTTCACAGCCCAGGTATATGTCCTCAAGGCAGACGAGGGCGGCCGTCACACACCGTTCTTCAACCACTATCGTCCTCAGTTCTTCATCAGAACGACAGACGTTACCGGTTCCATCGACCTTCCCGAAGGCGTCGAGATGGTAATGCCCGGAGACAACGTAGAGATCACTGTAGAGCTCATCAAGCCGGTTGCAGTAGAAGAGAAGCTTCGTTTCGCAATCCGTGAGGGCGGCCACACAGTAGGCTCCGGCACAATCGTAAAGGTTCTCTGATTCCCGTCAGAGTCCGTACATAAAGACTTCAAAGGGTCATGGTCCAAAGCCATGACCCTTTTGACATCTTTCAGATGCGCACAGGTCCCTGCTGTTACTGCAAGGTCTTCTTTTGGCCATTTTCCAGCCATCATATCTGTACGATTTCTTAACTTTCCCGCTTACCAAACTGTGCGTAAAATCAAATATGCACATATATATTAACAAAACGGATAATTAACAAAACGGATCAATTGGAATCGTTGACAAACATTTGTTTGCCAAAAAATCCTTACAGTTTTGCGAGCTGTGTCAAGGCCCTCTCCGAGGGGGACAGCAGGGCATGCGGTTGTTTTTTCTGTCCTGTAATACTGTGTCTGCGTAAGTGGGGGCAGGTGCCGGTCCTTTGTGCTGGCGTGAAACCAATGCTGAAACTAATGCTGAAATCAATTGCGACAAATTGCCCGGATGTGTTGACATTTTAATGGGAAAAGTTGTATATTGACTGTGTGAGACATGAGAAACACTTTATACCAGGAGGGATTTATCCATGTATTGCAGGCAGTGCGGAGCATTTATAAATGATGGGGCCAAGTTCTGCCCCAGCTGTGGCACACCCGTAGGATCTTCTGTGCCGACAACACCCCAGCCCGGGCCTCAGCAGACCCAGTATCAGCAGCCTTCATATCAGCAGCCTTCATACAGGCAGCCTTCGTCTGCCCCTCATCCGGTTGTTGAGGCTAAGAACGGTGCAGGGCTTGCAGGATTCATAATCGCCATCCTTTCACTTTATCTCGGTGTTTTCTATTGCATTGCCCCGATTATTGGCTTTATCTGCAGCATTGTGGGCATGGCAAGGAGGAAGAACTGCAACAGGTGGAACGGCGTCACTGTTGCTGGATTTGTAATCAACCTTATAGTAGTCATCTTCTGGGCAATCATATGGATTACCGTAGGTGCAGCCATTGTTTCTATTCTCGCATAACGCGCAGAAATTACATCATTGTTCGAGGGAAGCGGCATCCGTCAGGGAGCCGTTTTTCAATTGCTTTTCCTGCCGGCAAGGCACTGTCTTTTGCAGGGGACCTGTCCGGACAGAGGAGCGAGTGAGGAGGGTGCGGAAAAGTTGACACCCTCCCCCAGGGTGTAGTATATTAGGGGCAAAGATACGGGAGGCGGAGCATGAAGTACTGCCGCAACTGCGGAAAAATGCTGGATGACAGTGAGACGGTATGTCCCATATGCGGCACGCCGGTTCCTGCTGGCGGCAAGAAAGACAGGAACAGGATCGCCTCTCAGCATATCCCGGAGCAGACGGATGACCCGTACAAGAAGCAGAAGAGAAAGCAGTTCAGGAAGAGCATGAACTGGTGCGGGCTTATAGGCTTCATACTGTCCCTTCTGTCCGTCATCTTAAGCGCGGCCTTCTGTGTCGCAAGCGTCATTTCATACATTCTGTGCTTTATAGGGGAGAAGCAGGCATCCAAGTACCCCACAGCCAGCAACCTTGCAATCATAGGCAAGTTCTTCAGCGTCATAACATTTATTTTCTGGGCACTCATACTTGTCGCGGTTTTCTCCTGTGCAGGATGTGAGTGAATCTGCGGGCTTCATACTTCATTCAACCAGGGCGGCAAAGGCCGCTCTGTTTTTATATAAAGGGCCTTATATATGCATATGTACATGCAATTTTAAAGGAAATTGCATGCGGGAGGGGCATGAATTTACGGGTGCTTATTGACGCTTTGCGTCATTCTGTTGTATAATTTAGCGGCAGGGGGATGAACGGACCCTGCAAGGGGGATTTTGTATGTATTGCACAACGTGCGGAAAGATTATAGATGACTACGCCAGAGTATGCCCCAAGTGCGGTGCGCCTGTGGACAATCCAAAGCCCAGGACAGAAAGCCCCTATCTCATATACCCGTCTGTGCCGAAACCAGCTCCTCCGGCACCTGCTGCACCTGCCCCGGCGCCTGCACCTGCTCCGCCGGTTGTGGATGATAAACGCAGGAAAAAGAAGCACCGCAGGCACAAGAAGTAGTCCCTTCCGCGCAAAGGGGAGGGCCCGCAGAGGCTTAGTGCCGTCTGCGGACTGTCATACAGATACAGGCATGATTCAAGGCACCCTCAAGGGTGTCTTTCCTTAAAAAAACGGCTGGCAGATTGCGTCCGTATCTTGCGGATTGGTTGACATATCTGCGCAGTATGTTGTATATTTTAGCCAGACAGAAAATGTGTGTTAAGAAGGTGGAACAGTATGTACTGTGCACATTGCGGAAGAATTATAGCAGACAACGCAACAGTATGCCCCAGTTGCGGGACTCCCGTCCAGGTGAGCATAAATTCCGTTGTCCAGAACAGACAGGTTTCGCAGCCGCAGCCCGTGGCGTATGCCCAGCCGCAGCAGAATGCATATGCCCAGGCTCCTCAGAGCACGCTGCAGGCAGAAGACCAGCCGGCAAAGGGAGTCAAGAGCACAAACAGAACAAACGGAATCGGAATCGTAGGGTTCATATATTCCTTTTTCTCATTCTTCCTGTTAGGCATACCTTTCTTTCCCGGATTCATTATGAGCTGTGTCGGAGTGGGAATGAGAAAGCAGTGCAACAAATCCAACGGCGTAGCCATAGCTGGCCTTGTATTTGCGCTTATAGACATCCTTATGGTTGCCGCTTTGGTATATTACATCGTGTTTGCCGGCGGTCTTGAAGTGATAGAGGATTGGCTGGAAAACCTGATTGGATGATTGCTGCATTGCATCATCTGCAATGCAGGGCTGTATAACACAGAACAGGCAGGGCAGGGGTACTGCCGGCATTGCCGCAGGGCAATGCCAGGCACGGCAGTGCAGAATGCCTCGAGGCAGGTGCGCTATGCCCTGAGGCCTGTAAAGCCTGCGGATCTTTCTGCTGCAAAAGGGCAAGCGGGAGGGTGCGTCAAAAGGGGCGCGGAAGCAGGGCAAATGAATATGAAAACACAAGGCGGAGCTGCGTTTGCGGCCCCGCCTGTTGTCACTTTTCACAGAACCGTCACAGAGAAAATGCCGGAATATATTCAGTTTTGTCGTGTACTTTACTTTTTGGGCCATTTTTTTCAGCAAAGTTTGTTTAAACTTCCGGAAAAAAGGGTAAATAATATAGTGTAAGACAAAAACATTTTTCGCAAAGGAGAAATAACTATGCTCAGCTTTGGCTTCAATCCTATCGCAGCATGCACAAATTACAGCGCAGATACAGTAACAAACGCAGCAACAGGAACCGGTACAGGAACCGGTACAGGAACCGGTACAGGAACAGGTACAGGAACAGGTACAGGAGCAGGTACAGGAGCAGGAGCCCCTCGTGGCCCTGTAAACCAGGTTCCCCCAAAGACCCCGGACACCAGGGAGACCAGAAGGAAGTCCGTTCTGTCATACATAGCCAGGATCAACTACCTCGGCATAGCAGGATTCATCCTGTATGTCCTGTCCGTCTGCACAGGAAGCACCAACTTCCTGCTTGGCTTCATTGCCTTCGCAGTGAGCATCGCTGCAGTGGCTTTAAGGAAGCGCTGCAGGCTCAACATCTTCGCATATATAGCCTTGGCCTTCTCAACCCTCATGATGGCTGCAGTGGCCTTAGTCCTCTTCGGGGTCCTTTTAATCCTCTAAGCTGGCTCACACATACCCGCACACAAAACTTATCCGCAGCCGCATGCAGTCTGGCACAGGATATGCATGCACGCATGCGTATGCATGCATGCGTCCATATAACACAGGGTTAATATAAAAGCGCAGGGCGGGAAAGCTCTGCGCAGTGTATCCAGGAGATGTTCCGGGGAAACGGAACAGATATGAACAGCGGAGGGAGGGTCACTTGTCTGTGGCTTTCCCTGAGGCCTTCCTTGCGGAGGCTTTGGAAGATGCCTTGGAAGGGGGATTTGCTGCCTTGGCGGCATATTCCTCGCACCAGGGCTTTAGAGTGCATGCGGAGCAGGCAGGGCGCTGGGAGTGGCAGACCTGGCGGCCGTGGTATATGAGCCAGTGATGGGCTTTGGACCACAGCTCCTGCGGGATGGCTGCGTGGAGGCCCTCCTCTACCTGGAGCGGGGTCTTGCCCTTTGCAATCCCCAAGCGGTTTGAGACGCGGAAGACGTGGGTGTCCACGGCTATGGCATCCCCGCCGAAGGCTACGGAGTACACAACGTTTGCCGTCTTTCTGCCAACGCCGGCGAGGGTCTGGAGCTCATCCAAAGAGCCCGGCACTTCGCCTGCGTAGCGCTCCATTATGTCCTTGGACATGGAAAGGATATGAGCGGCCTTGTTGCGGTAAAAGCCGCATGAGAATATGTACTGCTCCAGCTCCGGCTGGGACAGCTGCAGCATAGCCTGAGGGGTGTTGTGCTCTTCAAAGAGCACGCGGGTTACCTTGTTGACCCTCTCATCCGTGCACTGCGCAGAGAGTATAACGGCCACGAGAAGCTCATACGGGCTGTCATACAGAAGTGCGGGGCGTGCTTCAGGGTACAGCCTCTGGAGCTCTTGTATTATGCTGTCACAGGTTTCCTTGTCCATGCCCTCATGATACCACGAAAGAGAGCGGAATGCAAGCGAAGCGGCCATTGGACGCGTATGCTCACCGGGCAGGGTGCTCTCATTTTGCGGGCCCCTGCAACCCTGCAAAACTGCATGAGATGTGAGAGCGGACGGGCGTGCGCGGGAACCTCGGGCCTTGCAATTTGCAGGAAAAGGGACCTGCGTGCGCTTTTCTGCATGCGGACAAACTACGGGAAAGTGCACAGCAGGCAGAGGAAGGAGGAACGGGAATCAGGTCTCCTTCAGGTAAGAAAAACCGATTGCAAAGTGAATTATTTGGCAGGGCAAGAGTATTGCATCCTTTCTGCAGATTCTGAAAAAGCCGGCATATAATGTAAAACTGCCGGATTCATTGCTTGACAGCCGGCGGAAGGCGTTAGTATAATCACTTAAAATCTTTTGTAGCTTTAACAGCTGAAGGAGAATGTACATCATGAAAGTTTACACTTCTATGACGGAACTTATCGGCGGCACTCCCCTTTTAGAGCTTGTTAACGTTGAGAAGAAGTACGGACTCAAGGCCAGAATTTTTGCCAAGCTCGAGTATTTCAACCCTGCAGGCTCTGTGAAGGACAGAGTGGCTAAAGCCATGATCGAAGACGCAGAGATGGACGGAAGGCTCTGTCCGGGAGCCACCATCATTGAACCCACGTCCGGCAACACAGGCATAGGCATTGCCGCTGTAGCAGTCACAAAAGGGTACAAGGTCATTCTGACCATGCCCGAGACTATGAGCGTGGAGCGCAGGAATCTCATCAAGGCATACGGGGCAGAGATTGTTCTCACGGAAGGAAAGAAAGGCATGAAGGGCGCCATTGCAAAGGCGGAAGAGCTCAATGCGGAAATACCCGGCAGCGTCATCATGGGCCAGTTCGTGAACCCTTCCAACCCCAAGGCACACTTTGAGACCACAGGTCCGGAAATCTGGAACGACACAGACGGAACCGTGGACATCTTTGTGGCAGGAGTAGGCACCGGCGGCACCGTCACAGGCGTAGGCCAGTACCTTAAGAGCAGGAAGCCTGAAGTAAAGGTAGTGGCTGTAGAGCCCGCATCCTCCGCAGTCCTTTCCACAGGCATCTCCGGATCCCATGCCATCCAGGGCATAGGCGCAGGATTTGTCCCGGACATCCTGGACACGACCATCTATGATGAAATCATCGCAGTGGAGAACGAAGACGCATTTACATACGGCCGTGAAGTGGGCAGGAATGAAGGAGTGCTTGTAGGCATCTCTTCCGGCGCTGCTCTCTGCGCAGCAATCCAGACAGCAAAGCGCCCCGAGAACGAAGGCAAGACTATAGTTGTCCTTCTTCCGGATACAGGAGACAGGTACCTTTCCACTAAACTCTTCTCAGAGTAACGCAAGCTTTCAAGGCAATCACAGGACTTAAAAAGGCGGCAAGCTTTATGCTCCGCCTTTTACTGACCCAAAAATTCCTCCATCTGCTGCCATACAGCTGCCCTCCGGCAGCCCTCCAGGGGCCTTCAATGCGCTGTATCCGTCCCGTTTTGCATCCGCACAGCTTCCCGGACCCTGCCCTTCCTGTGGCTGTAACCTGCTGTACGCGGCCTGTTTCCCGCTATGCGGCATCATGCATTGCACGGACTGCGTCTTTTCCCGCAGTGGAAGGCATGCACAGTGTGCACAGCCTTTAGCGGGCAGAATACAGGGCGGTTGCATTATTTGAGAGGGCGTGGTACAATACAGGCATGAAAACAGGGATTTCCACAGCTTCATTTTTTTTGCGCAGGAACACAGAGGACGCCATTCCTATTATTAAGAAGATGGGCGCGGATGTGGCCGAGGTTTTCTATGCCACCTTTTATGAGTACCGCCCGGAGTTCTCAGAGAAGTATGCATCGCGTGCGGCAGGGCTGGAGATAAACTCTGTACATGCCCTGCCCACAAACTATGAGCCGCAGCTTTTCAATGAGTCCAGAAGGACCAGAGGGGATGCATATTACTGGCTGGACCAGGTAATGAGGTCCGCGCAGATTCTTGGAGCCAGGTATTACACCTTCCACGGCTACATAGCCGGCAAAGGGGGCTTCGGGAATGACATGGACAAACTGGCCCTCTATATGAATGACATCCTGGAATTCTGCTCCCGCTACGGAGTGCAGCTCTGCATGGAGGATGTGGCCTGGTGCATGTATTCCAAACCCGGCCTGTTCAAAGAGCTTAAGAAAAGATGCCCAAACCTTTGGGGCGTGTTTGACATAAAGCAGACACGCCGGTCCGGGTACCCCATGAACATGTACATAGAGGACATGAGGGGCTCCCTTGCATACGCACACCTTTCGGATGTGGATTCCTGTGGCAGGGTATGCCTGCCGGGGAAGGGCATGTATGACTTCGAGGAGATCATAAAGCGCCTCAAGGGAACCGGCTTTGACGGCTCCCTGCTCATAGAGGTCTATCCGGAGAACTACCAGGATGAGAGCGAGATAAAGGAGTCCATGGATTATCTCAAGGAGATAGTGTACAAACTCTCTTAAAAGGGCACTTATATGCACTTAAACGGCCTTTCCTGACGCAGGGAGGCCTTTTCGCTGCGTGGAATTCCTGGGTGCAGACAGCCACAGGATGGGACCTGAGGGCGTATTCCGGAAGAGTGCCTGCAAGGCGCAAAGGGGCGGAGAGAAGTGTCCGGAGCGGAGGAAGTTTCCGCCAGGCAGAAGTCCGGCACTGGAATCAAGATTTGCACTTTGGCGAAAAATGTTTTAAAAAAAGCTTTCATTTTATATTTAAAAAGCTTTACAATGTAAACTAAAAGGCTTACAATGTTCACACAATAAACAATAAGAACAAGGAGCGGTTCATGTCCTCAACAGTATCAACTCAAATACGTATTGATAAGGAAACCAAGGACATTGCAAATAAGATTTTCAAGGAATTAGGTATAGATATGTCCACAGCAGTCAATATCTTCCTGCGTCAGTGCATAATGCACGATGGTTTACCCTTTAGTGTTGAGATTTCCTGCTATTCTAAGGAAACGCTGGATGCAGCGGAAGAGGCAAGACGCATTTCCCGTGACCCGAGTACACCCAGTTACACTGACATTAATGAGCTTAAGGAGGCTTTATTAAAATAACCTCTAATGTTTAGTATAATCTATACTACGGCTTTTAAGAAGGACTATAAGAGGTTGACGAAAAGGGGATATAACATGTCTCTTCTGGATGATGTTATTAATAGGTTGAGCATGGGAGAGCCCCTTGAGATGAAGTACTATGATCATCCTTTGAAGGGCCAGCTGAATGATTTCCGCGAATGCCACATACAATCTGACTGGATTTTGGTATATCGTATTGATGGAGATGTTCTTACATTGACTCTGTCTAACACAGGAACTCATTCTGATATTTTTGGAAGGTAGATAACATTCATGCCTACCAAACTCGCTTGACGGCACAATTTAGATGAGATGCTGTCACATCATATTGCATAAACGGAAGATACAGGTATACAGAGTTAAGAATCTTCTCGGGTCATACTGAAAAGTATCCGAAAGTCGGAAACACACTGCAATATCATTTAATGCCAGGCTTGCAACAGTCTGGCATTCTTGATGTTATACGGGATATGTTCCGGAAAGTGAGCATTTGGGCGGCAGGAAAATTTGAAGGATTTTTGTGAAATTTTTGGCCTGCGGGGCAGGAAAACGGTGAAAATCGCTTGACTAAAAGAAGGTCCTTTGATAAGATGTAAAAGCTGTCACTTAGGACAGCATGTTTTTCAATGGAAAGACAGGGCGGGCTGTTGCCTGCCGGCGAAGATTGACAACTGCATAGACGAAAGTATGAATAATACAAGTACAGAAAGGCAATTTAGATTAATTCAAGGTTAATACGAATCCTAGCTATTATGCGATGGAGCCGCCAATGACTGCAATTAGTCGAGTTGAAGAGTAATGTTTTTTGTAGAATTTTAAGGACGAGTAGAAATTTAAATTAGCTAGTAATGCTAAAGAGAAGATCAAGCTACAAAGAGCATACGGGGAATGCCTTGGCACATGGCACCGAAGAAGGACGTGACAAGCTGCGATAAGCCGCGGGGAGAAGCAAATATTCTGTGATCCGCGGATGTCCGAATGAGGGAACTCAGCGCATTGAAAGATGCGTTATCCGTGCATGAACACATAGTGCACAGGAGGGGAACCCGGGGAACTGAAACATCTTAGTACCCGGAGGAAAAGAAAGTAAAAACGATTCCGTTAGTAGTGGCGAGCGAAGGCGGAGTAGCCCGAAGGAGGGGTAGAAATACCCTTCTGGCGCCGACATAGTTACGTACGTATCCTAGCTGAAGACAGTTGGAAAGCTGTCCCATAGAAGGTGAAAGGCCTGTAAGCGAAAGGGTAATGCGGACTGGCGCAAAGAGTACGGCGGGACACGAGGAATCCTGTCGGAATATGTGGGGACCATCCCATAAGGCTAAATATGACCATGTGACCGATAGTGGAACAGTACCGTGAGGGAAAGGTGAAAAGAACCCCGGGAGGGGAGTGAAAGAGAACCTGAAACCGTATGCTTACAAGCAGACAAAGGACTACGTTTAATACAGTCTTATGTCGTACTTTTTGTAGAACGGGCCGGCGAGTTACGATGATATGCGAGGTTAAGCCGTACAGCGGCGCAGCCGAAGCGAAAGCGAGTCTGAAGAGGGCGCATAGTATATTGTCGTAGACCCGAAACCTGATGACCTACCCATGGTCAGGCTGAAGCAATGGTAAAGCGTTGTGGAGGGCCGAACACACGTCTGTTGAAAAAGGCGGTGATGAACTGTGGGTAGTGGAGAAATTCCAACCGAATCGGGATATAGCTGGTTCTCCTCGAAATAGGTTTAGGCCTAGCCTCTGATATAATTACCGAAGGTAGAGCACTGATTGGCCTAGGGGGCTTCGCGGCTTACCGAAGTTTATCAAACTCCGAATGACGGATAATGTTAGTCAGGGAGTCAGACAGCGACAGAAAAGTGCCATTGTCAAAAGGGAAACAGCCCAGATCCACAGCTAAGGTCCCGAAGTACGCGTTAAGTGGGAAAGGATGTGACATTGTACAGACAACCAGGATGTTGGCTTAGAAGCAGCCACACATTAAAAGAGTGCGTAATAGCTCACTGGTCGAGTGATGTTGCGCCGAAGATGTAACGGGGCTTAAACGCGACACCGAAGCTTGGGGATACACATAAGTGTATCGGTAGAGGAGCAATGCATGCGGGCTGAAGCCATACCGGAAGGGGTGGTGGACTGCATGGAAGAGAGAATGCCGGCATGAGTAGCGAAAGCGGAGCGAGAAACTCCGCCATCGAAAGTCTGAGGTTTCCTGGGGAAGGTTCGTCCGCCCAGGGTAAGTCGGGACCTAAGTCGAGGCCGAAGGGCGTAGATGATGGACAACTGGTTGATATTCCAGTACTGCCGGAAAGAGTTAATGATGCGGTGACACGGAGGGATAGTGTGAGCACGCGGATGGAAAAGCGTGTCCAAGCGGTTAGGCTTGCTTGCAGTGAAGTACGCAAGTGATTGGCTGAGCCGTGACGGGGACCGGACTAAGGAAGGGAAGCACATGAATCCGCACCGGCGAGAAAAACCGCTAAATTTCAGAAGGCACCCGTACCGCAAACCGACACAGGTAGACGAGAAGAAAATTCTAAGATGAACGGGAGAACTCTTGTTAAGGAACTCGGCAAAATGACCCCGTAACTTCGGAAGAAGGGGAGCCGCCGCGAGGCGGCCGCAGTTAAGAGGCCCAAGCGACTGTTTATCAAAAACACAGGTTTCTGCTAAAGCGCAAGCCGAGGTATAGGAGCTGACTCCTGCCCAGTGCCGGAAGGTTAAGGGGACTTGTTAGCGCAAGCGAAGCAAAGAACTGAAGCCCCGGTGAACGGCGGCCGTAACTATAACGGTCCTAAGGTAGCGAAATTCCTTGTCAGGTAAGTTCTGACCCGCACGAAAGGAGTAACGACTTGGGCGCTGTCTCAACAGGAGGCCCGGCGAAATTGTAGTATGCGTGAAGATGCGCATTAACCCGCGACTGGACGGAAAGACCCCGTAGAGCTTTACTGTAGCTTGATATTGAATCTCGGTAACTAATGCACAGGATAGGTGGGACGCATTGAATGCGGGCTTTTGGGCACGCGGGAGCGGACCTTGGGATACCACTCTTTAATTGCTGGGGTTCTAACTTGACGCCGTGATCCGGGTTGAGGACAGTGTCTGGTGGGCAGTTTGACTGGGGCGGTCGCCTCCTAAAGAGTAACGGAGGCGCCCAAAGGTTCCCTCAGAATGGTTGGAAATCATTCGTCGAGTGCAAAGGCATAAGGGAGCTTAACTGCAAGGCTGACGGGCCGAGCAGATGCGAAAGCAGGGCTTAGTGATCAGGTGGTAGAGAATGGAATTGCCATCGCTTAACGGATAAAAGTTACCTCGGGGATAACAGGCTTATCTCCCTCAAGAGTTCACATCGACAGGGAGGTTTGGCACCTCGATGTCGGCTCATCACATCCTGGGGCTGGAGCAGGTCCCAAGGGTTCGGCTGTTCGCCGATTAAAGTGGTACGCGAGCTGGGTTCAGAACGTCGTGAGACAGTTCGGTCCCTATCCATCGTGGGCGCAGGATATTTGAGGGGAGTTGTCCTTAGTACGAGAGGACCGGGATGAACGCACCGATTGTGCACCTGCTGTCACGCCAGTGGCACAGCAGGGTAGCGAAGTGCGGATGAGATAAACGCTGAAAGCATCTAAGTGTGAAACTCGCCTCAAGATAAGATATCCCATCATTTATTGAGTAAGGCCCCTTCAAGACTAGAAGGTTGATAGGCTGGAGGTGTAAGTGCAGCAATGTATTGAGCTGACCAGTACTAATAGGCCGAGGGCTTGATCTCAACGAAAGTTGAGCAAAAAGCAAATTAATACGAATCCTTAAATGAACAAAGAACCTACAATTCAATGAGTA
>JAJPYR010000022.1 GCA_021204825.1 Clostridia bacterium | reverse complement strand
CAAAATTGGTGGATTATTCCTTTCACTTGAGAAACTTGTCACCCTTCATCAGCGTGATTTAGATATATATTAGGAGGTTTTAAATGGCAAAAGATTCTAAAAAGGATGAGTTGTTCAGCGATTATTTGGAACGCTGGATCAAGGTGTACAAGGATGGCGCTGTCAGAAAGGTGACTTTGGACAAGTACCTCCTTGCGTTGAGCTGGGTCAGGAAACTTGTGCCCACGGTGACTATAGGTGAGCTGGACAGGGTCACGTATCAGAAGCTGATCAATGACTATGCCAAGTCTCATGAAAGGCAGACAACAATGGATTTCCATCACCAGATAAAAGGGTCCATACTGGATGCCGTGGATGAGGGGCTCATACCTAGGGACCCCACAAGGAAGGTCATAATCAAGGGGAAGACCCCGAGGGACAAGAAGCCGAAGTACCTGAGCCAGTTTGAGCTTCACTCACTGCTGCGCACATTGGATCTGGGCACGGAAGTGAACTGGGACTGGCTCATTCTGCTGGTTGCAAAGACCGGGATGAGGTTCTCAGAGGCCCTGGCGGTCACGCCTAAGGACTTCGACTTTTCCCGCCAGACCTTGTCGGTAGATAAGACCTGGGATTACAAGGGGAACGGAGGGTTCCTGCCCACGAAGAACAAGTCTTCCGTCCGGAAGATACAGCTGGACTGGCAGACCATAGTCCAGTTCTCAGAGCTCGTCAAAGGCAAGCCGGAGAATGAGCCCCTCTTTGCCGGATGCAAGGTGTACAACTCTACAGTGAACGATGTGCTGAAAAGGAAATGCAAGGAAGCCAATGTTCCTGTGATTTCCATACACGGGCTCCGTCATACTCATGCGTCCCTCCTGCTGTTTGCCGGCGTGTCTATCGCCAGCGTGGCTATGAGACTGGGGCATGCAAGCATGACTACCACACAGAAGACATATCTTCATATCATCCATGAGCTTGAGAACAAGGACGTGGACACGATTATGAGGACATTGTCCAGTCTGTAAACTTGTGCATGATGAAGGGATGATAAGCAGAAGGGGTCACACTGTATGTGGTCCCTTCTTAATTTGTGCAGGGAAAAGCCACACGGGAGTGTGGCAGCGCCATATGCTGCCGGCCTGCAGTCAATATGCCGGCAGAAACAGCATTATATATGAGCATTTTAAGGCTTTGCGAGGGTTTTTAGGCGGCCTTGAGTTTATGGCAATACTGCAAGGGAAGGCGGCCAGGTGCGGTGTTTTTGTCCTTTCCAGACTTCCGGCGGGTATGGTATAATACGAGGCAATGATGCAAGGAGCGTTTTGTATGTTAGAGAAGTACATAAAGGCCGCAAGGCGCGAGACGAAGGCGGATCTTGTGTTGAAGAACGCAAGCTATGTGGATGTCTTCTGGGGAGACGTGAAGAAGGGAGACATAGCTGTAGTGGACGAGAAAATCGTGGGCGTCGGAGAGTATGAAGGCAAGGAGGAGATAGACTGCACAGGACTTGTCGTAACTCCCGGATACATCAACGGACACGTGCATATAGAGAGCTCGCAGCTCTCACCGGAGGAGTTTGCCTCGCTTGTTGTGCCGCACGGCACAACAACGGTCATTGCAGACCCGCATGAGATTACAAACGTCTGCGGGATGGCAGGCGCGGAGTATATAGCGAAGGCGGCCGCAAACGTCCCTCTGGACGTGAAGGTCATGCTGCCGTCATGCGTTCCCGCAACGCCTTTTGAGAACGCAGGCGCAGTGCTGGACGGAAAGGATATAGAAGATAATATCAACAATGACTATATCTACGGCCTCGCTGAGTTCATGAACTACCCCGGAGTGTACAATGCAGATCCGGATGTTGTACGCAAGCTGGAGGCTGCCCATAATGCAGGCAAGATGGTGGACGGCCATGCGCCCTCTTTGAGAGGCTATGACCTCAATGCCTATATATGCGGCGGAATCTCTACGGACCATGAGTGCGTAACTAAGGAAGAGATAGAGGAGAAGGTCTCCAAGGGACAGTATGTGCATATCCGCCACGGGTCTTCCACGCAGAATCTCGGGAACGCCATGTACATGAACAGCCATAATTACCGCCGCTTCCTGCTGTGCACGGATGACAGGCACTCCGTAACCTTGAAGGAGCAGGGGGATTTGGATGACGCCCTCAGAAAGCTGGTTGCCATGGGAATAGACCCCATAATGGCCGTTACATGCGCCACCTTGAACGGCGCGGAGGCATACGGCCTCAAGTACAGGGGCGGCATAGCGCCGTACTGGCAGGCAGACCTGGTGGCTGTGGACAATCTGAAGGACTTCAACGTGAAGTATGTCATAAAGAGCGGCAAGCTGGTGGCAAAGGACAGCAAGCCTCTCTTTGATACCTCCAAGAGATATCTCCCGGACAATGTGCTCAATACAGTGCATCTCAATGAGATGAAACCGGAAGACTTCGTCCTGCCGCTTCGCGGCAGGAAGGCGCTTGCCATGACCATACTGCCCGGCGGAGTGGTTACGGACAAGGAAGTTGTAGAGGTTGAGAGCAGGGACGGAGACGTTGTTCTGGAAGGCACAGACCTTCTGAAGCTCGCGGTTGTTGAGAGGCATCATTACACAGGAAACATAGGGAAGGGCCTGTTCAAGGGATACGGCTTCAAGGGCGGATGCCTTGGCATAACAATTGCCCATGACTCCCACAACATCATACTTATGGGAGATGACAACGAATGCATGGCCAGGGCCGCCAACAAGCTCAAGGAGATTGGCGGCGGAATGGTCATTGCAGTAAAGGGCGGTGAGACATACTCCCTTACTTTGGACATAGGCGGGCTTATGTCATCCAAGGACGCAGATGCCCTGAAGGATGAGAGCAAGGAGCTTCTGGAGAGGGCATACTCCATGGGCGTAAAGCGCGAGTATGAAGCCTTCATGTCCTTAGCCTTTTTGTCCCTGTCCGTAATACCTAAGCTCAAGCTCCTGGACACAGGCCTCTTTGACGTGGAGAAGTTCGGATTCACGGACGTCAATGTGGATTAGCCGCATGGCTCTTTAAGAGCCTCTGCCTGCGGGCCTGTCTTCTGCCTGCGGGCCTGTCTTCTGCCTGTAGGCCTGTCTTTTGCCTGCCGTGCAGGCAAGGGCATTGGAAACCTGCCATATAACAGAGCATAATGCATTTGCTGCAGCCGCCTTTGGAGCATCCCGGGGCGGCTGTCCTTGTATGAGGGCCTAATTTTGAAGGCTGTGTTAGCAGAAAATATTGGCGGTTTTTCCGCAATTGCCAAAAAATAAATTTACATACGCAATGATTTGGAGTACAATACAATGTGCGTAACTATGCGCTCTGCACATACAGCCCGGAAGGGGACATGCGGGGCGCCGGTGAGGGGAAAAGAGAGTACAGAGCAGCATGTTGCTTGAGGCGCCGGCCGCCGGAACGGGCGGTCCGGATGCCGGGATAAAGGAGAAACATGGGTCTTTTTAAATACATAGCCGATTCGGACAGCAGAAGGGCGCTGAAGAAGCTGAACAAGCAGGCGAAGAAGGTTGAAGAGCTGGAGCCCAAGTACCAGGCCATGACGGACGAGGAGCTTAAAGGCACTACGGCGGCTTTGAAAAAGCGCCTTGCAGACGGCGAGACGCTGGATGACATCCTGTATGATGCATTCGCGGCCGTGAGGGAGGCAAGCTGGCGTGTCCTTAAGATGAAGCACTTCCACGTGCAGATTGTGGGCGGCATATGCCTCCACCAGGGCAGAATTGCCGAGATGAAGACAGGCGAAGGCAAGACGCTGGTTGCAACGCTTCCCGCATACCTCAACGCACTGGACGGAAAGGGCGTGCATATAGTAACGGTCAACGATTACCTGGCACGCCGAGACGCCGAGTGGATGGGCAAGGTCTATAAGTTCATGGGACTGACCGTCGGCGTGGTAATCCCCGGAATGGACGATGCAGAGAAAAAGAAGGCCTATAACTGCGACATCATATACGCCACAAACAACGAGCTGGGATTCGATTACCTCAGAGACAATCTCAAGGTCTCCATACCCGCCATGGTGCAGAGGGATCTGAACTTCTGCATAGTGGATGAGGTGGACTCCATACTTATAGATGAAGCAAGGACGCCGCTCATTATATCCGGCCGCGGGGGCGTAAGCTCCTCCCTTTATGAACAGGTGGACAGGTTCGTCCGCACTTTGAGCGGCGGCTTCGACGATGACAAGAAAGAGGCAGAGAAGAATGCCCCTTCCAGGAAGAAGAAGGACCTTACCGAAAAGGAGCAGGAGGCTGAGGACAAGCTCGCCGCCATCCTTGAGGAGATGGAGAACTGGGATTACATTATAGACAGAAAGGACAAGTCCGTGACCATAACCGAAAAGGGCGCCGAGAAGGCCGAGAAGTTCTTCGGCATAGAGAACCTCGGCGACATAGAGCACGCGGACTTGAACCATCATATACAGCAGGCATTAAAGGCCCATGAGCTCTTCCAGAAGGACCAGGAGTACATAGTCTCAGAGCAGGGCGAAATCCTTATCGTGGATGAGTTCACCGGACGTATCCTCATAGGCCGCCGTTATTCAGACGGTCTGCACCAGGCAATAGAGGCCAAGGAGCATGTCAAGATCAAGGATGAGAACAAAACTCATGCAACCGTCACATTCCAGAACTACTTCCGTCTTTACAAGAAGCTGTCCGGCATGACCGGTACCGCAAAGACAGAGGAAGATGAGTTCAGGACGATATACTCCCTGGACGTTGTGCCCATCCCCACAAACATGCCTGTCCGCAGGACGGATCTGCCGGACATGATATACTCCACAGTAGACGGCAAGCGCAAGGCCATCGTGCAGGAGGTCATAGACCGCCACGCAAAGGGCCAGCCCATCCTTATCGGTACCGTAACGGTGGACAAGTCGGAGGAAATCTCCCGTCTCCTGCGCCGCAACGGCATCAAGCACAACATCCTGAACGCGAAGAACCATGAGCGCGAGGCAGAGATAGTGGCCCAGGCAGGACGCTTCGGCGCCGTAACCATTTCAACCAACATGGCCGGCCGAGGCACGGATATCCTTTTGGGAGGCAACCCGGAGTACCTTGCCAAGAAGCGTATGCGCGAAGAGGGCTTTGACCATGACATGGTAGAGGTTGCCACATCCTATGCGGACAGGAAGTTCACGGAAGAGGAAATGGTTGCCCGCAACCGTTACCAGGAGCTGTATGACGGCTACAAGAAAGAGACGGATGAAGAGAAAAAGCAGGTTATAGCCGTCGGCGGACTGTGCATCATAGGCACGGAGCGCCACGAGTCCAGGCGAATAGACAACCAGCTCCGTGGCCGTTCCGGCCGTCAGGGAGACCCGGGCGATTCCGTATTCTTCATATCCCTTGAGGATGACCTTGCCAAGCGTTTCGGCGGCGAGAGAATGAAGAAGATGTACAACGTCTTCAAGATAGACGAGGACACCTGCCTGCAGTCCAAGATGCTCTCCAGGTCCATAGAGAACGCACAGAAGGCCATAGAGGGCCGCAACTTCGGCATAAGAAAGCACACGCTCGAGTATGATGAAGTCATGAACGAGCAGCGCAAGACCATATACGGCGAGCGCATGAAGGTTCTCCGCGGCGAGGACATCCATGACCAGATCTTGAAATACATACCGGACTATGTGGGAAAGATTGTGTCCGAGGCTGTGAACGTTGAGGCCATGCCGGAAAAGTGGAATGAGGAAGACCTCAATTCCATGCTCAAGCAGAAGGTATATCCGGATGAGTGCGACTTCGTAATAACCCGTGAAATGCTGGAGCGCTGGGACTATGAGAAGGCAATAAAGCGCATCACTGAAGAAGTCACGGAAGCTTACGAGAAAAAGATAGAGAACATAAGCAAGATGACCGAAGGGCAGGTTGACTACCACCAGGTAGAGCGCAACGAGCTCCTCCGTGCCGTGGACCGCAACTGGATAGACCACATAGACGCCATGGACCAGCTCCGCAAGGGCATCGTCCTCCGCGGCTATGCGCAGCAGGACCCCGTCATTGCCTACAAGCAGGAAGGCTTTGACATGTTCGAGGAGATGATAGACCGCGTCCAGACCACAACCATTTCACGCCTTTTGAAGGGCCGCATCGTCAAAGTCTCCCGTCCCGTTCCCATCCGCACAATGGAGCCCACACCCATGGCCCGCACACAGCAGTCCGGCGGCCAGGGCGCCGCAGCCACCCTCACCGGCTCTTCTTCAGCAGCCGCAGCAGCCGCAGCCCAGGCACAGAATGCCCCCGCATCACAGCCTGCTGCCGCATCTCAGGCCGCTCAGGCAGCCCAGCAGCCTGCAGCCCAGAAAGCTCCTTCTGAGACTCCTTCAGAGCCCGCACAGGCTCCTGCACAGGAAGCTCCTGCACAGCCCGCACAGCCTGCACAGCAGGCCGCAGCAAAGGCACCTGCCTTCGGAGACATAATAGTAACTTCCACTTCAACCACCGCTAATCCGCAGACAGCAAACCCGCAGGATATGTTCGTGAAGAAGGCCACAGGCAAGCAGGACCCCAACTCTCCGTACGTAGGAGACGCTCCGCAGGCTCCCACAGGCCTCGTAGCCAATACAGAGGGCGGCAAGGCCATCCCCAAGACCAACGCAAACAAGAAAGTTGGCCGCAATGACCCCTGCCCCTGCGGTTCCGGCAAGAAGTACAAGAACTGCTGCTACTGGAAAGACAACAAATAATCCTGCATCCGGCGCCCCGCAGGGACCACGTATGCAGGCTCTATACCTAAATTATATAATGTGCAGCGCCAGGCCATTCCTTTGGTGTGGGCGCCGTAATGAAGCAGGCTGCCCCTCACGGGGCACCATATGAATACATGCAGCCCCTTCATGGGGCACTGCATGAAAAGGCACCCTTTTGAGGCGCCGGATATACAAACCGGCAGCGATGCTATGTTTGCCGGAGACATGAATATACCGGATTTTTTAAGGACCATATAGATGTTTAAGGCAGACGATTACAGATTGAAAATAAAGGCTCTCAGCGAGACTCTGGCAGAGACCAAATACGCTCTGGACATAGACAACCTGGGAACAAAGCTGGAAGAGCTCAAAAAGGAGCAGGAAAACCCGGAAGTGTGGCAGGATCTGGAAAAGTCCGCGGCCATTGGACGGGATATTGCCGCCATTGAGAACAAGATAAGCTCATACAACACGGGAGCCAAGGCTCTCGAGGAAGCAAGCGCTTTCGTGGACCTTGTTGAAGAGGCCGGTGATGAGTCTCTCATCCCGGAGCTGGATGCCATGATTTCCACGGTCGAGACAGACATGGAAGACATGCGCATAAAGGCGCTCCTTAAAGGCAAGTATGACTTCAACAACGCCATCCTGTCCCTTCATGCAGGAGCTGGCGGCACAGAGGCCTGTGACTGGACACAGATGCTGTACCGCATGTACTGCAGGTATTGTGAGCGCCAGGGCTTCAAGCTTACGGAGCTTGATTCTGAAGACGGAGATTCCGCCGGATTGAAGAGCGTGTCCTTCAAGGTGGACGGCCCCAACGCATATGGCTTTTTGAAGGCCGAGAAAGGAGTTCACCGCCTGGTGCGCATCTCTCCCTTTGACTCCAACAAGAGGCGCCATACATCCTTTGCATCCCTAGAGGTAATGCCCGAGGTTGAGGATGACGGCGAGATAGAGATAAAGGATGAAGACATACGCATAGACATCTTCCGTTCCTCCGGCTGCGGCGGGCAGAAAGTCAACAAGACAGATACCGCCATCCGCATAACCCATTTTCCTACAGGCATCGTAGTAACCTGCCAGAATGAGCGTTCCCAGCTGCAGAACAAGATGATGGCCTTTGAATACCTCCGCGCAAAGCTTTTGGAGCGCCAAATAGCGGAGCGTGAAGCAAAGGAAGCTGCCATAAAGGGCGAGATCAAAAAGATAGAATGGGGCAGCCAGATCCGTTCATACGTCTTCTGTCCTTACACCATGGTCAAAGACCACCGCACAGGATACGAGACGCCGGATGTGCAGGGCGTCATGGACGGCAACATCCAGGCCTTCATCATAGACTACCTCAAAAAGACAGTATAACGGACGCAGCGCCGCCGAGGATGCCCGCTGCTCCGTTTGGACCATATATACCCATTTATACCCAACGATTTATACCCATAGACAACTTAATGCCCGTCCTGCAGTTAGACGTGCCTGCAGGCCGGTGAAGCCTCTGTAAGCTTTCCGCACCAATGCAAAAGGAGCGGTGTTTTCAGGGGGTTAAAAAAAAGGGGGAAGACATTATGGCTAAGGACAAGAAAAAGGCCTCTGAGACCACTGAGGAGAAGCCGTTTGATTTCAGCAACGCAGGATTCTGCTTCTGCGCTGAAGTTGTTGCCCTGTACGGCGAAGTGAACTACAAGCAGTCCACGGACATTCTCATGGACCAGCTTGTATCTTCATCCATAGATGCCGGAGAGCACATCACAGCCTTCACATCCATACCGGAAAGCCGCAGGCCCCAGGCCGCCGAGAAGTGCGTGGAGTACATGGACAAAACCATGTTCCTCGTATTCCTGCTCGTAAAACTTGGCCTCTTCCGTGAGAAGGCCACGGAGAATCTTGTCCTTCTGTCCAGAGCCACCAAGCGCGCCCTTCTCAAGTACTGCCAGGGCAACGCCGCAGGTCCTGTGATAATCGAGGCCGGAGATGATGACGGCTTCTACGACAACGCAGACCCCGGCCAGGCAAACTGATGCGCCGGGCACACCATTGCACCCGCGGTCCAATGCACCCGCGGTCCAATGCGCCCGTGGCTAATGCGCCCGCGGCTAATGCGCCCGCGGCACAAGGCCGCATGAAAAGGCGCGCCTTGAATTCTCTCAAAATTCCGAACGCATTTTAACGGAGCTTTCATGTACGGAAACTTCACTTTAAAACAGGAGCCTGTAATCTTAGGGCTTGAATCCAGTTGTGACGAAACTGCCGCGGCTATTGTCCGTGGCAGATCTCTTATATGCAGTGAAATAATTTCCTCTGCGGCAGAGCAGGCGAAGTACGGCGGAGTTGTGCCGGAGATTGCGTCGAGAGCTCACACAGACGCTGTGGATGAAGTAACGAAGCGCGCCCTCGCTGCAGCTCACATGAGCGTGCAGGACATAGACGCCGTTGCCGTGACATACGGCGCAGGACTTTTAGGCGCGCTGCTCGTTGGACTCTCATTTGGCAAGGCCTTGGCGTACAGCCTCAACGTTCCGCTCATTGCAGTGAACCACATCCGCGGACACATGGCAGCCTCATACCTTACCGACCCTGAGATCCAGCCTCCGTACATTACGCTTCTTGCAAGCGGCGGCCACACGGCCATCCTGCACACGAAGACTGAACTTGCATCAGTAGTCTTGGGCGGGACCTGCGATGACGCAGCGGGAGAGGCCTTTGACAAAGTTGCCCGCACACTCGGCCTGGAGTATCCGGGCGGCGTGAACATAGAGAGGCTGGCAAAGAGCGGACAGCCTTCCATAAAGTTCCCGTCTCCCTTAATCCGCAGGGACAACGGATTTGCCTTCTCATACAGCGGCCTCAAGACTTCCGTCATTAACTACATGCACAACGCAGAGCAGCGCGGGGAGAAGGTTAACCTCGCAGACGTTGCCTGCTCCTTCCAGCATGCGGCCGTGGATCCTTTGGCAGAGCGTGCCGTCCAGTGTGCCAAAAGTCTTGGCGTCAGCACAATAGTAGCAGGCGGGGGAGTCGTTGCCAACGGATATCTGCGCTCGCGGCTCACAAGCCTCTGCAAAGAGAACAGCCTCCGTCTGGTCCTGCCGGAAAAGAAGTTCTGCACGGACAATGCAGCCATGATAGCAGAGGAAGGCTGCACCCAGTACAGGCACGGCAACTTCTCTTCCATGGATGTCAATGCCAAGGCTCAGATACCGTTATAATTCCACAAAAGACCATACAATTCCTTCATTCCAGCGGACATCCGAATAAGCCCTTAAGAACCCTTGCACAGGGCTTTGCCAGGCGCCGTGAAACGGCGTGCGGGGAATGGGGATTAAGACACTACAATGCCGCCAGATGCCTTGTTGCGGGGCTTAAACAGCCCTTGTTTGCTTGACACTTTTGGCGGTGTTTTATATAATTGAAGAAAAGACACATATCAAAGGCTATGACGAAGGACAACGTCCCGTATATGATGCTTTCAGAGAGTGCCCGGGTGGTGTGAGGGCACAGGGAGTATGCGGGGATATCCCCTTCCAGCTTGCTTCGTGAAAGAATTGGCTCAAAAAGCCGCGATTAACGGGGCACGGGGTCATGATCCGTTACAAATCATGGCAAATGACGGTTTGTTTTGGTGGTTTACAAGCGCATAGAGGCGTCCGGACAACACGGATGCCTTTTTTGCACCCTGGAGCCTGAAAAAAGGGGAGAAAGAGGTTCCAAAAAGGTCCGAAATCCCGAAAATAACCCGTTTTGCATAGTAATTTTGGTATTTTAGCCGTTTGCATAGTACTTCGAATTACTATGCATAGCACCTAAAATGCGCCTAAAAGGTGAGTATATCACACTTTGCATAGTACTTGGTGAGAAAATTTAAGTCAAAAATGACCGCAAATGCCGTCCGCTCTTCAGACGGCAAGGAGAGTATCATGGCTTTATATAAGAAGGTGGACACGTCACTCAATTTCGTTGACAGAGAGAAAGGAGTGATCAAGTTCTGGAAGGACAACGACATTTTTGAGAAGTCCGTGAAGAAGAACGAAGGCAACCAGGAGTTCTCATTCTATGACGGGCCTCCGACAGCAAACGGCAAGCCGCACATCGGCCACATCCTCACACGCTGCATGAAGGACATCATCCCGAGGTACCAGACCATGAAGGGCAAGCACGTCCTTCGCAAGGCCGGCTGGGATACGCATGGGCTTCCGGTTGAGCTTGAGGTTGAGAAGTCCTTGGGACTGGACGGCAAGCCGCAGATAGAGGACTACGGCATTGAGCCCTTTATTAAGAAGTGCAAGGAGTCCGTGTGGAAGTACAAGCACGAGTGGGAGCTCATGTCTGACCGTGTGGGCTACTGGGCCGACATGGAGAATCCGTACGTTACCTACGATGACAATTACATAGAATCCGAGTGGTGGGCTCTCAAGGAGATGCACAAGAAGGGGCTCCTGTACAAGGGCTTCAAGATTGTTCCGTACTGCCCCCGCTGCGGCACGGCTCTTTCCTCACATGAAGTGGCACAGGGCTACAAGACCGTGAAGGAGAACTCTGTCGTTGCCCGCTTCAAGGTGAAGGGCTGCGAGGACAGATACATCCTCGCCTGGACCACGACACCCTGGACGCTTCCATCCAACGTGGCTCTCTGCATGAATCCGGATGAGTCCTATGTGGAGATAGAGAAGGGCGGCTCACGCTACATCCTGGCCGAGGCGCTCGTGGGGAACTTCTTCGAGGACTACAAGATCGTGGACCGGAAGAAGGGGTCCGAGTGGGAAGGCCTTGAGTACGAGCCTCTCTTTGCTGAGACCAGGGCCGAGATAGAACGCATCTCTCCTGCCAGCGTTCCGGCTAAGGCACACTACGTTGTGTGTGACGGATACGTTACGATGAGCGACGGCACGGGCGTTGTTCATATCGCTCCGGCGTTCGGCGAGGATGACTACAAGGTCGGAAAGAAGTACGGCCTGCCAGTAGTGCAGCTTGTCAATGACCGCGGATGCTTTGACGGACGCTTCCCGTCCCTGGACGGCGTCTTTGCAAAGAAGGCCGACAAGATGATCCTGGACATGCTGGAAGAGAAGAAGCTTCTGTTCCGTGTGGTTCCCTTTGAGCATGACTATCCTTTCTGCTGGAGATGCGACACCCCGCTTCTGTACTACGCCCGCTCCAGCTGGTTCATAGAGGTCACCAAAGTCAAGGACCAGATCATAGCAGCCAACAGGTCTGTGAACTGGATGCCGGACAACATCAAGGAAGGCCGCATGGGCAACTTCCTGGAGA
>JAJPYR010000024.1:9354-44601 GCA_021204825.1 Clostridia bacterium | reverse complement strand
TGTTTGTACTCCGTCCAAATATGAACTGCCTGAAGTGACCGGCCAGGCTGTCAAGGACATTGAACTGTACATTGAGTGAATAAATTATTGAGGCCGCGCGTGCGCGCACGCGCACGGAATGGATGGGAGTGCAGGCAGGAGGGGCCGGCGGAATGTATGGCAAGGCCATACGGGGCTGCACAGCAGCGAACAAAAGGCCGGGCGGGAGTTGCCAAATATCTTGTATTATCCCTGTCCGGATGATATAATACCCGGTGAGAGTTGCCCGTGGAAGACAGTCTCCGGCAGCTTAATACAGGTCATATATGAAAGAGATTACACTAGCCAACGGCGTCCGCATGCCTGTTCTGGGATACGGTGTGTACAAGATAGGGAAGCCGGACTGCGTGCAGTGCGTTCTGGACGCCCTTGAGACAGGGTACAGGTCCGTGGACACTGCGCAGTTTTATCATAATGAAGAAGAGGTAGGTAAGGCCCTCTCCGTATCCGGCATCCCCAGGAAGGACATATTCCTCACAACCAAGGTCTGGATGAACAATTACGGCTATGAGAACGCCAAGGCTTCCGTATACAGGTCCATGGAGAAGCTTAAGACGGATTATCTGGACCTGTGCCTCCTGCACCAGCCCTTCGGGGATTATTACGGAGCATGGAGAGCCCTGGAGGAGCTGTATGACGCCGGGATTATAAGGGCCATAGGCGTCTCCAACTTCTATGCAGACAGGCTCGTGGACATATGCCTCTATGCAGACATGAAGCCAATGGTCAACCAGATGGAGACCCATCCCATAAACCAGCAGAAAGAGCTCCTGGTGTGGATGCAGAAGTACGGCGTCCGTCTGGAAGCCTGGTCTCCGTTTGCAAGAGGCCGCGGGGACCTCTTTGAGAACCCTGTCATTCTTGGCATAGCAGCAAAGTACGGCAAGACAGCCGCGCAGGTAATCCTGCGCTGGCACATCCAGAGGGATGTCATTGTGATACCCAAGAGCGCCCACAGGGAAAGGATACGGGAGAACTTCAGCGTCTTTGACTTCTCCCTCACGGATGAGGACATGGCCGCAATGGCCGCCCTTGATGAACAGAGGAGCCTGTTCTTCTCCCACAGGGACCCGGAAAGGGTGGAGATCTTCAACTCCATGAAGTGACTGTATTTATGTCTTTTGCGCATCTGCACAGCATCTGCGCAAGGCAGTCCGGCGTCCCTTCTGCCGCCTGCGGCAGTGTGCCTGCAATTTTACACTTTACTTTAGAACATTACAGAATATACGGAAATGCTGTTTAAAAATAAGTAGTAAATCCGTAAATATAGTATAACATTTTTGCCGCTGGAAAAATTCTTAAAAATTTTTTCAGAAACTTTGGTTTTTTGGTTTTAAAACATCCCAAAACGGTTTATATAATATAATGTGGCCCATAATTGCGATGTCCTGCAGAACACAGCGACGGAAGGGCATGCAGGATGTATGAGCCGGGAGGGGAAATATGTTTGAAAAGTCAGAGAACTTAAGTTACAGGGCGAAGTGGAGGACGGAATGCCTCCGCACGCTCTGCGGATTCGCCAATGCGTGGGGCGGGACCCTGTACATAGGTGTGGATGAAAACGGAGAGCTGACGGGGCTTTCACAGGAATACTGTGATTTTGTCCTCAGTGAGATTCCGGACACCATACGGAACACCCTGCACATCATACCGGAGTTTGCCCTTCTGGAGGAAGGCGGCCTTAGGTACATAAGCATCAAGGTGGGGGTTGCGTACGTGCCGGTGTCATACAACGGCGAGTACTACGTCCGCCGCAAGACGGTGAACCAGAAGCTGTCCGGAAAGGATGCGGAAGAGCTCCTTATTGGCAGGGGCGGCGCCACATGGGACACGCTGTGGGTTTATTCCATGTGTGACAGGGATCTGGACTCCAAGGCCATAGCGGCATACAGGCTCACCGCAGACAAGGGAGCGGAGCCCTGCAGGGATGCGGAGTACATGGAAAGCCTGCATCTCAAGACAGAGGGCCGTTACACTCATGCTGCGGCGCTTATGTTTACGGAACACCCGGAGTACCTGGTGCGGGAAGCCTATGCAAAGGTAGGCTTTTTTGACGGGGACGGCAATGTCCTGCACCAGGAAAAGGCAACGGGCCCCCTGAACGTGCAGGCATGGACGGCACTGCAGGCAGTGCTCTCAAGGTACATGCGCCTGTACAGAAAGGTGCTGCCTCTTCCGGAGGATGCCTTAAAGGAAGCCCTGCTCAACGCCGTGGTCCACAAGGATTACAGCAAGGCCCAGCCCATCCAGGTGCGCGTCACAAAGGACAGAGTACGCATCATAAACACAGGCGGCCTGCCTGCGGGATGGAATCCGGACACGCTCATGGGAGAGCACGTGTCAGAGCCCCGCAATCCGCTCATAGCAGAGCTCTTTGCAAGGGCCGGCTATACAGACAGCTGGGGCATGGGCGTGGAAAGGATGTGCAAGGCATGCATGAAGGCGGGCCTGCCCGCGCCTGCATACTCCGTCTCCGGCTTCGGCTTCAGCGTGGAGTTCAGCCTTAAGAAGGCCGCATAAAGGGGTCATATCAGAACACAGGCGCCAAAAAAAGCGGCTGTATGAGAGACATGAACGCAGGCGAAGGCGGCACAGGGCCGCCCACTGAGCAGGTCCGCCCACTGCGCAGGTCCCTTATATAAGGGACATTATGATGTACAGAACCGGCAAGGAGCGTATATATATGAAGGTGGAGAAAAGGCAGCGTAACAGCAGGATGTGCATCATGTGCGGGCTGGACAATCCGTACGGAGTCCGCGCGCCGTTCTACACTATGGAGGACAAGAGCGTAGTGACGCTCTTCCAGTACAGCAAGGAGCACCAGAGCTATCCCAACACCGTGCACGGCGGTCTCATTACGGCCATGCTGGATGAGATGGGTCTTCGCGGCATGTGGGCGGAAGAAGGGGGTGAGATTACGTACGGCGTAACGACATCCCTGCAGACCAAGTTCCGCAAGCCGGTGCCGTTTGACACGCCGCTTGTGGGCCGCGGGCAGCTGTACATGAACACAGGGCACTTCTTCGGAGTGCACAGCTCCCTGTATCTTGCAGACGGAACTCTTCTCGCCGAGGCGGACGTAAAGTACATGAAGGTGCCTGTGGACAAATTAGGAGGCACAGCAGTGGAGCATGCAGAGATGTGTTATCTCATACAGGATGACGTCAAGGAGATCCAGCTGTATCTCTGAGCCGCCGTATCCCGCTTAAGCCTCACATAACCCTCATAAAACAAAGCGGAGAGCCCTTTGCAGACGCCCCGCACAACCATACAAAAAACACACGGAGTCAAATCATGGCAGACACATATCTCAGCGTGGGAGATACAGCCCCCGCATTCACACTTCCGGACAAAGACGGGAACATGGTATCCCTGGCAGACTTCAGGGGGAAGAAGGTGATTCTTTACTTCTATCCCAAGGACAACACTCCGGGCTGCACCCGCCAGGCATGCGCGTTTGCAGCGGCTTATGAAGGCTTCAAGGCCCTGGACGCCGTAGTCATTGGCGTGAGCAAGGACAGCGCGGCATCCCATGTGAAGTTCGCGGAGAAGTACTCCCTGCCGTTCATCCTTCTTGCAGACACGGATCTTGCCGCAATCCAGGCATACGGGGTCTGGCAGGAGAAGACCATGTACGGCAAGAAGACGATGGGCGTAACCCGCACAACGTACATAATTTCCGAAGACGGGCTCATTGAGAAGGTCATGCCCAAGGTTAAGCCGGACACCAACGCAGCGGAAATCCTTGCATATCTCGGCACTGCCAGGTGAGGGCGCAGGGGAAGGGGAATAAGATGAAGTACATTTTAGCACTGGACCAGGGAACCACATCCACAAGGGCCATTGTGTTCAACAGATCCGGCCGCATAGTGGCCCAGGCGCAGCAGGAGTTCCGCCAGATATATCCGCAGCCGGGCTGGGTGGAGCACTCCCCGCAGGACATCATGGCATCTGTCATGTCGGTCATAGCAGAGGTTCTTGTCCGCGCGGACGCCTCCGCAAGGGACATAGCTGCCCTTGGCATAACCAACCAGCGTGAGACAACCATAGTCTGGGACAAGTCCACAGGAGAGCCCATATACAACGCCATAGTATGGCAGTGCCGCCGCACTGCAGACTACTGCGACAGCATCCCGCAGGAGACCCGGGACCTGATCTACTCCAAGACCGGCCTCATCCTGGACGCCTACTTCTCCGCCACGAAGATAAAGTGGATACTGGACAACGTGCAGGGAGCGCGTGAGCGTGCCGAGAGAGGAGAGCTTCTCTTCGGGACCGTGGACACATACATCCTGTGGCAACTCACAAAGGGCCGTTCATACGCCACGGACTACACCAACGCCAGCCGCACGATGCTGTTCAACATCCACACCCTCAAGTGGGATGAAGACCTTCTCAGGCTCTTCAGCATCCCTAAATCCATGCTTCCCGCCGTCAGGCCGTCCGGGTACATGTTCGGCAAGATAACGGGCGGCGCCCTTGCAGGCGTGCCTGTCTGCAGCATAGCGGGAGACCAGCAGGCGGCCCTTTTCGGCCAGCTCTGCTTAGAGCCCGGCGATGTAAAGAACACCTACGGCACCGGATGCTTCCTTTTAATGAACACAGGGGACAAGGCGGTCAGGAGCCAGAACGGGCTGGTCACCACCCTCGGCGCAGGCCTCACAGATCATCCCTGTTACGTCTTAGAGGGCTCTGTCTTTGCCGGCGGGGCTGCAGTGCAGTGGCTGAGGGACGGACTCAAGGTCATATCCCATGCGGCAGAGAGCGAGGCCATAGCCATTTCCGTCAAAAACAACGGCGGAGTATACGTAGTCCCTGCCTTCACAGGCCTTGGCGCTCCCTACTGGGACGCCCATGCCCGCGGAACGATAACGGGCCTCACCCGGGGCTCCACCAGCGGCCACATAGTCCGTGCGACCCTTGAGGCCATAGCATACCAGGTGAGCGACCTTGTGCGCGCCATGGAGCGCGACTCCGGCATGCATATCTCACGGCTTGCGGTAGACGGAGGGGCATCCGCAAACAACTTCCTGATGCAGTTCCAGAGTGACATCCTGAACTGCGAAGCCGTCCGTCCCTGCGTCTTTGAGACCACTGCCCTGGGCGTTGCCTATCTTGCGGGCCTCTACTGCAAGTACTGGGGCGGCGTTGACGAGCTCAAGGAGAACTCCAGCGACTGCCGCGTCTACATCCCCTGCATGTCCGAGGCTGAAAGAACCCAGCTTCTCGCCGGCTGGCAGGACGCCGTCAGGCGCGCAAGGAGATAGAGCTGAAACATATACTGTTTGCACTCAAACCAATTCAGCAAAAGAGCAGGCCAGCCGCCTGCCCTTTTCATTTCCCCGTGTGGATTTCACCGCATCCCGGTGTAGTGCTGAAGGAGTATAGTACATACCGGGCTTTCTGCAGGTTTAAATTCCGTTTATGTTGCACGTAAAACAGCGGGATATATGCATAGAACGAGCATTTTCTGCTGGTATTTTGGAAGAATTTCAAAACCTCCCAAACTGGAATTCAGGACTACACTTATAAAGTGCGGCAAGCAATTTTTGCGTCATCCGGTAAGGAGATTTTTACAAGCTTCGGTAAGCAGAATTTTACATGGCCTCTGCCATATGCCTTCTGCAGTGGTGCTCAGCGTGTAGTGTATAACTGTGGGTGCGCAGAATAGTGCAAACCGGAATTTCTGTAGACGTAAATTCCCTTTTATGCCTTACTCAAAATGACTGGATATATGTACGAAACGGCAGTTTACTGCTGGTATTTTGGGACAATTTTTAAGACCCTAAAACAGGAATTCAGGACTACACTTACACAGTGCGGTAAGCAGATTTTGCATCATCCGGTAAGGAGATCTTTACATGTTTCGGTAAGCAGAATTTTACATGCCCTCTGCCATATGCCTTCTGCAGTGGTGCTCAGCGTGTAGTGTATAACTGTGGGTGCGCAGAATAGTGCAAACCGGAATTTCTGTAGACGTAAATTCCCTTTTATGCCTTACTCAAAATGACTGGATATATGTACGAAACGGCAGTTTACTGCTGGTATTTTGGGACAATTTTTAAGACCCTAAAACAGGAATTCAGGACTACACTTACACAGTGCGGTAAGCAGATTTTGCATCATCCGGTAAGGAGATCTTTACATGCTTCGGTAAGGACTTTTTTACATAAAATCCTCAGGTACCGATACAGTAAAAAGAACAGGCCTGGAGGCCTGTCCTGTTTGAGTTCTCTGTGCGGATTTCATTGTGCCTTGGTGTAGTGCTGAATGTGTGTAGTGCAAGCCAGGCTTTTTGCAGATTTTAATTCCATATATTCTGCGTATAAAACAGTGACATATGTGCGCGGAACGGACATTAGCTGCTGGTATTTTCTAAGGATTTTCAAAGTTTGTGAACTGGAATTTAGGACTACATTTGCATGGCACGGTAAGCAGATTTTTCCATCTCCGGCAAGGAGATCTTTACAAGCTTTGGTAAGCAGAATTTTACATGACCTCAGCCGTAAACCTTGCGCACTATGTACTCCGCGTACAGCCTGGCTATGTTGGTGCCGGTGACGGCCTCTATGCCGCCGAAGAAGGCGTTGGAGTTTACCTCGCACACTAGATACCCGCGGGATGAGGGGAGCACATCTATGCCGCAGTAATCCAGACCAAGGATGCCGGAGACTTTCCCGCAGAGCAAGGACAGGTCCGGATCAAGCTCATATACGGAGCCTTTTCCTCCAAGCTCTATGTTGGATCGGAAGTCAGTGCGGGACTCACGCTGCATGGCGGCAACGGCTTTGCCGCCTATGACAATGACGCGTATGTCCCTGCCGGCACACTCCTGTATGCATTCCTGGAAAAGGTGGGGGACCAGCTTGTACTGCTCCGCAAGGGCGTATAGCTCCTGCCTGTTGTCTGCTTTGCGGACATCCTTTCCAAGGGACCCGTATGATGCTTTTATGATTACAGGATACCCCAAAACCTGCTCTATATGTGCCAGTGTGCTCTCCTGCACGGGTTCCTGGGGGTCATAGCAGAGAAGTCCCGGGAGTGTCTTTGGCATCTGGATGCCGTGGCCGGAGAGTGCTATGTGGGTAAGCATCTTGTCATCGCAGGTGGCTATAGCCTCCGCGCTGTTGAAGAGTCTCATGCCGGTCTTTTCCAGCAGGACGGACACGTATTTGTCCTTGTCCAGGTAGATGCAGAAGTCATATCCTGCAAGACGGCTTGCTGCTTCGCCGTCCCCGGATATTTCCACAGGAAAGGTCCTGTTGGGGCATATGTCTGCAGCAACACCCAGTGCTGCCAGCTCATCCTTAAGCCTTAAGGACTGGTTGAGAGATGAGGGGAGTGTGGAGTATGCGTTTGTTATTATGATGCCTTTGCGCATTAATGTCTTTGCCCGGCCCTTGGCGGCCTTTTACCTTTATATAATAATGCGGGAGCTTTGCGCTCCCGCAGGTGTGGTTGGTTTGCTGCCGGGGATCATCCATCGTCTTCGGAGCCCAGAACGGAAGATGTCTTGGCAGGCTCAATCTTCGATGCATCGGACTTCTTTTTCTTTGAGGACTTTTTCTTGGATGTGGATTCCTTCTCCGCAGCGGCATCGTCATTGGCTTCATCCTTAGCCTTGTCATTGGCTTCATCCTTGTCCTTGGTTTCGTCCTTAGCCTTGTCATTGGTTTCGTCCTTGGTTTCGTCCTTGGTTTCGTCCTTAGCCTCGTTTTCGGCTTCAGCGGTTTCGTTCTTTACTGCTTCGGCACCTTCTGCGGCGTTATCTTCGCTGGCCTCTTTCTTGGCCTCATATTTTGCCTTCTGTTTCTTCATGTACTCAGTGATGCTGTCATTCTCAAGGTCAAAGCGGTGGGCTTCCTGAGGACGGTTCTTCTCAACACGCTCCGGCAGGGGGTCCGGAATGACGGGCATGACAACCTCGTCCTTTCTCTCGCGCATTTCAATCTGCGTGAAGGGAATGGTGACTCCGTAGCGCTTGAACTCGTTGTACAGATGTTCGTTGACATAGTAGAATACATCCCAGTAATCCTGCTGGTCTACCCAGCAGCGAAGAGCTAGGCCTATGCCGCTGGAATCAAATGAGTTGATGGAGCAGAAAGGCATTTTGCCTTCCACGTCCTGGTATACGCGGCCGTCACTGTACATGACAGCATAGGCAATCTGTTTTACAAGTTCAATGTCCGACTCGTATGCCACGGAGACGCTGAAATCTATACGGCGTGAGCCGGTGGCTCCGAAGTTGATTATGTTGCCGGAAACCATTGAGGAGTTGGGGATGGAGATGCGCCTGCCGTCATAACGGTCTAACGTTGTGAACAGGAAATTGATGTTGACCACAGTGCCTTCAACATCGTTGGCGGAGATATAGTCTCCCTTGTTGATTATCTTTGAGGAGACGAGGATAAGACCGTCCGCAACGTTTGCAAGGCAGTCCTCAAGGGCAAGGCCTATGGCCAGGATTACGGCACTCAGTGCGGTTACAGCGCCTGACAGGTTCACTCCGAGAATCCCGAGAACTATGAGAATCAGAATAATCCACAGGACAAGCCGTATGATGGTCAGTATGAACTGCTGGGCAATCATTGCTATCTTGGTGTGGCTGAAGATTTTCCTGAACAGCTTCATAAGGAGCTTGATGATTATGACGCCCAGAACAAGGGCAACAATAAACCATATCACTCCCCAGTAGTTATTCATGAAGTATTCTTTTATGCTGTCCCACATGCCAACGAAGAAGTTTTCCGTTTCCTCGATTCCCGATGCAGCCTCATCTTCCAAAAGAGAAAGTATCATGCATGTACCTTCCGTATATCCTTATAATATAGCTTCTTTAACTACAAAGGATTATAGCACCCGGAAAAATGAAAGTAAACCGAAATATGCATACAAAAGGGTGTGTTTTGCGCTTGTCCTGCAATGCAGGGCGGAATAAAATGAACAGTATGCAGCAGAAATGCCCTTTATGCGTTACCTGTTGCGGACATGCATAAGGGGCGCATATGAAGCTTGAATTTGAACTTGTGCCGGAATCCTGCTGGTACTCCAATTTAAGGTCCATCCTTTCCAAAGAGCAGTGGGACGTGGTCCGCAGGGACGCCTACGCACGTGCAGGCGGCAGGTGCATGATATGCGGGAAGCCGGTCAAGCGACTTGAAGCTCATGAAAGATGGTCCTATGACGAGAAGAACAAGGTGCAGAAACTCGAGGACGTTGTGGCTGTGTGCAGGGCGTGCCATGAAGTGATTCATATAGGCCGCACGCAGCTCATGGGCCGCGAGAAGGAGGCCTCGGAGCACTACATGAAGGTCAACGGCTGCTCCTATGCGGAATACCGCAAGGCCCTGGGCGAGGCCAACGCCGCGCACCAGAGACGGAACAAGGTGGATGAGTGGAAGCTGGATTTGACCTGGCTGCAGCGTTTCTGCTGAGGAGAGAAGGCAGCTTGTCTGGCTCCAGGCATAAAAGCCTGCTGCTGTGGATAACTGAAGACATCAAAGATGCCTCTAGAGAGAATATGAAATGGAGCATGCGGCACTGCAACAGCGGGGCCGCATGCTTCATCTTGTGCCGGCGCATGCAGCATGCACAAAAAACACATGTGGATAACCCGGCGGTGGAAAATCCTCTGCTGCCTGTTCCGGTCCCGGTACAGATATGCAGATATGCGTCAGAGTGACGCGTAAATCGTGGAATTGTGGATAAATTTTGGGTTTCCGATGCCTTTTTCGGCCTAAAAGATGTCCACAAAGGCGTTGTGGACAAGATGGGGACAGAGTGGACAAATGAAGACGGGACCACAATATGTGGACAAATCGCCATTAAAAAAACACAATATCTTGTGTTTGACGGCTTGACATGCCATATGGAAAGCATTATACTTTACGTCGCACCGTCAAAAACGGGGTGTGGAAAAATCAAGAGATGATTTATTGCACGGTAAAAGAAAGATAGCTGCGTGGAAGAGAGAGTATGGCAGCTAGGGGAGCCAGGTATATGAAAGTTATCAAGCGTGACGGCACAACATGTGATTTCGACAGAAGCAAGATTGTTAACGCCATCAAAAAAGCAAACGATGCGGTGGATCCTGAAGACAGGGCCACGGACGAACAGATTGAGTGCATAGCGGACGACATTGCCAGCCGTCACCGCGTGCGCCTTCTTGTCGAAGACATACAGGACATGGTAGAGGAAAAGCTCATGGAGCTCCAGAAGTTCCAGCTCATGAAGGCATATATCCTGTACCGTTATGAACGCGCCCTGGTAAGAAAGGCCAACACGACAGATGACAGCATCCTGTCCCTTATCCGCAACACCAACAAGGACGTAATGGAGGAGAACTCCAACAAGAACGCCCACACAGCAGCCACGCAGAGAGACCTTATAGCCGGCGAAGTGTCCAAGGACCTCACAAGACGTATTCTTCTCCCCGAGTACCTGTCCAAGGCACATGACGAAGGCGCCATCCATTTCCATGACGCAGACTACTTCATCCAGCCCATATTCAACTGCTGCCTCGTGAACATCCAGGACATGCTGGACAACGGCACGGTCATGAACGGCAAGATGATAGAGAGCCCCAAGTCCTTCCAGGTAGCCTGCACGGTAGTTACGCAGATCATAGCATCCGTAGCCTCCGGCCAGTACGGCGGGCAGTCCGTCAACATGGCTCACCTTGGCAAGTATCTGCGCCGCTCCAGGGAAAAGTACACACGCCAGTGCGATGAGATGTTCGGGGACACCATCCCCGAGGATGCCAAGAAGAAGTTCGTGGACATGAGGGTCAAGGATGAGCTCAAGTCCGGCGTGCAGACAATACAGTACCAGATCAACACCCTCATGACTACAAACGGCCAGTCCCCGTTTGTAACCCTCTTCCTCTGGCTGGATGACAACGATCCGTACATCGAAGAGAACGCCATGATAATTGAGGAGATCCTCAACCAGCGCTACCAGGGCATCAAGAATGAAGTGGGCGTGTATGTAACCCCTGCTTTCCCGAAGCTTGTATACGTTCTGGACGAGAACAACTGCCTGAAGGGCGGCCGGTACGACTATCTTACAAAGCTTGCGGTAAAGTGCTCCTCCAAGAGGCTCTATCCCGACTACATCTCCGCAAAGAAGATGCGCGAGAACTACCAGGGCAACGTATTCTCCCCCATGGGCTGCAGGTCTTTCCTCATTCCCTGGAAGGATGAGAACGGCAACTACAAGTTCGAGGGAAGATTCAACCAGGGCGTTGTATCCATCAACCTTCCCCAGTGCGGAATCCTTGCAAAGGGAGACGAGGCCAAGTTCTGGGAGATCCTTGAAGAAAGGCTCCAGCTCTGCTTCGATGCCCTCATGGTCCGCCACAACGCTCTTGTGGGCGTCACATCTGACGTTTCCCCTGTTCACTGGCAGTACGGTGCAATCGCCCGCCTGGACAAGGGTGAGAAGATAGACAAGTACCTGTACGGATCATACTCCACAATCTCACTCGGCTACATAGGCCTCTATGAGTGCACTCTTCTTGTAAAGGGATGCTCGCACACCACCCCCGAAGGAGAGAAGTTCGCCCTTAAGGTAATGCAGACCCTTAGGGACCACTGCGACAAGTGGAAAGAGGAGACAAACATCGGCTTCTCACTTTACGGAACCCCTGCAGAGTCCCTGTGCTACAGGTTCGCCCGCATAGACAAGGAGCGCTTCGGCACAATCAAGGACGTTACGGACAAGGGATACTACACGAACAGCTACCACGTGGATGTCCGCGAGCACATAGACGCATTCTCCAAGTTCACGTTTGAGAGCCAGTTCCAGAAGATTTCCGCCGGCGGAGCAATCTCCTACATCGAGATCCCCAACATGCGCAACAATCTCACGGCGCTTGCAGACGTTGTGAAGTTCATATACGACAACATCCAATATGCCGAGTTCAACACCAAGTCTGACTACTGCCAGGTATGCGGCTATGACGGCGAGATCATGATCAATGATGACAACGAGTGGGAGTGCCCCATCTGCCACAACAAGGACCAGAGAAAGATGAACGTCACCCGCCGCACATGCGGATATCTCGGCGAGAATTTCTGGAATGTAGGAAAGACCAAGGAGATCAAGGCCAGGGTCCTTCACCTGTAATCATCTCATCTCCGGGCTTTATCCATTGCCTGCCTGAGCTCTGTTCCGCGGCCTCCGTCCGGACTGGCCGGATTAAAGCCGCAAGATAGATTTCCCCAAAATTTCTGCCATATGGCTCCTATAAAAGCGCCGTGGGCTCACAGCCTGCGGCGTTTCTCGCTCACAGGGCCCGGCCCCTTGCCGGCCCCGGCTTAAAGCAAGGCAAATCCGTTCCGCAGCGCATTTGGCTGCGGGCCTAAAGACAAACCCGCCTCAATGAGAGGGCGCTAAAGAAATAGAAGAGACATTATTATGAACTACGGCAAAATCAAGTGGTTTGACATAGCGGACGGCCCGGGTGTCCGTGTGGCGCTGTTCGTAAGCGGTTGCCGCAACCACTGCAAGAACTGTTTCAACCCTGAGACATGGGATTTCGGATACGGAGAGCCTTTCACGAAGGAAGTGGAGGACTCCATCTTAAAGGGCCTTGAGCCGGACCACATAAAGGGGCTCACACTCCTTGGCGGAGACCCCTTCGAGCCGGAGAACGCCAAAGTGCTGGCGCCCTTCGTAGAGCGTGTCCGCGCAAACTACCCGCACAAGACCATCTGGTGCTACACCGGATACACATTCGATGAGCTTCTGACCGGCAAGCGCATCCCTGTGGACACCGTCCTGCGCATATTCCGCTGCCTGGACATCCTCGTGGACGGCCGCTTCGTGGAAGAGCTCAAAGACATGTCCCTGCTCTTCCGCGGCTCCTCCAACCAGCGCCTCATTCTTGTGCAGGAATCCCTCAAAAAGGACGAGGTTGTATGCTGGGACGGCAAGACCGTCTATGACATCTGAAGCGTGCCAAAAGGGCCTCTCATAAGCCCTTAGAGGCCACTTATAATGGTTTGCAGCCCGTGCGGTCCTTTCATCCGTACAAAAAAAGTGCCCTGCAAGAGGGGCTCACATATCAGGAAAAACACCAGGAGAATCATGATGAAAGTAGCTGTTAAGAAGCTCTCAGAGAACGCCACAGTGCCCACATACGGCAGTGAGTTCGCAGCAGGTGCGGACCTCTATTCCGCAGCCGGCGGGCCGGTTGAGATTCCCGCCCACGAGACCCGTGTCATCCCCACAGGCATAGCGATGGAGCTGCCGGAAGGATACGCAGGCCTCATATACGCCCGTTCCGGCCTTGCCACAAAGCGCGGCCTGGCTCCCGCCAACAAGGTGGGCGTGGTGGACTGTGATTACCGCGGGGAAGTGAAGGTGGCACTTCACAACCACTCCAACGTCACTCAGACCGTAGATGCCGGGGAAAGGATTGCCCAGTTCATCATAACCCCGTACATCACGGCGCAGTTCATAGTATGCGATGAGCTTTCGGACACCGCCCGCGGCGAAGGCGGCTTCGGATCCACAGGCACGAAATAAGCACCCCGTGTGCTCGCTTAAGGGCATCAACTCAATCTTCAGGCAAGAGCCTCCCGTATCCGTACGGGGGGCTTTTACGTACAGGGGTGCAGGAAAAAAGGCCTGCCCTTTTACGGGCAGCCTCTTCCGGGTGCTGCTATTATGTCTTTAATGCAGGCTGTTCTGTCCGGCCGGCAGTTCCGGCACGGAACGCCTGTCTGCCGTCTCCATAACCTGCATAACTCCTGCGCCTCATATGAATCCCGTGCCAGCTGATACAGCTTTGCATCAGTTGCTGTCTGCTGCAGCGGCATTGCAGGGCTGAAGCCCGGAGGAATACTCATTGCTTGCGGCCATCAGCGTGAGCATGCCTGTGGCTGTGCCGGACAGCATTTCGCACACGCCCGTGCCTGTGCCGGTCTCACCTTTGTTTATCTTGCGGGGCGCGGTGTCTCTGAAGGTGATCTGCTGAACCTTATCCGGGTCCAATCAGCTCTTTTTTTTAGCATAGACAGTATTATTGCCTGGATTACCGTTTTCATTATGTTTCCGTCTCCTCAAACAATATAATGTACCGTATGTAATGATTCGGCTTTATCATCAGATGCCTGCATCTTTTTTACGCCTTTATTTTGCTGCGGGCCGGGCAAAAACTCCACTCATGCCACTTATTTGTCCAAAATCATCACTCAAACCGAAAGGTCGCAGATGGACTTCAAACACAGGGATGCACAGTTCATCATGCCTGCGTGAGCGGCCGCCCGGCTCCGGCTCCGTCACATAAGCGGGCCTATCCGGTATACCGGCTGTCCGTCCGAAGCGGAGCAGATGCAGTTTCCTGCCACAGTGTACATGTACCCCAGGACTTTTCCGTCATAAGCATCGCAAGTGAGCACAGAGAGCTCGTTTTGGCGTGTGGAAGAGCATACCAGGAACGCTGCCGGCCCTGTGGAGCGGCGCAGACGGACGGATGTCGCAGATCCGTCATCCTCTTTGGAATCTATCCAGTATGCACGGCGGCCGGACTGGCCTGAGAATATGGAATGCCCGTTTATCGTGTACACAATCTGTGACCAGTCTGCGCTGTATATGAATCTCCTGTTGGCGGCCACGGTCCTGTAGCTGCGGTCATCTGCAGGAACATCTGCGGGAAGATAGCAGGATGTGTAGTCCTTGTTGACGGACACAAGCATGAGTATGCCGGCTATTATGCCAAAGACAAGTCCGCCGAACAGCATCTCGCATACGGCCAGCCCTGCGCCGGGCTTTTTCTTCTTTATCTTCCTGAGCGTTATGCCGCCGAATATGAGAGGCAGAAAATACCAGAATCCGGTAATCATGCCTAAAATGGCCAGATCCTTGATTGCTTTCTTCACGTCTTGCCTCCTGATAATGTTCTGAACCGGACGCGGTTTAAAGGGCCGGGCCTTTGCCGTGCCGCTTCCCTTTTGCCCGGCTCCGCTGGGCATGCCTTGCCCTGTGTCTGACACCATTTTGCGTGCCGGGGCGGCTTGAGACAACATTTGCCTCCCAAATGTCCCGGAACGGCACTCAAACAGAACGGTCCGGCTTTTCGCTGCGTAATGAACACATGCGCCGCAGGTGTCGTATTTCACCCAGTTTTGACATTAAAATCTTGACGCTTTTTCCGCGGAAGTGTATACTTGGGCTATAATAAGGACGCCTGCGCGGCGCGCGCAAGCTGGTACGGTGGAGGGGATACAGTATGTCACTTTATATGGGCCTGGATATCGGCGGAACAACTGTGAAAGGAATCATCATGGACGAGCTTGGGAACATTTCCGCGGAGGACAGCATCCCTACGGTCTGCGGCGAGGGGCTTGCAGACTGCTGCGCGGAGCTTGCGGACAGGCTCATGTCCGCCGCAGGCATAGTTTCATCAGACCTTACGGCAGCCGGCCTGGACTGCCCCGGCATGATAGACAGCCGTCACGGCAAGGTGGTCTTTGCCGGAAACCTTCAGCTTAAGGACTATCCTCTGGCAAAGATCATAAAGGAAAAGCTGGGAGTGAAAGTGCGCCTCTGCAATGACGCCAATGCGGCAGCTCTGGGCGAGGCGCGTTTCGGAGCAGGAAAGGGATACCGCTGCAGCGTTCTCGTGACGCTCGGCACAGGTATAGGCGGCGGAATAGTCATAGACGGCAAGCTCTTTGAGGGCTTCAAGTCAGCCGGAGCCGAGATAGGCCACATGGTCATAGAGAAGAACGGCATCCCCTGCACATGCGGAAGGAAGGGATGCTTTGAAAGATACGCCTCCGCAAGGGCGCTGGAGCAGTACACAAGAAAGGTCATGGCGGATGACACATCAACGGCCATGTGGAAGACGTACACGGAGAAGACGGCCACGGCAAAGACGCCCTTTGAGTACATGGACACGGATGCCACGGCAAAGAAGATCATAGACTGGTACCTCAGGAACCTCGCATGCGGATGCGTGAACCTTGCGAACATCTTCCGTCCGGAGGTCATCATGATAGGCGGCGGGGTTGCAAACCAGGGTTCAAGGCTCATAGACCCTCTGCAGAAGCTTGTGGATGCGGAGCTCTTCGGCGGAACGGATTACGCCCCTGTGAAGGTTTGCGTGGCTTCCTTGGGCGCCAAGGCGGGTGCATACGGCGCAATAGCGCTTGCACTCAGATAAAGGCACTTCACGCCCCATGCCGCATGAGACGCAAAGACTCCTGGCCCAGGGCTTGCGGGGCGTTATATACAGCAAAGATTTCAGGGAGAATGTCTATATCATGAAGGAAATTCCTGTAACAAGCCTGCAGAGACTTCCCATATACCTCAATTACCTCAAATCACTGGATGAGCAGGACAATCCCGGGACATATATCTCGTCCAAGATTATAGCGGAGGCCCTCAACATGGGCGAAGTGCTGGTGCGCAAGGACCTTGCATACACGTCCGCTGTCGGAAAGACGAGGGTGGGGTATGTCCGCAGGGAGCTAATAGACGCAATAGAGGATTACCTCGGCTGCAACAGCAAGAAGAACGCCGTCATATTCGGCGCCGGAGGCCTGGGGCGCGCCCTTCTCGCATACTCCGGATTCAAGAATTACGGCATAAACATCGTGTGCGCCTTTGAGACGGACCCCAAGCGCTGCGGCCGCCTTTCTGGCAAGCCCATCCTGGAGTACAAATACGCGAAGCCGGGCATAGAGCAGTCCGGAGCGAAGCTGGCCATTATAGCCACTCCTGCCTCTTCGGCGCAGGAAGTTGCAGACCTTCTGGTGGAGTGCGGCATAAAGGCCATCCTCAACTTCGCGCCCATCCTTTTGAACGTCCCTGACACCTGCAAGGTGCGCAACATGGACGTTGCCGCAAACCTTGCAATTCTTTCCAGCTACCTGGATTAAGACGTCCGGCCTCAGTCCGGACCGGCCTTCAAAGCCGGCTTTATGCAGGAAGCATATAACAGGAAGGCCCCATGAAAAAGCCTGTGGATGAGAACAAGCTCAATACACGCGCAAGAAGGCTGCTCAGAGCCCTGCAGGCGCTTGTAATAGCCACAATAGCCCTTGTGGTCATCATTGTCATATGCCTTCTTTCCCTGTATTCATCCGGGCTGCTTGAGGATGACTCCCCCGTATGGGGCGTCAACCTGCTTATAGCACTCTGCTGCATAGCGGTGGCCGCTGTGGCCGGGCTGTTCACCACAGGCGTCTGGTCTGCCGTCATGGCCGCAAAGCTGAGAAAGGTGCGCGTTGCGAAGGCGAAGGCGGAAAGGGAAGCCGGCAAGTCCGAATAAGATCAGCTGCATAGGACCCCAGGCACGCGCGGGTCCTTTGACATAATATACGGAATCTGGTTACAGAGAGAGCATTTAAGGAGAAGGGGGATTACGATTGAAAAAATTTTTTGGGTTCATAATCAGGCAGTCTGTCGCCATCGTCCTTATAGTAATTCTGGTTCTGGCGCTGGGCGTATACTGCACGGTGCAGATGCCGATAAACCTTCTGCCGGACATAGAGATACCCATGGTGTGCGTGCAGGTCATCTATGTGGGAGCCAATGCGCAGTCTGCCGAGACAGACGTCACGGAGCCCCTTGAAGAGGGGCTGTCCGCCATATCCGGCGTGACGTCCGTGGACAGCTATTCATATGACAACCTCTCAGCCGTAGTCCTTTCATTCGACTACGGCACAGACACGTCCGAGAAAAAGACTGAGATCCAGTCCAAGCTCTCCTCCATATCCCTTCCGGATGATGTCATAACATCCGTATACGACATAGACCTCAACTCCGAGGCCCTCGCCACCCTGTCCGTAACCTCAAGCCAGAGCGATGACGAGATGGAGAATCTGGAACTCGCATACAAAGCGGCCCAGGAGCTCTCCTCCAAGCTGTCTGCAATAGACGGAGTGGAGTCCGTTGACATCAAGGGAGGCGCGGACTATTCCTACCTCATACAGCCGTACGGCGGCCTTGAGCTCATTGCGCCCCTCATCGTGGAGGCCTTTTCATACGGCGACTATGACCTGCCCCTGGGCAGCGTCACTGAGGATGACCTTTCCGTCCAGATCCGCAACACTTCAGACGTGGCCTCATACGAGGACATTGAAAACATGCCCATAACCCTGCCCTCCAGCATGGTCACCCTCCTTGAGGGCGTCAGGGAGCAGATGATTCCGCTTCTCGGGGAAGCGGTATATGAGCACATAGCCTCTTCCATAGGCGAAGAGATATACAGCCAGATAGATTCACAGCTCCAGGCAAATTCCACAATGCTGCGCCTGCTGGGTTATACGTACCCGGATGACATCGCTGAAATAATGCAGAACTCCACGGTACTGAATACGATACACAACACGCTGAAGGCCAGCAGCATTGACCTCTCCGATGACATACTGACCAGCATAATGGTGGACAAGGACTATGCGGCCGTCACAGATGCAGGCGCCGATTTCTTCAATGCCCTTCTTGCTGACAGTGATTACAATGAGCTGATTCACACGGGCATCAAGTCGGCTGTCGGCACGGATCTTTCGGACGAAATTCTCACCAGCCTGCTGGCATGCGGGAAATACAGCGCCATAGATGACGCGGGAGCGGCATTCTATGCGGGCCTTCTTGCAAATGAATCATACAGCGAAGAGATACACGAGGGAATCCAGAGCGCCATGGACGGCGCGGATTATTCCAATGAGCTTCTGTACTACATCCTGGCTGAGGCGGACTTTGACGCCGCCACTGAGGACGGGCTTACGGTTCATATCTCAGACATAGCCACGATAACAAACGAAGAGACATTTTCATCGTACGTATACTATTCCGACGGCGAGTTTGATCTCATCCACGGCACTGTGATTGAGATATACAAGTCCAACGGCGCCAACTCCACAGCTGTTGTCAAGAGCGTGAAGAAAATCTTCGAGGACTATATGGACTCGGACATCACATACGGAGCTGAGGTAAAGCTCCTGGATGACCAGTCCGACTTCATATCCTCAAGCATCAACAACGTGCTTGTGAGCATGGTGATAGGCGCGGTTCTTGCCGTCATAGTCATCTTCCTGTTCCTCAAGAAGGTGCGCACATCGCTCATCATAGCCATCACGATGCCTCTTTCCGTGCTTGCCGCCCTCCTGTGCCTGTACCTTATGGGCATAACGCTGAACATGGTGTCCTTAGGAGGCCTGGCGGTCGGAATAGGAATGCTGGTAGACAACTCAATAGTCGTCATAGAGAGCATTTCGCTGCACCGTGACAGGGGGAAGAACGCCTACCGTGCCGCCGTGGACGGCACCACAGAGGTAGGCGGAGCGCTCTTCGGCTCCACGCTCACAACCATCTGCGTGTTCGTGCCCATAATATTCACGGGCGGCCTTACAGCCGAGATATTCGTGGACCTCGCATGGGCCGTAATATACTCTCTCGGCTTCTCGTTCATAATAGCGGTGACAGTCATCCCGGCCCTGTACGTGCTCTTCTCCGGACAGCGGAGGCGGCTCCTCAACGGAGGCAAGCCGGCGCGCGAGCTTGCCCTGGCAGGCAACACGCCGTATGACAGTACTCCTGCCGCGGCGGAAGGGGATGCATACGGCGGCACAGCTTATGCGGGCGAGGAAACAGACGCAGGGCATGCAGAGGCAGCCTTTGCAGGCGCAGCCGCCGGAATGGCTGCGGCAGCCGTTCTTGCAGACAGCACCCCTGCAGGGGAAGGGCCTGAATCTGCAGGGCCCGCATCCGGAGGCCCCGGTGAAGGCGGCTCCGGAAGTGACGGCACCGGCAATGACGGCGGAAAGGGCAGGAAGGGCAATAAGAGGCGCAGGTTCGTGGAATGGTTCCGCAAGCCCAACTTCATGACACCCATAACTCACTTCTACGGCAGAATACTGCCGGCCGTGCTTAACAGGAAGCTTATAACCATCATTGTGGCAATAGTGGTCTTCGGCGCCAGCATAGGCCTGCTGTTCTTAACGGGCACGGAGTTCCTGCCGTCCATAGACAAGGGGCAGATTGAAATCAATATGAGCTACCCTGCCACAGCCCAGCTGGAGGAAAAGCAGGAAGACGTATACGAATTTGCGAACATAATAAAGAACAACGTAGACAATATAGACTACGTGTCCGTCAACATAGGCAAGAACGGGCTTCTGGCCCTTACGGACACCGGCCTCATTACCGTGCAGCTCACCACGAGCCACAAGACAAGCAGGGTGGTTTCCCAGATACGCCAGCTTGCGCAGGATTCCAAGGACAGCGGCGACATAACCGGTTCCGTTACTGTGAAGGAAGTGGACGGCGTGGTTGCATCCCTCACATCCGGAATGAGCGACCTCTCCGTAACCATTGTGGGGGATGACGGGGATACCCTGAATGAAATCGCCGCAAAGATTGAAGAGAAGCTTATCCAGAACGGTTTTGATGACGTGACCGACAGTGCCGCAGACTCATCTTATGAATACAACCTGACCTTTGACCGCTATGAGATGGAGCGCCGCGGACTGGATTACAGCACCCTTATTCTCACGCTCCGCATAGGCATAGCTTCCTATACCGCATGCACCGTCACGCTTGGCACAGACACGTATGACATAGACGTGCAGTTCGACAATGATGCCATTGTGGACAAGCAGTCACTGCTGGACTTTGTTGTGGGATATGAGGCCGTAACGGATGACAGCGGCAACACAACGGGCGTGAATCCCATACATCTTAAGGATATTCTTGTCAAGGCCACGGATGATGACGGCAATGTGATAATGGATGAAGACGACCCCACCCAGCCCGCATACATTGTCAAGACGGAAACAGCGGCCTGCATCCGCCGCACCAACGGACAGCAGATGATATCCGTCTCCGCAAGCAAGAACAGCACGGACACAGGCACGGCCAGCACTGAGATGCAGAACATAGCAAAGGAAGTGCTCAAGAGCTATGACGGCTACTCATTCGAGGTAAGCGGCATAGGCAGCTACCTTTCAGACGCATTCTCAGGCCTGATCCTCGCCCTGGTCATTTCCCTGTTCCTTCTTTACGCCGTAATGGCCATACAGTTCTCATCCGGCATAAAGCCTCTCATAATAATGGCATCCATACCGTTCAGCTTCACCGGAGGGTTCATATTCCTCGTAATAACGGGCTCCACGCTGAACGTTGTCTCGTTCATAGGCCTCATAATGCTCATGGGCGTGGTCGTAAACAACGCAATAGTCATGCTGGAGAAGATCAAGCAGCTTCACGAGGCGGGCATGCAGCACTACTACGCAGTGCAGGAGGCATGTAAGACCAGGCTCCGTCCCATCCTTATGACAACGCTCACAACCATCCTCGCCCTCATACCTATAGCCATAGGCATCGGCCAGGGCAGCGAGCTCATGCAGCCTCTCGGAATCGTGGTCATCGGCGGCCTTCTCATAGGCACTCTCGTGACCCTCGTCCTTATACCTACCATATACAGCGCCGTTCATCATCTCTCAAAAGAGTACCCTGAAGGCAAGAAAGCCGCAAAGCTTGCTGCCCGGGCAGCCGCTGAAGCAGCAGCCGCAGCGGCAGCCGCAGCAGATACGGCAGAAAACTCAAACAGCGCACCCGTATGCAGCTTAACGGCAGATATGACCGGGCCGGCAGATACAGCTGCAGAGCCCTCAGACACGGCTGCAGACGCAGACGGAGACAAGTCATGAAAGCCATGACGCTCAATGAGATCAGCAAATTCATAGCCCTGATTCTTCGCCACAAGCCGGAGGTTATAGGCATACAGCTGGATGAGCACGGCTGGGCCAATGTGGATGAGCTCATTGCAGGCATTAACCGCCAGACGCCCTTCAACATGCAGATGCTGGAGAAGATAGTCCGGGAGGATGAAAAGACCCGGTACTCATTCAACGAAGACAAGACCCTCATACGCGCCAACCAGGGGCACTCCATTCCTGTGGACGTGGAGCTTGCAGAAACAGCGCCCCCGGACATCCTGTACCACGGAACAGGGGAGAAGTACGTATCCTCCATAGACGTCCAGGGCCTTCTTCCCAAGTCCCGCCTGTACGTGCATCTTTCCAAGGACACGGACACGGCCTGCAAGGTAGGTCTGAGGCACGGAAAAGCCGTGATATACGAGGTTTCAGCATCCCAAATGGCGCAGGACGGGTACAAATTCTACCTCTCCGCAAACGGCGTGTGGCTTACAAAGTGCGTACCCGTCAAGTACCTCAGAAAGCTTGTCTGAACCAGCCCTGTAAAATCTTCCAAAATCACAAAAAAGGGCACCCGTACAGCGAGTAAAGGGCATTTTATCCTGTTACGCACGGCCTTTTGCGGGCAGGATTCTCAAAATCCTCATTTCCGGCTGTTGAAGCCCCTTCCAAGGTCTTTCCGACCCTTCCCAAGGGCTTTCCGGAGCCTTTCCAAGGGCCGCAGATTGGGTCTGAGACATGGAGTACACACTGAAAGACACTTCATTATGCGGGATTTTTATGCAGATTTACAAGTCCGCGCATAGTCCGTTTTAAGGGGCAAAAAAGGCCGAAAAAGCAATATATATCCTCGGTTCTACTTTCAGTAGAGCCGTTTTTTTTGGCGGTAGAAACATGATTTTAAAGTGTGTAGACTGAAGCGGCACGGAGGGCGGGTCCGGTGATTGACAATTTTCCGGCCGCTTATATAATTTGAAAGCAGAAACAGAAAAGCCACCCTGCAAAGAGGGCGGTCATATCACGCTATACATCCGGCCTTGAGGGGCAGGAGCCATACAGGAGATACGTTTTATGGCAGATTACAAAATCACATGCAGCTCAACATGTGACCTCTCAGCGGAGCATCTCAAGAGCATCGGGGTGCCCTACAATTCATTCCACTACATCATAGACGGACAGGTATTCGAAGATGACCTCTTCCAGTCCATCACGAGGGAAGAGTTCTACGGAAAGATAGATGCTGGCGCGCTTCCCACAACGGCGCAGGTTACAACGGATGAGGTCATAGACTTCCTTGAGCCCATCCTTAAAGAGGGATATGATGTCCTTCATATAGAGTTCTCGTCCGGCCTGTCCGGCGGGTGGGCATCCGCCAAGGCAGCCTGCGAGATGCTCCAGGAAAAATACCCGGAGAGGAAGGTCCTTGCCGTGGATTCCCTTGCGGCATCATCCGGATACGGGCTTCTTGTAGACAAGGCCGCAGAGCTCAAGGCCGAAGGCAAGAGCATAGAAGAGGTCAGGGACTGGGTTGAATCCAACAAGCTGCGCTTAAGGCACTGGTTCTTCGCCACAAACCTCAAGCATTTAAAGCGCGGCGGCAGAGTTTCCGGACCCGCAGCGGTAATCGGCTCCCTTATGAGAATAGTTCCCGTAATGGACGTCAACTCAGAGGGCAAGCTCATCGTCCGCAAGAAGGTCTTCGGCAGGAACGCAGCCATGAAGGAGCTCGTCAACCAGATCAAGGCCCAGGCAGAGTCAGGGGATGAATACTGCGGAAAGGTGTACATATCCAACTCCATGCTGCAGGCTGAATCCGAGGCTATAGCTGAGAAGATAGAGGAGGCCCTGCCTGCAATGAACGGCAAGGTCCTGATCAACGACATAGGCCCCGTCATCGGAGCCCACACAGGCCCCGGCACCATAGCCCTGTTCTTCTTCAGCGACACAGAGCGCCAGATCTGACATCCGCCGCACACATCCTTCGCATCTTAGCCGCATGTCCGGACCGCCTGTCATGGCCGCCAAGCACCCCGGGCTCTTGCCCTGCCGTCCCGCAGCGGACCTCTCAAACAGGGAATGCGCAAAACGCAAATGCAGGAACACACATCAGATTGGAGCGAACCATCTGTTTCATATCGCGGTTTATAGAGGATATTGTTGGGAATCGGGAGACATTCGTGTCTCCCTTTTCTTATATAAAAACAGGGAAAAGAAACCGGCGCCGGACTGCGGGCCGGTGTTGTCATATGACGGAACACTGCATCCGGAGGCCACCGGGTCGGAAAGAAGGACTTGTCATAATGTCCACCGCAGGAACCTGCAAAGGGGAAATGTCCTGGCAACGGGTGCCATTGCATAAATTTTGTCATATCGGCATATGACAAAAAAGTGTTGGGTATCTCAAATGAAAAGAAAGTCTAAAACTGCAATATATTCGGAAAATTTTCACGAGATTTTAACAAAACCGGGCAAAATGTACGGCTCATTTTGTTGACACTTGTCATATATGTTCATTATAATGTAATTGAAAAATATGACAAAGGAGGCACAGGATGTTAGTCAATGAGATACTGATCGGTTACGCTGTCATTGCTCTTGTGGCTGTGATTGTCTATTTGCCTAAGCTTGTGCAGTTCTTCAGTTTAAATTACAAGCCGGAACACAGGATAGCCACAGAGAAAAGAAGAATCTCCGTCATAATTCCCGCACTGAACGAGAGCGCAGTCATTGAAGACCTTCTCAAGTCAATAGAGAGGCAGACATATGACAGGAATTGCTTTGACGTCAATGTCATAGTAAAGGAAGAAACAGACCCCACGGTCCGGATTGCAGGCAAGTACGGTGCCAGAGTGTTTGTGGTTCCGGAGCAGACCTGCAAGGGCGGAGCCCTGGACGGATACTTCAAGAGAATCACCAGAGATGAGATGGATTCCTATGATGCATTCGTCATCGTGGATGCAGACGGCGTTCTCACAGACAACTACATTGAAGAGCTTAACAACGCCTTAGAGTACGATATAGACATCTACCTGTCCCGCAAGGACAACAAGAACAACTTAGGCTCCCGCAAGGACCGCACCATCATTTCCAACTGCTCCAGCCTCATCTACGCACAGCTTGATGACCTTGGCAACCGTTACCGCATCAAAAAGAACATACCTATGAACATGTGCGGCCAGGGCATGATGATCCGCCGCCGTGTAATAGAAGAGATAGGCGGATGGCCCTACAGGACAGTCACAGAGGACTACGAACTCCGCATGGACTGCTTCATCAAGGATTTCTCCTCAATGTACTATCCTGAAGCAAGGCTCTATACAGAGGAGCCCACGAAGCATAAGGAGTGCTATGAGCGCCGTGTGCGCTGGCTCACCGGATTCTCCCAGTGCGACAAAAAGTACAAGAAGCTCATTGCAGCGCATACAAAAGAGCGCGGGCATCTTACAGAGGGCGAGTTCGAGTACTTCTTCTGCGTAGTTCCCCTTGTGTTCTTCATAGTTCTGACGGCAATTACAGCCCTTACCGGCGCCGGCCTTTCCATCTACTTCGGGGTGATGGGAGACCCTGAATGGATACGCGCCCTTCTGCTGCTTTTCGTAATGCCGATAGCCGTCATATACCTCTTTATGTTCATCTATGTTGCGCTGTGCATGATAGCGATGCGGGACGTCTACTGCCGCATAACAGTCCGCGAGAGGATAGCGGTGCTGTTCTTCGGCCCCATATTCGAGCTTGAGTATTTCCCCATCTATCTCCAGGGCATCCTCAACTCCACGAAGGCCGAGTGCGCATGGTCTGTCACGGAGCACACCGTGCACAACACCGACAAGCCTGACAATGATACGGGGGTGGAGCGCCTTCACAGCGGCTCCTGACCCCTTCCCCATATTTACAATCCCATTACAAACCACAAAGGCCGCCAGCAATCCGCCGGCGGTTTTTGTGCTGTTTTCCTGAATCCGGCAGGCTATAATTTGCCGGGCAGACATAGCGGCGGAGGCAGAGGAATATGGGCGGATGGCAGTGTTGCTGCGGCGGATATGTGTATGAAACAGAAGAACCGGAAAGGGATCTTCTTCATATATACCTAGAGAAGGATGTCCGGGCCGCTTTGGCATACAACCCGGGCTTGAACCTGTGGGGTTTCGTGATGGAGAGAGACCCGCTGCATGATGATGCATGCAAGGCATATACATCCGGGCCTTTTGAACAGGAATTCCGGCTCTGCCCGTTCTGCAAGCGGGCAATCATGTTCTGCAGGAAGGGCCGCCAAGGCCTGTCATGCATCAAAGACAGCTGTATTCCCTGTATACCGGAGTCTGACCTTCATACTCTCTTTGTATTCCCGGACCAGGAGGTCTTCACGTACACGGAGAGAAGAGATGGCCTGCAGCATGCCTCACTGTTACAAGGCCAAAATTTCATGTGACGGAGAGCACGTTCTGGTGTACGGCAAGCTTCTCAGCCGCTGTGTTCCGGACAAGGTACTGTTTGCCCACACATCCGGTGAACAGATTCCGGACCTCTTCCCCAGTGACCCCTGATGCCAGGTGCCTGGGCACCGGTCTTTGGACCTGCATCTTAAACACTTTGCAGAGCGCAAATCCACGCCATAATGCAATCCGGCGCCGGGAAAAACAACAGAAGTCTGTATAAAACAGGGGATGCGAGGAGCACTCCCTCTTGCGTTCCCGCTGATATTCGAAAATATTTCTTACCTGCAGCAAGGGCATCCGCAGTGCCAAACGGAGAGGGGAGAAGGGCAAACTCTGCCAAATTGGAACCGTTAACAAACAAATGTTCATACTCAATCCCAATTCACATGAATCTGAAGTGGCCAGGCTGTCCTTTGCGTGGATATCCTGAGCATGCAAACTGCGGATTTTTCGACAGTTTCCGGGCCGGATTTTGGTTCCATCTGCATTAGGCAACTGTTCAATCCGTGCACATATACGGCATTTTTTGCAGCCGGCACTGCCATATAAGCGCCTTTTGAGACAGGGGGCAAAATGTTGTATCCGATGTTGTATCCGTTTTTCTGCCGGGCACAAGAAAACCGCCTGCCGGCGTGGCAGGCGGATGGGTGCTGGATTGTGTTTGCAGGATCAGTCATCTGCGGGACGGGGATTCTTGCGGACGTCAGGAAGGTACTCGAGAGGCTTCTTGTATACTTTCTCGTAACACTCCTTCCAGGCCTGCTCGGTGCGGGTCTTGAGGTCTGCGATGCGGTCCTTTCTGGGCAAATCCTCGTTGATGTATATGGGCGGCAGGATGTGGACTACAACCCACTGTGCGTAGCCGTGCTTTCTGGTCTTTTTGAAGGTGCAGAAGACGGGAACGACAGGGACATTGAATTTCACTGCGTAGTGGAAGGCTCCTTCCTTCAAGGGGCGGGGTTTCTGGTAGTTGCCCCACATGGCGCGCTCGGCGTAGAAGTTGATTAACTTGCCCTTTTTGAGGAGGCGCTCCATCTCATTGGTCATGTTGCGCATGGCCTCCAGGTCAGGACTGAATGGCAGCATGCCGGAATGCTTCAGTATCCATCCAAGGAATCCGCCCCTGTTGTTCTGGTATGTCATGGTGTGGAAGGAGCGGTAGAAGCCGAGGGCCTGCCGGAGGATGAGGTTGTCCAGGAACATGAAGTGATTGGAGATGCAGATGGCGCCCTGCTTTCTGCCTAAGGCGCGGATGTTCTTTCTGCCCCTGACAGTGGCTCCGTATCCGAACCAGTTGACCAGCGGGCCGAATATCTGCGTAATGGTGCGAAGCAGCCCTGTCACAAAGCGTTTCCAGCCCTTTTTGCGGTACGGGTAAGTGCTGTCCGGGATGGTGTATTTGCCGAAAGCTATGTAGTCATAGTCAAACCGCCTGTGGCTTTCCAGGCAGTCCTGGATAAGGTGGCGTTTTTCGTAGTTCTCGCGTATCTTTCTTCCCCCTGGGGGGATGGCACTGTCCATGTTGTCGTAAACTTCTTCTTTCATTTGTCTCAGTTACAGTATGATTGCATTCGGGTCCGTTTCGTCAGGCATGCGGTATGATTTGCAAAGGTATTTGTCACGAAGGGTCCGGATGTCCCCATCCGTGAGCCCAAGGGCCTCTTTGCAGTATCCCATGACGGAGCCGTACTGCTCCTTCATGGTGTCCATGGCCTGCGTGATGTATTCCGGCCGTGCGTCCATGAAGGCTATGAGGAGCTCTTTGAACCTGCGGTAGCCGGGGACCAGTTTAAGGAGCCTTTTCTGTGTGCTGCGCTTCCTGCGCTGGAATTCCTGAGATGCCATGTAGTCCTGGATTATCAGGTCTTCAGGGACGCCTAATACGGACTCCAAAAGCATGGCTATTATGCCTGCCCTGTCCTTTCCGCCGCTGCAGTTCCACAGTATGCAGCCGTCTTCCGTGAGGAATACATCAAAGACCTTGCGGATGCTCTCCTGGGACTCTTTGTCAAACAGGACATCCGTATAAATCCTGTGCATGTACTCGTATGCGTCCTTGAACTCTGTCTCAATAAGCGTGCTCTCTTCCTTCATAAGGCTCGGCATGCTTCTTTTCTCATAGGTTATGCCGGGCTTGGCTGTTGTGAGCAGAGGGATGTGTATGTATTTCGTTCCTTCAAGCATACAAGGGGGGTATTGGTCCACTTCGTTGTCTATTCTGAGGTCTATGACAACTTTCACCCCTATGGCCTTGAGGGTTTTTTTCGTAATCTTGGGCAGCCTGTACAGCTTGCCGCTCCTGATGAGCATTCCGGGCCGTATGTACAAGCCGTCTGCAGCAGGAAAACCGCCTATATCCCTTGTGTTATTAAGTTTTCTAAGCTTCAGTTTCTTTATCTGCATGTTTTAATTGTACCATATCCGCAGGGGGATAGTCAATTATTATTATGACATCATATGACAAAGTACACAACAGGGCCTGCATTGTCCATATTTGTCTGCCTTTCTGCAGGGGAGCTTCGTTTGAAGCGGCATATCAGGCGCCCTTTCCGGGTGCATCCGCACACAGTGCAGGCGCCGGTTCCGCATAATTGTTCCGGATAATGCGGGCGCGCGCATGCAGTACAGCAAACCGCAAAGCAGACAGTACGAAGTGAAGTTATTACAATTTTATTACAACTTGCTGCCTTATTTTTTTACGTGCGGGCGGTATATTGGGGCTGTAAAACAAGGAACAAGATATTCAGGAGAAATTATGAAGGCAAAAAGAGTTGCGGCAGCATTGCTTGCAGCAGCATGTGTGGCCGTGGTCGGAGCGGCCGCAGGATTTGCAGGATGCGCCGAGGGAGAGATCAAGGCGCTCAAGTTCAACGGAGTCGAGGCAACCGTTGCAAACGTTGAGAACGGTTCATACACGCTTTCCAGGCCGTTCATCGTATGCTATCAGAGTTATGACGGCCTTAACGCCGCGGCAAAGGACTTTGTGAACTATATCTTCAGCTCTGCGGCGCAGACAGAAGTCGCGGATGAAGGATATATAGCAGTGGAAGCAAAGGAGTACACCACAGACACAACAGCTTCCGGGACGGTAAAGATCAGCGGCTCCACATCCGTAGGACCCCTTATGCAGAACCTTGTGGGCATGTATGAGAGCGTAAATCCCAATGTGAGAATCACAGTAAACCAGAACGGGTCAGGGTCCGGAATCACAGAGGCCACAGACGGAACCGTGGATATAGCAATGTCCTCAAGGGATCTTACAACGGATGAAGAGGCAAGCCTCGAATGGCAGAAGATAGCCACGGACGGCATAGCCATCATCGTCAACGCGAAATCAGATCTGGACAATGTCACGACAGCGCAGCTGAAGGCCCTCTATGAAGACGGAACGGGATTCGAGGGCATTCTGGCCGGGATTTCAAGAGAATCCGGCTCCGGAACGCGCTCCGCGTTTGAAGAGCTCGTCGGCATAGAGAAGAATTATACGGGTGTGGGTTTTGATTCGTACAATTCCACAAACGCCGTCATCTCAGCCATAAAGAGCAACAGCGCCGCAAACAAGATCGGCTACATCTCGCTCGGAGCCCTGTAATCCGGCCCGGGAGAGGGATATGAGAGAGCGGAAAAACATCAGGCATATTGAACACAGCATGGCCAGGGCCCGGATACGGGCTCTGGCATAAATGCTGAAAAGGGGTCCTCAGCGGAGGAAGAAATGCAAAAAGATCACTCAGGACGGATGGGCAGGATATTCAACAGGGAAAACGTGGCGAAGGCCATATTCATCTTCTTTGCCGCCTTTTCCATAATCGCCGTCCTTGCAATAGTCGTATACATCCTGACCGCCAGCATACCGGCATTCCAGGAAACGGGATTCTTCAAGTTCATCTTCGGGTCCCAGTGGGATCCGGACTCAGGCACATTCGGCGTCTTCGCCATGATTGTGACCACCCTGGTCCTCACTGCATGCTCCGTAATCCTTGGCGGCATCCTGGCCGTCTTCATGGCGGTATTCATCGTATATTACTGCCCCAAAAAACTTAAAGGCGTCTTCTCGCAGATCATAAACCTGCTTGCAGGCATACCCTCAATCATATTCGGCTACTTCGGACTGGAACTTGTCAAGCCGGCCCTGGAGAACATGTTCGGCACCCTTTCAGGGTCCGGCCTGCTTTTAAGCACCCTGATCCTGAGCGTCATGATACTGCCCACAGTGTGCTCCATAACCAAGAACTCCCTTGAGTCCGTGCCCATGCACTACTATGAAGGCGCCTTAGCCTTAGGCTGCACCAAGAACCAGGCAGTGTTCCGTGTCATGCTTCCCGCAGCCCGCAACGGCATCCTTGCCGCCATGATTTTGGGCATCGGACGAGCCGTAGGCGAGACCATGGCCGTGCAGTTCCTTTTAGGCGGCGCAGTCAACTACCCGTCCTCGTGGTTCATACCCTTAAGGTCCCTGACATCCAACATAGTGATGGAGTTCGGATACGCCACGGGAACGCACCGCAGCGCGCTCATTGCCACAGGATTCATACTGCTTCTGTTCATACTCATCATCAACCTTATTCTGTGGGTTGTGAAGCGCAACAACGCCGTCTCCGGCAACAGCTTCTTCTCCAGAAAGGTCAAGGAAGGCCACACGGCGGAAAACATGCAGTTCCGCAAGGCAGGCTCCGTGCAGGACGTTCTGGCCGTCATATCATGGATAGTGTCCATCCTTGTGACCGTTATCCTTGTAGGACTCGTGGTCTATGTGTTCGTGCGCGGCGTGCCGTATCTTACAACGGATTTCGTATTCGGCGAAAGCTCATACTCCAACATAACCATGGCCCCGGCCTTCGCTTCCACAGCGCTGGTCATAGTGGTGGCGCTCGTGTTCGCGCTGCCGTTCGGCATAGGGGCGGCCATATTCCTGAACGAGTACGCCAAAAAGGGCAGCTGGTTCGTCAAAGTCGTTCGCCTTTTCATAGACACCCTGGCAGGCGTTCCGTCCATAATATTCGGCCTTTTCGGGTATCTCTTCTTCGGCGTATACTGCGGCATGGGGGTCAACATCTTCAACGGCGGACTGACCATGGCCCTCATGATTCTGCCAACCATAATCCGGTCTACGGAGCAAAGCCTGTCCGAAGTCCCGGATTCAATGCGCGAGGCCTCATATGCCCTGGGCGCCGGCAAGCTGCGGACAGTGTTCACCGTAGTCCTTCCGCAGGCCATAGCCGGAATAATCACATCCGTAATCCTTTCCATTGGCCGCATCATAGGCGAGACCGCGGCCCTCATATACACCGTAGGCATGTCCGCATACATGCCCACAGGGCTGTTCTCATCCGGCTCAACCCTGGCGGTGCTCATGTACTCCATGATAAGCGAAGGCCTGGAAGTGGGGAAGAGTTATGCCGTGGGCACGGTCCTCATAATATTCGTATTCCTTCTCAACCTTCTTGTGTCCCTCATAGAGCGCATTATAGAGAACCGCCGTGCAGGCAAGAAGAATATCTTCAAGCGCATTCAGATCTGGTTCCGCAACAGGAAGAATCCTCCTGCAGAGGAAGGCTATTTCAACCCCATGGCCCATACGGACAAGGGAGAGGGGGACAATGACGCGGAAGCAGAGCATTCCGCATCCGGGAAGGAGTCCGCAGACGGCGCTGACGCATCGGCTGCGGATGCCCCTGCGGCAGATGCCGCCGCTGCGGACGCCCATGACGCCGTAATGGAATGGAAGGCAAGAAAGAGCGCGCAGACGCCGCCCGGAGGATATGCCTTCGTGAAGGACGCCCCGCCGGAAAGCGGCGCAGAGCCTTCCTCAGGAATGGGTTATACATTCTTTAAAGACACCATGGATGAGACAGACAGCAAGACAGACAACAGGTCCGGGGAAGGGCTGGGGAGAACAATGACATGAAAAAGATAGAACACTTCAACATATCCGGCGATACAGCCGTTTCCATAAAGGAGATGAACCTCTTCTACGGCAACTTCCATGCACTGAAGAACATCTACATGAACTTCCCCGTGCGCAAGCTTACGGCCATGATAGGCCCTTCGGGCTGCGGCAAGTCCACGCTAATCAAGTCTATAAACCGCATGAATGACCTTGTGGAAGGCTGCAAGATAACCGGCGAGATAAAGGTGGGGGATTCGGACATATACGCCAAGAACGCCAACCTCACCATGCTTCGCAAGAACGTGGGCATGGTCTTCCAGCGCCCCAACCCGCTTGCCATGAGCGTCTATGACAACATAGCATACGGTCCCAGGACATTCGGCATACGCTCAAGATCGGACCTGGACGGCATAGTGGAAAAGTCCCTCAAAGGGGCTGCCATGTGGGATGAGGTCAAAGACCGCCTCAACAAGTCCGCCCTGGGCCTTTCCGGCGGCCAGCAGCAAAGGCTTTGCATCGCCAGGGCTCTTGCCGTGGAGCCCCAGATACTCCTTATGGATGAGCCCACATCCGCGCTGGACCCCATCTCAACCGGAAAGATAGAGGAGCTCTGCGCAGAGCTCAAGGACAAGATAACCATCATAATGGTAACCCACAACATGCAGCAGGCCTTCCGTATCGCAGACTACACAGCCTACTTCCTGCTGGGCGAGATGATAGAGATGGATGAGACCAAGCGCATCTTCTCACACCCCGCAGACAAGCGCACGGATGATTACATAAACGGCCGTTTCGGCTGATATGCAGCCGCTCCGGCTGCTCCCACTATAATGTGTCCTGCGTGTCCCAGGCCCTTGCCGGGGCGGGCTGCACACCGGGCATTTTCTGCCCGAGCAGAACCTTCCGCACGGCTCCATGCAGACCCTATGGGTCCGCTGAAGGCCTTTTTGAAGGCTTTTGCAGGGGTGTGAACAGAGTTGAAATCCCTTGCCCTTTATGTTAGAATGAAATGCAGGAAACTTAGCGAGGCAGCAGTATGAAGGGAAAGATCTGGATACTGGAGGATGACGCGTCCATTTGCGGGCTTGTGAAAGTCGCTCTGGAGATGAACGGCCTGGAGATGCAGGCATACAATACGATAGCGTCCTTTGAGCAGGCTTTGGAGGAAGACACACCGGACGTGGCCCTTCTGGACATAATGCTCCCGGACGGCTCCGGGCTGGATGTTCTTAAGTATGTGAAGAGCAGATGCCCTTCCGTGGCCGTCATAATGCTGACCGCCAAAGGGCGCGAGGAAGACAAGGTCACAGGCCTCAACATGGGCGCGGATGACTACGTCACGAAGCCCTTCTCCGTCTTGGAGCTCACGGCCCGCGTCAATGCCCGCTTGAGGGGCAGGGAGAAGAGGGGCGAGATAGCGGCCAAGGGCGTCATAATTGACATAGACCGCATGTCAGCCACCCTGGACGGGGAGCCGCTGGTGCTCAACAAAAAGGAATACGAGCTCCTCAAATACTTTGTGGAGAACGCCGGCAAGGCTCTGCCCCGTGAAAAGCTCCTCACAGAGGTCTGGGGCTATGACCAGGGCGAGACCCGCACCCTGGACAACCACGTGGCGCGCCTTAGAAAGCTGGGCGTGAAGATAGAGACCGTTTTCGGCGTGGGATACCGCTTCTAAAGTCCGCAGACCCGTACAGCTCCTTTGCAAGGCGCTGCGGCCGTCCGCGGCACATTCCCCGCACAGCGCCGGCAGGCGCATTGGAGCCGCAATATGCGGCAGATACAGGCAGATAACAAGGAAACGTACGAGATATGAGAGCAAGAATACTTATCTTTTCACTGATAATAACAATCATATCCATCATACTCTTTTCGCTTGCGTCCACGCAGGTGTATTACAACTCCTCTGTGGATGAGACGGAGGAATACCTGCTTGTCTATATGAACCTGTATGATGAAAACGATTACACCGCAGACCAGGACGGTGCGGATGCCCTTGCTGAGATTCTGGACGGGGCGCGTGTCACATACATAACGGCAGACGGCACAGTCCTTGGAGACTCCAGGCAGCAGAACATCTCTGAGAACCACTCAGACCGCCCGGAGGTCATAGCGGCTCTGGAGGACGGCTCCGGCTACGCAGTGCGCAACAGTGAGACGCTTGGTGAGAACATGGTGTATTACTGCAAGGCCTTCACAGAGGCAGACGGCAGCACTCTCCTTGTGCGCATAGCCGTCTCAATACCCTCTGAGTGGAAGCTGTTCGTAAAGACCCTTCCCACAACGGCAACCTATATAGCCATAGACATCGTGCTCTGCATAATCCTTGCCTTCGTGGCCACGTACTTCATCGTAAAGCCTGTCCAGGACCTTGCGGCAAACGCCTCAAAGAAAGGCATGGTCACAACTAAATATTCCGAGCTCAAGCCCATAGCAGAGGTCCTCAACGAGCGCAACCGCAACATAGAGCGGCAGATGGGCGAGATAGTTGCGGAGAAGGAATCGGTCAACAACGCGCGCAAGACCAAGGACGAGTTCATCTCCAACATAACCCACGAAATGAACACCCCGCTTACATCCATCCAGGGATACGCAGAGCTTTTGAAGGCCGGAGCCCTTACGGAGGAGCAGAAGCAGGACGCATATGAGGTCATATCCACGCAGAGCACAAGGCTCACGTCTCTCATAACCTGCATAATCAATTACAGTGAGATAGACAGCGATGAGATTCTTCCCGATGAGGTCAACTTCTCTGAGATAGCCCGTGAGATGATTTCCGTGCTCCGTCCCGAAGCCGAGTCCCATGACGTAACGCTTGAGGACAGCATCGAGGACAACGTCATCGTGCAGAGCCGCCACGAGCTCGTGTGCGAGGTCTTCGGCAACCTTGTGCGCAACGCCATCCGCTACAACAAGCCGGGCGGAAGCGTCACCGTGACCCTCAACTATGACTGCCTCAAAGTGGCGGACACGGGCGTAGGCATTGCCCCTGAGAACAGGGACCGCATCTTTGACCGTTTCTTCACCGTGGACAAATCCCACGGAGGCAAGAACGGAGGCTTCGGCTTAGGCCTCGCCTCCGTCCGCAAAATCTGCCTCAAGTACGGCTGGAAGATATCCGTGGAGAGCGAGCAGGGCAAAGGCAGCACCTTCACCGTTGAGTTCTGACCGGCCGCAGACGGCTGCCGGCGGCACTTTCACCGTTGAGTTC